>DBBK01000024.1 GCA_002292165.1 Brevundimonas sp. UBA986
GATCTTCCAGGTCGCGGATTACGGCATCGTCGGCGACTACAAGACTGTCGTGCCCGAACTGATGGCTGCGCTGGGTTAAGGTGACTGCCCTGATCGCGGGGCGGGCGTGACCGCTCGCCTCGCCGTCAGACTGACCCCCGGAGCCTCCGCCGATCAGGTGGACGGATGGGATGTCGATGCGGATGGACGGCCTGTGTTGAAGGTCCGCGTCCGCGCCCGCCCGGTAGAAGGCGAGGCGAATGAAGCCCTTGTGAAATTGTTGGCCANNGTCGTTCTGACCCGCGGCGCCCAGTCGCGGTTGAAGCGGGTCACGGTCGACAACCTCGACGACGAGACTGTCCGGACAAGATTGTCCGCTTGCTGATTTTCGACCTTTACAGGTCGGGGAACGCACCGTTTCTATGTCGCCGTTCGGAAAGCCCGGCGGTGGTCGGGGACACGGGGAATATCCATGAAGATGTCTCGCCTGCGGGGAGCCAGCCTCGGCGTGCTCGCCTGCGCCATGGTCGGCGCATTCGGTCTGTCGGCCTGCGCCACGACCGGAACCTCATCCTCTTCGTCGAGCGCCAGCGCCGAGAGCAAGGCGCCTGACCCGCTCGCGCCGGGCCTCGACTATGCGGCCAACCACGACCCCTATCCCTCGACCTACCAGCCCCTGCCGCGCCAGAACTCGGCGATCGTGGGCGCGACGGTGTTCACGGGCACGGGCCAGAAGATCGAGAACGGCGTCGTCCTGATGGCCGACGGCAAGGTCCAGGCGGTCGGCGGCGCCGATCTGGCCATCCCGGCCGGCTACACCGTCATCGACGCCAAGGGGCGCTATGTGACCCCTGGCGTGATCGACGTGCACTCCCACCTCGGCGTCTATCCGTCGCCGGGCGTGCAGGGGATGTCGGACGGCAATGAGGCCACCAACCCCAACACCGCCCAGGTCTGGGCCGAGCATTCGGTCTGGCCGCAGGATCCGGGCTTCAACACCGCCNNCGCCCGCGCCGGCGGCGTCACCACCCTCCACATCCTGCCCGGTTCGGCGAACCTGTTCGGCGGCCGCGGCGTGACCCTGCGCAACGTCCCGGCGATGAGCGTCCAGGGCATGAAACTGCCCGACGCCCCCTATTCGCTGAAGATGGCCTGCGGCGAGAACCCCAGCCGCGTCTATGGCTCGCGCAACCAGTCGCCGGCGACCGGCATGGGCAATGTCGCCGGCTACCGCGCCGCCTTCATCGCCGCGCGCGACTACAAGGCCAAGTGGGACAAGTGGCGTGAGACGGGCAAGGGCGATCCGCCCACCCGCAACCTGCAGCTTGAGACCCTGGCCGACGTTCTGGACGGCAAGATCCTGGTCGAGAACCACTGCTACCGGGCCGACGAGATGATCGTCATGCTCGATATCGCGAAAGAGTTCGGCTACCGCGTCACGACCTTCCACCACGCCATCGAGGCCTACAAGATCGCGCCGCTGCTGGCCCGCGAGCATGTCTGCGCGGCCATGTGGTCCGGCTGGTGGGGCTTCAAGATGGAGGGGCTGGACGCGGTGGAATCCAACGCCGCCCTGGTCGACGCGCCGGAAGGCTCCTGCGCCGTCATCCACTCCGACGACCCGCAGCTGACGCAGCGCCTCAATCAGGAAGCCGCCGCGACCCTGGCCGCCGGCCGCGCCGCCGGTCTGAACATCTCGGAAGAGCACGCGGTCGCCTGGTTCACGCTAAACGCCGCGAAAGCCATCGGCATCGCCGACCAGACCGGTTCGCTGGAAGCCGGCAAGCGCGCCGATGTGGTGATCTGGTCCGCCGATCCCTTCTCGGTCTACGCCCGCGCCGATCAAGTCTTCGTCGACGGCGGCAAGGCCTTCGACCGGTTCGATCCGGCCTATCAGCCGACCTCCGACTTCGAGCTGGGCCAGCCCGGCTATGGCCTGACGGCCGCCACCGTGAACGAGGGAGCCCGCTGATGCGCCGCCTCATGACGAAAAGCGCCGTCCTCGGCGCGGCCGCGAGCCTCGCCCTCGGCGGCGCGGCGTTCGCCCAGTCCACCCCGGTCGCCATCACCGGCGGCAAGGTGCTGACCGGAACCTCGGTGATCGAGAACGGCACGGTGGTGCTCCAGAACGGCCGGATCGTCTCGGTCGGGACCGGCCCGGCCCCGGCCGGCGCCCGCGTCATCGACGCCACGGGCAAGACGGTNNGACGGTCGCCCCCGGCTTCATCGCGGTCGATTCAGGCCTCGGCGGCTCTGAAGTGTCGTCGGTGCAGGGCTCCAACGATCTGGCCAGCGGCGCCAATACGATCTCGGCCTCGTTCGACGTCTCCTACGGGCTGGACCCCTGGTCCTTCACCCTGCCGGTGGCGCGTCTGGGCGGCATCACCCGGGCCATTGTCGTGCCGAACCATCCGGGCGGCGGCGGCGGCAATCACAAGGACGACGGCGAAGACGACTTCGCCGGTCTGGGCGGCGGCGGTCTGCAGTCCCCGGGCCTGTTCGCGGGTCAGGCGGCCATCATCACCCTGGCGCAGGGCAATGACATCCTGGTCAAGCCGCGCGTGGCCATGATCGCTCCGTTCGGCGAGGCGGGCGCCCGTGTCGCCGGCGGCGCGCGCGGCGCCGAGTTCATCCAGTTCAAGGAAACCCTGGCCGAGGTTCGCCTCTATGCCCGCAACAAGGCCGCCTATGACCGCGCGGCCCTGCGCGACCTCAGCCTGTCGCGCGCCGATCTGGAGGCCCTGATCCCGGTCGCCAACGGCTCGATGCCGCTGATCGTCACGGTGCACCGCGCCTCGGATATCCAGCAGGTGCTGCGTCTGGCCAGGGAGGAGGGCGTCAAGGTCATCCTGGACGGCGCCGAGGAAGGCTGGCTGGTCGCCGCCGACATCGCCGCGGCGGGCGTGCCCGCCCTCATCAACCCGATCGACAACCTGCCGGGCGATTTCGAGACCCGGGCGGCGCGGATGGAGAATGCGGCGGCGCTCAACGCGGCCGGTGTGACCATCGCCATCAAGGGCAATGAGGGTTCGATCCACCGCGCCCGCGAGATGCGCTACAACGCCGGCAACGCCGTATCCCACGGCCTGCCCTATGCGGCGGCGATCGCGGCGATGACGGTCAATCCGGCCAAGATTTTCGGCGAGGCCGGTCAGGCGGGCGAACTGACGCCCGGCGCCGCCGCCGACGTCGTGGTCTGGACCGGCGACCCGCTGGAGCCCCTGACCACGGCGACCAATGTCTTCATCGCCGGTCAGGAACAGCCGCTGTCGAGCCGTCAGTTCCTGCTGCGCGACCGCTATCGCAACGGCGGCGCGCAGGCGAGCGGCATGCCGGCGGCTTACAACCCGCGCTGACGCGGGTTGTAAGCTCTCTTTTTGAGGGCGCTATGGTCGCGACGCGGTCGCTCCCGACTTGAGCGCGGGGGCGCTGATTTCTCGCGGGTGGTGGGGTAGAAGACGCCCATGACCCTTCCCCGCCTGTTCATCGACGCCGACGCCTGTCCGGTGAAGGACGAGGTCTATCGCGTGGGCGCGCGGTACGGCCTGCATGTGTTCGTGGTGTCCAACAGCTGGATCAACACCCCGCGCGAAAAGTGGATCGAGCAGGTGGTGGTCGACGCCGGGCCGGACGTCGCCGATGACTGGATCGCCGAGCGGGCCGTCAGGGGCGATGTGGTGATCACCGCCGATATCCCGCTGGCCGACCGCTGCCTGAAGGCGGGGGCGCAGGCGATCAAGTCCAACGGCCAGTTCTTCACTCCGGACATGATCGGTTCGGCCCTGGCCGGGCGGATGGTCGGCGAGCATCTGCGCTCGATCGGAGTGGCGACCTCGGGTCCGCCGCCGTTCGGGCCGAAGGACCGGTCGAACTTCCTGCAGGCGCTGGATCAGGCCGTGGTCAAGGCGAAGCGGGCGCTGGCGTTGCAGGCCGCCGGAGCGCCGCCTCAATGACGACCATCCCCGAGGACGAGCTGGAGTTTCGCTTCTATCGCGCGGGCGGTCCGGGCGGCCAGAACGTCAACAAGGTCGCCACCGCCGTCCAGATGCGGTTCGATGCGAAGAACTCGCCGTCCCTGCGTGATCCGGTGCGCGAGCGGCTGATGAAGCTGGCGGGCAGCCGGCTGACGCTGGACGGGGTGATCCTGATCACCGCCGTCCGCTTCCGCACCCAGGAACGCAACCGCGCCGACGCCATCGAGCGGCTGCAGGAACTGGTCGACAAGGCCTCGGTGGCCCCGACCTATCGCGTTCCGACGAAGCCGACCCGGGCCTCGAAGGAGCGGCGGCTGGTGGCCAAGTCGCACCGGTCGGGCATCAAGAGCGGACGCGGGAAGCCGGTGTCGACCGACTAGCGGCGACGCCCGCCGTGTCCCATGCCTCTGCCTTGGCCGCGGCCTTCCTGCAGCTGGGTCTTCGGCAGTTCGGCCAGGGTCAGGACGCCGTCCTTGTCCGTGTCCAGCAGGTCGAACCAGCGGTCGCCGGCGCGGGCCCATTCCTCAGGGGTGATGCGCTGGTTGACGTCGACGTCGGCCGCCTTGACCGGTTCGGGCACGTTCAGAAGTCCGGCCATGGCGAGGATGGAGGTCGCCGCCATGGCGCGATGGCCGCCGCCGCGCGGAGCCTGGTCCATGCCGCGACTGCCGCGACCGCCGCCGCCGCCCGGACCTCCCATGCCGCCGCCGGGCATGCCCCCGCCTTCCTGATCGTTATCGGCCAGAGAGGCCCCACCGCCCGGCGCGCCGCCGGGACGCCCGCCCCAGCCGCCGCCGCCACCCGGACCCCCGGGGCCGCCGCCCGGGCCTCTCATGCCGCCGCCCAGTTGAGCGGCCATGGCCTCATAGGCGACGATCTCGGCCTGGCCGATATCGCCGTCCTTGTTGACATCCAGCCGGTCGAACCAGCGCACGCCGTCGGCCATGAACTCGGCGCGGGTCAGCTTGCCGTCGTGATCCGTGTCCGCCCCCGCGAACCAGGCGGCGACCGGGTAGGGCTCGCCGGGCCCGGAGCGGAAGGGCTCGCCGAAGGGGCTGACGAACAGGCCCGGCGCCATGGGCGGGCCGCCCTCGGGACCGCCTTCGGGACCACCGGGCCCGCCCGGCCCGCCCGGCCCGCCGGGGACACGATCAGGACCGGAGGCGCAGGCGGCGCAGGTTATCGCAAGGCAGCCGATCGCGATCGGGCCGAGGGCGGCCAGAGACTTTCGCATGGGGATATCCGGAGTGGAGAGAGAGGAGGAAGGCGTATCAGGTAGCGGGCGCGGCCGGGGCCGGGCGGAACAGCAAGGCGTTGATCTTGCCCTCGGGCGTCAGATTGATGATCCACTGGGTCGGGGCGTTGGCGAACATGACCAGGAACAGCTCCGCGCCGTTCTGGGTCCCGACGTGGCTGAGGCCGTTCAGGGTTCCGAAGCCCTGGATCAGGGGCGTGACCGTGGCGGCCTGTTCGCGGACCTTGGCGGCGAGGTCCGGGGTCATGGCGTCATAGTTGGGCGTTCCCGCCTGCATGGCGGCGATGGTCGCCTTGAGCGCGGTCTCGGCGGCGGCGACCCTGGCGGGATCAGAAGGCGTGATGGTCGCGTCGGACGGGACGGTGACCTGGGCCTGTGGCGTCTGGGGCGCTTGCGAGGCCGGGCGGTCGAAGGTGTTGGGCAGGGTGCCCGCGGCTCCGAGCGACTGGGCCGAGGCGACGGCCGGGAGGACCAGGGCGGCGGCGAGAGCCGCGAGGCCCGTCAGGGTGGTCTTGGTCATGGTGGGATCCGCGAAACCGGTCGTCACCGATGGATGATCGACCAAATGGACAGAAGAAGGGCGCCGATGGAGGCGCTTGTTGCAACGCTGATACAAACCACCAGCCAGGCGGGTGTTCCGTGCTTCTGGATCACGACCGTCTCGGGACGCAGCGGATCCTGCACCAGACGCGACAGGGCGCGGGCGCCGGAGATGAGTTCGCGGACGCCGTCACGGATCTGGGCCCGGGGGCCGAGCTCGCGCAGGATCCAGCGTTCGACCACAGGCCGGGCGGCGGCCCAGAGGTCGTGGTCGGGGTTGAGGCGGCGGGCCACGCCCTCGACCGAGACCATGGTCTTCTGAAGCAGGATCAGCTCGGGCCGCAGATGCATGTCGAACAGGGCCGTGATCTCGAACAGCTGGCCCAGCAACCGGCCCATGGAGACCTGGGACGCCTGTTTGCCGATGACCGGCTCGCCGACCGCGCGCAGGGCCTGGGCGAAGGCCTCGACCGAATGGTTGGGCGGGACATAGCCGGCCTCGAAATGCACCCGGGCGATGCGGGGATAGTCGCGCTGCAGGAAGCCCCAGAGGATTTCCGCGAGGTAGCGCCGCTCCCCCGGACCCAGTCGACCCACGATGCCGAAGTCAACGGCGGTCAGCTCGGCGGGAGCCGAGGCGAAGAGGTTGCCCTCGTGCAGATCGGCGTGGAAGGCGCCGTAGTCCAGCGCCTGGCTGAGGAAGGCGCGCACGACATTGTCGGCCAGGGCGTCCTTGTCGAGGCCCGGCTGTTCGATGCACAGCGGGTCCGTCATGGGCATGCCGTTGGCCCATTCCAGTGTCAGGACCCGCTTGCCGACCCCGTCCCAGACCACGCCCGGCGCGGTCATATGGGCGCCGTCTTCCGACGCGGCCTTGTCCATGATGTCCTTCATCTCGGAGGCGGCGGCGGCCTCCAGACGCATGTCCAGCTCCAGCTCCATCGAGCGGGCGATGGTCTCGACGAAGGCGTCGGGCTCCAGACGGCGGGCGACGGGCACGAAACGGTGCACCAGCCGGGCGGCCAGACGCATGGAATCCAGCCCCCGCGCCACGCGGCGCTCGACGCCGGGACGCAGGATCTTGACCGCCACCTTGCGGCCGTCGGCGAGCCAGGCCGGGTGGGCCTGGGCGAGCGAGGCCGCGCCGATGGGATCGCCGAAGTCGAGGAAGAGGCTGTCGACCGGTCGGCCCAGGGACCGTTCGATCTCGCGCCGCGCCTGATCGGTGGGGAAGGGGGCGAGCTTGTCCTTGAGGCGGCCGAGGTCGGTGGCGAACTCCCCGCCGAAGATGTCGGCGCGGGTGGCGAGGACCTGACCCAGTTTGATGGCCACGGGACCCAGATGCTCGAAGGCCTTGCCCAGACGCTGGCCGGGCCGGCCCTCCCGGCCCTCACGCCCGGCGAACAGATGGATGAAGGCGGCGATCGGCCGGACCCAGGCGGGCAGCAGAGGAGTGATCTCGCGCGGGATCAGGGCGTCGTGACGGGCGAGGACCGAGCCCCAGCCCATCAGCCGCCAGGCCGCGCCGACGGGATCGCGCACGGGCACGGCCTTTGGCGCGGCCGGAGCGACGCGGAAGGTCGCGGGGTCGGGAGACGGCGGCGTGGTCAGATCGCCCACCCGAAGTGGATGGCCGCGACCCCGCCCGACAGATTGGTCACCGAGACATTGCGGAAGCCCGCCGTCTCGATCATCGCCTTGAAGGTCGACTGGTCGGGGAAGCGGCGGATGCTCTCGACCAGATACTGGTAGCTGTCGCGGTCGTGGGCGACCCACTGGCCGATGGCCGGAATGGCGTGGAAGGACCAGGCGTCATAGGCCTGACGGATGACCTCGGTCGTGGGACGCGAGAACTCCAGGCACAAGAAGCGGCCGCCGGGCTTGAGCACCCGACGCGCCTCGGACAGGGCGACGGCGATGTCGGCGACGTTGCGAATGCCGAAGCTGATCGAATAGGCGTCGACCGAGGCGTCGGGCAGGGGCAGATGCATGGCGTCGCCGACGGTCCACTGCATCTCAGGCTCGCCGCCCTTCTGGACGCCGGCCATGATCATCTCGGCGTTGTAGTCGAGCACGATGACCGAGGCGTCGTCGCCACCGCGCCGTTCCTGGGCCCGGCGCGCCATCTTCGAGTAGCGGCGCGCCATGTCGCCGGTGCCGCCCGCGACGTCGAGGATGGTCTCGCCCGGACGCGGATTGAGTTTGGCCGCCGCCGCGTCCTTCCAGAGCCGGTGGACGCCGCCGCTCATCAGGTCGTTCATCAGGTCGTAGCTGGAGGCGACGCTGTCGAAGACGCCGCGCACCATCTTCACCTTCTCCTTGGCGTCGACGTCGCGGAAGCCGAAGGAGGAGGTGTCGCCCGACGAATGGGGGCCGAAATCGTGAGGGCCGGGGGAGGAGGCGCTGGTCATGACAGGGGTCTAGCTCTTCGCAGGCGCGGCGTCACCGGGCCTGTTTGTCCCGCTCTTCGATTGGGCGCTGACCACCACGCGGGGCGCGTCGTCCAGCTCGGCCAGGGCCTGGTCATAGAGGGCGATCAACCGCCTCTCCTGGGCGACCATGTCCTCCAGCATCAGGAGGGTCCGCATCAGTCGCACCTTGGCGTCCTCGCCCGTCGCCAGTAGCTCGACAAGGCCGGTCGCGGCCTCATAGCCGGCCAGGTTCACGTCATCCAGATTGCCCTGGTCCCGATAGAGGGCGGCCAGCATGAAGACCTCGCGGGGGTCCATATGCTCCATAAGCTCGCCGCCCGAGAGGCTGGTCCAGACAGCGTCGCTGACGTGGGTGGGGTGCAGGCCGGTGGCGAACAGGCTGCGGGCGGCGCCGACGGCGGCCTCGCGCGACACGGGTGCTTCCAGCGACCCCATGCTCTCGCCGAAGACCTGCTTCAGCCGCTCATGGTGGGGCAGGGCGTCGGGATGGGCGATCAGGTCGCGGTTGGCCTGGATCTCGGCGCGCAGGAAGCCGCGCATCTCCTTCACGCGGGCCGCCGTCTTCTGGTCGTCGGCCCATTGGGAGACGGCCATGGCGACGATCACCGACAGGATGATCAGGGCGCTTTCGAAGGCGCCCTTGACCAGCCATGGCCGCCAGTTTGGCACGGGCTTCGTCGCCGTCTGGCCTGCGGTCTGGGCGGGCTCGGCCGGATCGTTGTGGGACGCATCGGACATGCCGCCACCCTTACCGCGATCCGGCCGGTTGCGAACAGTCTAGCTGGCTCGCGGGCGCGGCAGACCCAGATCATGCATGACGCCGCGCATGACCCCGTAGCAGCCGCACGACGCCTGTTCGAGCGCCTTGCGGTCCGTGACCTCGACCCAGCCGCGACCGCGCTTGATCAGGTGCTTGCCCTCAAGCACGGCGCCGACCTCGCTGACCGTGGCGCGGCGCACGCCCAGCATGCCGGCGACATCGGACTGGGTCAGTTCGAAGCGGTTGCCCTCGGACCGGTCGTGGATGGTCAGCAGCCAGCGGGCGAGCCGTTCATCCAGACGGTGCTGGGCGTTGCAGGCGGCGGTCTGCTGAACCTGGGCGAACAGCCCTTCGGTGAACTTCGACAGAGAGACCCGCATCGCCTCGCTCTTGCCGAGGGCATCGGAGAAGATATCGTTGGGCAGGCAGGCGGCGACGCCTTCGGACTGCGAGATCGCCCGGCTGAAGGCGCGGGCGTTCATGGGGCCGCAGGTGACCCCGACCAGACCCTCGCGGCCGATGGCGGCGGTTTCGATCATCTTGTCGTCGGGCAGCATGGTCATCAGCGAGACCACGCCCTTGAGCGGGAACCAGACTTCGTCGACGGCCTCGCCGGCGTCGTAGATGATCTGGCCCTGATCGAAGGCCTTTTCGCGCAGGTGCGGCTCGATCCGCTTGCGGTCGGCGGGGTCGAGCGAAGCGATCCAGAGATTGTCCATGGGGCCACTCCGTTGAAGCATGCCAATGAATGGCGACGCTCGGTAACGCCCAAGCTTGGGACTGCGTTCCTTTGTCGCGATGCGCGCTTGTGAGGGACCGTCGAGAAGGCTAGGGCGGAGAGAGGCGAGGAACATAAAATGGCGCAAATGCCTGTTGACGTTGCGGAAACTCTGGCCGCCCTGCCCCTGTGGAGCCGTGCGGACGATCCGCGTCCGGCCATTTCCCGCAACCTGATCTTCAAGGATTTCAACGCCGCATTCGGCTTCATGACCCGTGTCGCCCTGATGGCCGACAAGATGGACCACCATCCGGAATGGTCGAATGTCTACAACCGGGTCAGCGTGGTCCTGACCACCCATGACGCCGGAGGCGTCACCGAACTCGATATCAAGATGGCCCGTTTCATCGACGAGGCCGCGCAAATGCTGGGAGCGAAGGCATGACTGGACGCGTCGAAGGCAAGAAGGCCCTGATCACGGGCGCCGCCGGGGGGCTGGGCGAGGCCTTCGCCTGGATGCTGGCGCGCGAGGGGGCCAAGGTCGCCCTCAGCGACATCGACGGCGGCCGCGCCGAGGCTCTGGCCAAGGCGATCGATGCGGAGATTCCGGGGTCAGCCTTTGCCTATGCCCATGATGTGGCGTCGGAAGAGCAGTGGGTGTCGGTCGTCGCCGCGGCCGCTTCCGACATGGGCGGGCTGTCGGTGCTGATCAACAACGCCGGCGTCGGCGGGCCGCTGGTCTTCGTCGAGGAGGACACGGCCGAGAACTGGCAGCGCCAGTATGAGATCAACCTGCGCTCGGTGATGTTCGGCTGCAAACACGCCATGCCGCATCTGCGCGCCGCCGCACCCGCTTCCATCATCAACATCTCGTCCATGGCCGGTCTGGCCGCGGCGCCCGGCATGGGCGCCTATAACGCCACCAAGGCCGGGGTCTGGAACTACAGCCGCACCATCGCCCTTGAGGCCGCCAAGATGGAGTGGAATGTCCGCTCGAACTCGGTCCACCCGGTCTTCATCAAGACGCCGATCCTGGATCCCTTCGTCGCCATGGCCCACGGCGACGAGGCCAAGGCCCACGAGCGTCTGGCGCGCGGCATCCCGCTGAAGCGCATCGGGGAGCCCGACGACGTGGCCTATTGCGTGCTCTATCTGGCCTCGGACGAATCCAAGTTCGTGACGGGTTCGGAGTTCCGCATCGACGGCGGTATGCTCGCGCAATAGGCGGCAAGCCGCCTATTGCCTTTGCTTTTTGGCCTATCGCCTCTTGGGCTACTCGAGGCCCGCTATCGCGCGGGTCAGCGTTCCATCACCAGACAGGTCGAGGTGGCGGTGGCGTAGAGCTTGCCGTCCAGGCCTCTCAGTTCGGCCTCGGAGAAAGCGGCGCGGCGGCCGATCTGAACGATCTTGCCCACGGCGCGGACCGGGACGTCGGCCTTGAGCGCCTTATGGAAGACGGTCTTGAGCTCCAGCGTCGTATAGGTCTGGCCGGGTTTGAGCATGGAATGGACCACGCAGCCGCAGGCCGAATCGAGCACCGTGGCCATCCAGCCGCCGTGGACCGTGCCGAGCGGATTGTAGACGGCGCGTGTGGGGACGGCTTCGAACACCACCCGGCCTTCCTCGACCTCGACGAGATCGAAGCCGACGGTCCTGGCGATGGGGGCGATCGGCGCCTTGCCCTCCATGCCGAGACGAAGCTGGTCGATGCCCGACAGGTCGGCGAGAAGGGCGGTGATGGATTCGGACATGCGACGCTCCGGGGAGGATGCGATAGGGTCCGTTTACAATAAGGACGCACAAGCCTGTGGCAAGCGCGTCCTTATCTCAAGTGCGTGTAAGGGGCTGGAAAGCCCTAGAGGCCCGGCAGCTTGAAGCCGCTCGAGCGGCGCGGCTGGATGGTGATGCCGGCGTTCGTGCCGGTCAGGGCTTCCAGGCGGGCGTGTTCGCTGGCGGCGTCGATGGTCACGGCGCCCTGGGCGGTCTGGCTGACCGTCGGGGCCTGGCTCTCGGCGCTGTCCTTGCGCCAGAACATGACGCGGTTGGCGAAGCTTTCTTCCTTGTGCGTCAGGTCGCCGAACTCATCGTCGACGACGTAACGGGCCAGGGGGTCGGCGCGGTCGGCGCCGGCGGCGTTGACCAGGGTCGTTTCGCCCGGAGTGCGGGTGATCGACTGACGCTGACCCAGAAGGATCTGGCGGGCGGCGCTTTCCGGCGCCAGTTCCTGCGGGCGCGGTTGGCCGGGCGCCGGCGGACGCAGGCCGTATTCCGGCGGCACGCTGAGCGGGGCGGTCGAGACGGTGACGAACTCGTCCGGCACGACCTTGGTCAGGCCGATGGTCTGCTTCAGGCCGCCACAGGCGCCCAGCGCCACGGTGGAAACGGCCAGCAGGCTGACGACGGCGAGGCTGCGAATGCGCATGTCTGGGCTTAACTCCGGCGGCGCTGGTTGGGCGCGCCCCTAGGACACTCAAGAATGGGGAATACTCAAGAGCGGCTGATTACGACTTTTCGTGGACCACGCCAACCTGAGCGGCGCGGCGATCCGACAAAACGCTGTCGAGGATCAGCAGGACCACGCCGACGGTGATGGCGCTGTCGGCGATGTTGAACACCCAGGGGAAGACGCCGGTACCGGAAAAGTCCAGAAAATCGACGACGTAGCCGAAGCGGATGCGGTCGATGGCGTTGCCGAGCGCTCCGCCGATGACGAAGCCGATGGCGGTGATCAGCAGGCGGCGGTCGGCCTGGGTGGCCCACCAGGCCAGGCCCGCGGCGACGACGACGGAAAACAGCGACAGCACCCAGCGCGCCGAGCCGCCGCCGAACAGGCCAAAGCTGACCCCGGTGTTCTCGACATAGCTGACGTTGAAGACGGGTGGGAAGACGAACACC
Source organism: Brevundimonas sp. UBA986 (assembly GCA_002292165.1). GTDB lineage: Bacteria > Pseudomonadota > Alphaproteobacteria > Caulobacterales > Caulobacteraceae > Brevundimonas. The sequence continues at coordinate 12,554 of DBBK01000024.1, forward strand.
CGGCCGACGTCACGCAGCTCCAGCCCGCCCAGGACGTAGGCCTTGCTCCACTGGTCCAGAACGATGATGGCCAGGGCGAAGCCATAGGCGGCGAGGGCGATGCGGGGGATGCGGTCGGGGAATTTCATGCGGTGCGGTGGTTAGCAGGATGAGGGGTGAGGGTCGAGGGTCGACCCTATTTCAGCAGATCCACCGGCAGGATCTGGCTGGCCAGCAGGGTCTCCATGCCGCGCCAATGGTCCGAACCCTGCCCTTCGACCCAGGCCCGAACCGTGTCGCGGCCGAGGCCGTAGTTGATGATGTAGCTGCGGTAGGTGTCGATGAAGCGCAGCCGCTGGGCCGCCTTGTCCGGCTGCATCAGCAGATATTTCGACAGCCGGGCGATGCTCTCCTCGCGGCCGACCCGGCCCGACAGATAGTCGTCGGCGATGGCGTATTCGGCGCGCGCCAGCTGACGGGTGAGCCGCCCCAGTTCGGCGTCGGCGACGATGTCGGCGCGCGGCAGACCGGCCAGGGGCATCAGAACGTCGCGCTCGAAGACCTGGGCCTCATCGCCCGGGAAGGCCAGGTCGATGCCGTAGTTGGCGCTGCCCTCGGCGACGAAGGACATCGGCGAGAACAGCGGATAGACGCTCATCTCCACCCAGCCCTTCTCCTTGACGAAGGTCCGCTCCAGCAGGGCGTTGTAGACGTGGTGGCCGGGATAGCCCTCGTGGCAGCCCAGATCGATGGCCCGGTCCACATCGATGGGAAAGTCGGCGTTGATCTCGATCTTCGAGGCCGCGTCGCCGAGGTAATAATTATAGCCCGACCACGGCTTGTCGCCGACGAAGGCCAGGGTGAAGCGTTCATTGGCGGGCAGGGCGATATGTTCGGCGGTGCGTCTGCGGCACTCGGCGATGGCGGCGGAGATCACCGGCTCCAGCCGGTCCTTCGGGATCACGAAGCCGGCCTTGAAGGCGGCGATGCGGGGCGTCAGCGGGCCGGTTCCGGGGACGATGGCGTCGATGCGGGCCAGGATGGGGTCGTAGTCCGCCAGCGGCTTTAGCTCGGGGCGGATGCCGAACAGGGCGTAGGCCTCGTCGGCGAAGCTCATCTTTTCACCCGACAGCATGCGCAGCCGAGCGGCGGCGGCCGAGACGTGGGCCTTGAGGTATTTGCGGCGCTGCAGGCTCCGGGCGTCGAGGCCGCGGTCGGACACGGCGTCCAGACGCTGGGTCAGGCCGGCGGCGCCCTGGATCAGTTGCGGCACGGTGCGCGGGTTCGCCTTGGCCGCCGCCTGCCATTCGGCCGGGCCGTAATAGGCGTCGACATAGCCGGGCTCGCGCTCGCCGATCTCCAGCGTCAGGGCGACGTAGTCGCGGGCTATGGCGTCCAGGCTGTCGCCGGTCGCATCCGGCCCCCGACCCGGCTGGGGCGCGGTCGCGCAGGCGCCCAGCAGAAACAGAAGCATCAGGACGACGGCGCGCATGGCGGAACTCCGGGATCGGTCAGGGCGCGGACGCTAGGCCCGCATACGGCTTTCGCCAAGACGCAGGCGCCGATCGTCTGCTTTGCCGCCGGTCTTCATCGCTTTGGGATTGAGGACGCCCGCATCCTGCTGTAAGGCCCGTCGTCCGTCGCGTCGTCGCCGGAATGCACCCGTAGCTCAGCTGGATNNAGAATTGTGGGGTTCAAATCCCTACCCGGGCACTTTTTTTGAACAATAAACATTTATGCTTTATAATACTATAACGAATATGCACCCATAGCTCAGCTGGATAGAGCGTTGCCCTCCGAAGGCAAAGGTCACACGTTCGAATCGTGTCGGGTGCGCCATTTTCCCCTTTTAAAAAAGATAGTTACCGATCCTGCATCGTCCCTGTAGGGCCGAATGGCTTTGGCGGGCGCCGTCGTAAGTCGTCCCTGGTCGATCAGGCGGCGTCTTTCCGGGCTGTTCCGGCTTCGGCCTGACGCAGCGCCGCCTCGGCCAATGGCAGATAGTCCCGGGTCACGGGCACGTTCTCCTGCCGGCGCGCCAACTGAAGTTGGAAGATGACGATGTCCTCATGGCGGAAGGCCGCCTCTGACAGCGACAGATAGAATTCCCACATCCGGCAGAAGCGAGCGTCGAACATGGCTTCAGCCTCCGCGCGGCGCGCGTCGAAGGCGTCGTGCCAGGCGCGCAGTGTCTTCGCATAGTGAAGTCGAAGCACCTCGACGTCCGTGACCACCAATCCGGAGCGTTCGATCGCCGGCGCCAGGTCCGACAGCGACGGCAGGTGACCTCCCGGGAAGATGTAGCGGGTCATCCACGGGTTGGTCACCGTGGGTTCGTCCGACGATCCGATGGTGTGCAACAGCATGACACCGTCCTCGGTCAGCCGCTCGCGGCAGGTGGCGAAGAAGGTGTCGTAGAAGTTCAGGCCGACATGCTCGAACATTCCCACCGACACGATCCGGTCAAAGGTTTCGGGCACGGCGCGGTAGTCCTGGATACGGAAGTCCAGCCGATCTCCGCGTGGTGACCGGCTGGCTCGCGAACGCGCCCGGGCAAGCTGTTCCTCCGACAAGGTGACGCCGACCACCGAGGCGGCGTCCGCGACCTCGGCCAGATACAGGCCCAACCCGCCCCAACCGCAACCGATGTCCAGAACCCGGTCCCCGGGACGAACCAGAAGCTTGGCCGCGATATGGCGCTTCTTGGCCAGTTGGGCGTCGGCCAGACTCTGATCGTCGCTCTCGAAATAGGCGCAGGAATACTGCCAGTCGGGATCGAGGAAGAGGGCGTAGAAGTCGTCACCGAGGTCATAGTGGTGGGCGACGTTGCGGCGTGACTGGCCGGGCAGGTTCTGCTGCCTCCACAACGACCAGGCCCGACGGCTGCGTTCGATGAACCGCTCGAGCGGTTTGCGGGGTTCCGAAGGCTGGCTCATGATCAGGCAGAGCAGGTCATAGACCGTGCCTTGCTCCATGATCATCCGACCGTCGGTAAAGGCCTCGCCCAGCCGCAGGTCGGGGTTGGTCAGCACACCGATGATGCTGCCGCGATCGGTGAAGCGGATGCGGACAGGCTGTCCGCTCCCGTCGCCGAACGCCAGCGCCTCGCCGCCCGGCAGAAGCACCGTCAAACGGCCCGTCCGGACCACCGAAGCGAATGCCTTGTTCACCAGCCAGGTCAGCATGACTGCACAGCTTTCCGATTATCTGAAGATGTTGACCGAGAGGCCCACGGTGCGTGGGCGCAAGGGCGTGACGGCGGCGGCGTCCGCGAGGCGGAACGGGTCGCCGAACGAGAAGGTGTTCGCCCGGCTGTCCAACGGGTTGTCGACAAAGGCCGTGATCGACCAGTCGTCGCGTGACAGCCCCAGGGCGATCCGTCCGGTGGCGTAATCGCCCATCCGGTAGCGGTCCTCGCCGGAGAAGGTCAGGCGCGAGGCTCCCACATAGGTCAGGTTGGCGTTCCCCGAGAGCGTAAAGCCCTTGTCCAGCGCTTTGCGATACTGAAGGGCGATGTTGGCCGAAAAGCCGGGCACGCCGGGAAGGCCGGAATCCCCGCGGGAATCGAAATCGGGGCTGGGCGTCGTGATCTGGGGATCGTCCAGGACCGCATTGCCGCGCAGCGCCCAGTCGTCCGTGACCTGCCAGGCCGCCTCGACTTCGACACCGTCGTTGGCCCCGTTGCCGACGTTGACGGCATAGGCGAGGCCGCTGGGCAGGAATTGGTCGCTCTGGATATCGCTCCATGTCGAATGGAACAGGGCGATGCGGGCGGTGGCGCGTCCATCCAGAAACGAGGATTTGGCGCCGATCTCGTAGTTCCACAGCTCGTCCGGCAGATACTCCCGCGCAGGCGACCCCGGGCCGCCGTCGAAGACCTGCCCGATGGGGCCGGCGGTGTTGAACCCTCCGGCGCGATACCCCTGCGAGACCTGGGCGTAGAGGTTGATCTGCTCACCCAGACGGTAGGCCAGACCAAGCTTCGGAGAGAAGCCGGACGCGGTGTCGCTGGCGGCGAACCGGCGCTCCGTTCCGGCCTGGCCCACGATGGAGTCGACGTCGTAGTCGAAGTTGAAATACCGGACGCCGGCGGTCGCGGTCAGCCGATCGGTCAGGTCGAACACGATCTCGCCGAAGGCGGCGATGTCGTTCAGGGTGTCGGCGCGATCCTCGTCATAGATTTCGGCGCGGGTCGGGGTGAGTTGCGACAGCAGGGTCGAACTGGTGGTGGTGCTGGTCGAGGCGAATCCGCCCGCGAGCCACCGCAACCGCCGGTCCTGTGGCGAGGAGACGGTGAGTTCGGCCACGAGCAGGTCGATGGCCTTGCTCTCGTCCAGCGCGCCCGTTCGTCCGGTGGAACCGAAGGCGGGCAGGGCGGCGGAGGCGTCGTAGCGGCTGTCGAAATGGTGACTGACCTCGGCGACGGAGGCGACGACCCGTCCCCACGACCCGCCGCCCTCGATCGTGGCGTAGAGTTCGTCGAAATCGTTGTCGTGCGGCTCCCGCACCAGATTGCGCCGTTTCAGGGCGCCGTTCTGACGCTGGCCGTAGTGGGTGTCGTCGGTATTGATCGACTGGTGAACCAGGCCGCCGGTCAGGGTCCAGTCGGGATTGATGCGCGCCGAGACCGCCAGACGGGCGCCGTCGCGCTGGCCGCTGTTGACGTTTCGCCCCAGGTTGAGATCGTCGACATAGCCGCTGAAGGTCTCCCGGTAGACGTCCGCGCGAACCGCGACCCGGTCGTCAAACAACGGCTTGTTTGCGATGACCGACAGGTCGGTGTTCAGTCCTCCGGATTCAGTGATGGACCCCGTCGCGTCCAGGGCCAGGGACGGCAGGTCAAAGGAGGGGCGACGGGTGACCATTCGGACCACGCCGCCGATCGGCCCCGTGCCGTAGAGCGTGCCCTGGGGCCCACGCAGAACCTCGACGCGGTCGATGTCGATCAGCTTCAGATCGGGGTCCGGAGCATTGTAGGTCACCGGAACGAAGTCGAGATACAGGGCCACCGTCGACTGGGTAAGGCCTGTGAAAGCGCCGTCTGACAGGCCTCTCAGGAAGATTTTGTTGCGGCCCGGCCCCAGGTTGGTGACCGTCATTCCCGAGACGAGGCCGGCCAGACCATTGACGTCCTCGATCCCGGCGTCCCGGACCTGGGCGCCTGTAACTGCTGTGATGGCCGTGGGCGACCGCAGGGGAAACTCCGGACGGCGGCCGCCGGTGACGACGACATCGCTGACCTGCGACACGATATCGACGGCGGGCTCGGGAGGCGGAGGTATTGACGGATGAGAGGCGGGGCGTGGCGGCGGGGCGCTGCGCACGGTGACGGCGCCGTCCCGACGGATGGTGAAGGCGCAACCTGATCCCTGCAACAGACGGGTCAGGGCCGCATCCAGTGTCATCGAGCCGACGATGCGCGGCGACCGGCCCCTGCAGGCGGCGACCTCGCCGCCCAGTGACAGCTGGGCCTGCAAGCCCAGTTCCAGCAGCGCGGTGGAGACGCGCTGTGCGGGGATGTTGAACGAGATCGTCCGGGGCGCCGCCTCGACCGGAGGCGCGACCGCCCATCCCAGCGCCATCAGGGTCGCGCCGAACACCGCGTTTCGCCGGACCTCAGTGCGTGGCACGTTTGCGCAGACGCAGTTCCGGAGAGGTCGTGTCGCGCTCGACCGGCAGGAAGCTGGTCAACTGGCCGATCATGGCCGCCTCGTCGCCGAGCCTCAAGGTGCCGGTGAAGCGCACGGCGCCGGCATCAGGGGTGACCAGCAGCGGATGCACGGTGTAACGCGAGATATCTGCCGCCACCTCCGACAGGGGCCGGTCCTCATAGACAAGGACGCCGCGTCGCCAGCCCGAGATCTGACCAGGATTGACCCGACGTGTCGTGGCCGGGCCGGTTCCGGTCTGGGCGACGCTCTGGCCTGCGACCAGTCTGACAGTCGGCGATCCGCCGGCGGGGGTTACGGCGACGACGCCGCGCTCAACACCCACCGCAAAGCGATCTTCGTGGTTGAGGACATTGAATGCGGTGCCCAATACCCGAACAGAACGAGCGCCGGCCCGAATCTCGAACGGCTTCGAAGGGTCATGGGTGACATCAAACGCGGCCTCTCCGTCGCCCAGGGTGACCGAGCGGCGGTCCCGGCCCATGCGTACGGTCAGGTCAGTGTCGCGGTTGAGATAGATGTGGGTGCCGTCCTTAAGCGCCACGGTCATGGGCGCCGTTGTCGTCTGGTAGGTTTGCAGTCCCCCCTGGCCGGACAGGGACGGCCAAAGGCCGATGGTCAGCACTGCAGCGGCCGCCGCCGCCACTCCGGGAACCAGCCAGGCCGGGCGGCGGCGTCTGCGCGCCTCCGGGCCCCGCAGGACGACTTCGTCGTTCGCGGCCACGATCTCGGGAACGGCCACCGGTTCGGGCGTGCTCCCCATGACGATCCAGGCTTCCTCGACCCGGTCATAGGCATGACGGTGCGCGGGATCTTCTTCCAGCCAGTCGGAGAAGGCGTTCCATTCGGCGTCGGACGCAGCCTCGTCCTGCAGGCGGATATGCCAGCGGGACGCCTCGGCGATCTGTTCTCGGGTCGGGGTCATGATGCTGCGGACCGGGTCGATACGGCGTCGGAAGACGTCTTATGCATAGACGAAGACCGGCGAGCCCTACCCCATGCGGTTTTGACGCTCTGTGGCGAAAGAGTGACGGTCATGGCCGCACCTTCGCGGCCAGAGCCTGCAGCGCGTCCGACATATGCTTCTCCACCGAACTCTGGGAGATGCCGAGCGCGACCGCCACTCCGGCGTAGGTGACCCCGTCGAATTTGTGCATCCGGAAGATCTGCTGGGTGCGTCTCGGCAAACGCTCAAGCTCGGCCATCAGCAGCGCCAGCTTCTGACGGTGTTCGACGACCTTGTCCGCCGAAGGCGCGTCGTCGATGTCCTCGACCGGGCCGGTCGTATAGTTGGCCAGCCGCCAGGCATGGTCGCGCGAGACCGACTGCACGCGCGAGCGCCAGCGATCGGTCAACAGGTTGGAGGCCAACCGGAACAGATAGCCGCCCAGGTTCTCGACCTCGGCGCCGACCTCGGCGACGGCGACCTTCAGATACAGCTCCTGCAGAAAGTCCTCGACCTCGGCGCTGTCGCCGAGACGGGCGCGGAAGAAGCGGGCGAGGCTGTCACGCCTCGCGAAATAGGCAGCCACCAGAGGGGGCGCATCGGGCGCAATCACATCCAGGATCCGGGCTGACGTCTCGTTCGGGTTGTGGACATCGGTCGCGTCGCAGCAAGGCCTTTCCATGGCCCGCAACTTTTTTTGAGGCAAGCCGAAAGGGCCTCCGTCAGCCACATCAGGACCGCAAGAGGCGGTCGCTCGTGAGGCGTATTCCATGCGTATCTTCTGCGACTTCGACGGAACCATCAGCCGTAAGGACACCACTGACACGGTACTTTCCGCCCTTGGCGATCCCGCCTGGCGCGCCCTGGAGGACGAGTGGGAGGCGGGCACGCTTTCGGCCGCCGACTGCATGCGTCGCCAGATTGCGCTCGTCGGCGGAACGGACGCGGATCTGGACGCGGTGCTGGACGGGATCGAGATCGATCCCGGGTTCGTAGACTTCATCGCATGGGCGCGGGCGCAGGAGTTCGAGGTCACCATTCTCAGCGACGGCGTCGACTATTTCATCACCCGTCTGCTCGGCCGCGTGGGGCTGGACGATCTGACCATCGTCGCCAACCGCCTCGCCGGAGAGCCGGGCGCCCGGGAACTCTACCAGCCCTGGGCGCGCCATGGCTGCGCGGCGGCGTCCGGAGTCTGCAAATGTGAGGCGGTCCGGCCCAAGCCGTTCCGGCGCGATCCCGTCGTCTTCATCGGTGATGGCCGCTCGGACTTCTGCGTCTCCGGCCGTGTGGACATCCTCTTCGCCAAGGACCGGCTGGCCGAATACGCCGCCGGCCGAAATCGTCCTTTCCACCCGTTTGAAACCTTCGCCGACGTCACCGCGGCGCTGGAAGCCCTGGTGGATGTGAGCACGCCGAAGTTCGCCGCCCCGATCTATGCCGCGCCCAAACACGCCTCCCTCTGAACGGACTCCCCTTGATGTACGACACCCTCAAATCGCCGGTCACGCCGGCGACGCCCCTGATTGACGAGACGGAACTGCGCCGGCTTGAAGCCGAGTATTGTTCGCGGGGCGACACCGTCCACTACATGGCCGACCCGAAATTCTTCGACGGCTGCGAAGGCTCATACATGTTCGACGCGGCGGGCAACCGCTTCCTCGACCTGCAGATGTGGTACTCGGCCGTCAATTTCGGCTACCGCAACCCGCGCCTGAACGCCGTCGCCCACCGCCAGCTCGACACCCTGCCGCAGGTCGCGTCCCAGTATCTGCATCGTGAGAAGGTCGAACTGGCCGCCATGATCGCCCAGGACGCCGAGCGCAAATTCGGTCACAAGGGCCGGGTTCATTTCAATGTCGGCGGCGCCCAGGCGGTCGAGGACTCGCTGAAGCTGGTCCGCAACGCCTCGAACGGCAAGCAGCTGATGTTCGCCTTCGAAGGCGGCTATCACGGCCGCACCTTGGGCGCTTCGGCGATCACCTCGTCCTACCGCTATCGCCGCCGCTTCGGCCATTTCGGCGACCGGGCCCAGTTCATCGAATTCCCGTATCACTTCCGCGGCCCCAAGGGGATGACCAAGGAGGAGTACGGCCACTACTGCGTGCAGAAGTTCGCCCGCCTGTTTGAGACCGAATACAACGGCGTCCTCGACATCAAGACGGGTCAGGCCGAATACGCCGCCTTCTACATCGAACCGATCCAGGGCACCGGCGGGTACGTCATCCCGCCGCCGAACTTCTTCATCGAGCTGAAGAAGGTGCTGGACCAGCACGGCATCCTGCTGGTCGTCGACGAGATCCAGATGGGAATGTTCCGCACCGGAAAGCTCTGGTCGATCGAACATTTCGGCGTCGAGCCCGACGTCCTGGTCTTCGGCAAGGCCCTGACCAACGGCCTGAACCCGCTGTCGGGCGTCTGGGCGAAGGAGGCCCTGATCAGCCCGGAGATGTTCCCGCCCGGATCGACCCACTCGACCTTCAACTCCAATCCCATGGGAACGTCCGTCGCGCTTGAGGCCCTGAAGATGGTCTCAGAGGTCGATTACGGCGCCCAGGTCATGGAGAAGGGCGCCTACTTCCTGGAAGGCCTGAAAGACCTCCAGAAGCGCTGGCCGCAGATCGGTGATGTCGATGGCCTCGGTCTGGCCCTTCGCTGCGAGATTTGCGAGGCCGACGGCTTCACCCCCAACAAGAAGCTCCTCGACCTGATGGCCGACGAGGGGATGAAGGCTGACCTGAAGGCGAAGAGCGGGACCTACGGCCTCATCCTCGACGTCGGCGGCTACTACAAGAACGTCATCACCCTGGCGCCGTCGCTGGAGATCACTCACGAGGAGATCGACCTGGCGATCGAACTGCTCGACCTGTTGCTGCGCCGATGCACGGCCGACTGAGAGAGCCGGTGAAGCCGGCCCTGCTGCATCTCGACGACGCCCTGATGCAGCAGGGCGGCCTTAGCGCCCGTGCCGCCCGAGATGGCTTGTCTCTCGACTGCCGCGACCTGGGGCCGGCGCTTCGCCTGTGGAGCCGCCCCGGTCCGCTTGAGATGCTCGAAGGCCGGATCCGGGAAGGGTTCCCGCTGGACCGCCGCCCCTTGGTGACCTTCCTCGGATCCGGTGACTTCCACCATGTGACGCCCATGCTGGTGCGCCGCGCCTGCGACGCCGCCGGGACTGGGGCGGTCACCGTGATCCATTTCGACAATCACCCTGACTGGGTGAGATTTGGCGCGGGGCTGCATTGCGGCTCCTGGGTCGGAGAAATCGCGCGCGACCAACGCGTGGCGCGGGTCTTCACGGTGGGGGTGTGCAGCGACGACATCAGCGAACGCGGCCGCCGCTCGGCCGACGCCGACCTCATTCGCGAAGGGCTGGTCGAGATGTTCGCCTATCGCGCGCCGGCCGACCGTGAAGGGCTCGAACTCTTTGGGCGCATCTGGCCGACCCTGACCGACCTCGGCCTGGCCGCCTTCGCCTTGCGACTGGCGGAATCGATTCCGACCCGGGCCATCTACGTGACCATCGACAAGGACGTCCTCGCGCCCGAGGACGCGGCCACCAACTGGGACCAGGGTGAACTCAGCCTCTATGCCCTGAAGACATTGCTGGGGGCGGTGATCACTGGTCGGACCCTGATCGGCGCCGACATCACCGGCGACTGGTCGCCCGCCCGCTATGGCGGCCAGGGTCTGGATGCCTGGATGAAGCGGGCCGAGGCCGTGATGGATCAGCCCTGGTCGCGCCCCGGCGACGGCGCCTTGCGGCACAACCAGGCGGTCAATCTGCATCTGCTCGACTGGCTGAGCGAGCTGGCCACATGACCTGGGCATCGGTCGCCTTGATTGGCCTCTGCCTGGCGGCGGAGGTGACGCACGAGCTCAGTTTCAAACTGGCTGCCGACCGCGCCCGACCCGCTCGCCGCTATGTGGCTGGGGTGGCGGTCCAGCCGTGGCTGTGGCTGGGGATCGGGGTCTGGCTGATCGAGACGGTCGCCTGGATTTTTGTGCTTCAGTCCACTCCGCTGACCATCGCCTTCCCGCTGATGACCCTGACCTACGCCGGAGTGCCGCTGATCGGCGTCCTGGTTTTGCGCGAGCGGGTGACCTTCGAACAGGCGGTCGGGATCGTCCTGATCATGGGCGGCGTCCTCTGCGTCGGCCTGGCGGGAGCCTGAGCCGTGATTTCCCTTCCAGCCCCAGGAGCCGCCATGCGCCGTCCGGTCCAGCCGCTGCGTACCGATCTGGACTTCTTCGTGGAGGGCGAGAACGGCCGCGGCGTTCTCCTGCTTCACGGCATGACCGGCGCGCCGGCGGAGATGAAGCCCCTGGCAAAGAGACTGCGTCGTCGAGGTTTCACCTGCGCCGGGCCGCTTTTGGCCGGTCACGGCGGCGACAAGAACGATCTGCTGAAGACCGACTGGCGTGACTGGCTGGACAGCGTGCGGGCCGCCTGCGCCCGGTTCGCGCCCGAGGTGGATGAGCTGCATGTCGCCGGCATCTGCGCGGGCGGCGCCCTGGGTCTGCTGCTGGCCGCCGAGGAGCCGAAGATCCGCAGCGCCGCCGTCTATTCCATGACGTTCGGATACGACGGCTGGAACATGCCGCGCTGGGCCATGGCCGCGCCGGTGATCCAGTTGGTCGCCAACCTGCCGGGCCTGCGTCGCATCGCCATCGACGAGCCCGCGCCGCATGGCCTGAAGGATGAACGCCTGCGCCAGCTCGCGGCGAACAATCCGGCCTTCGTCGAGGGGGCGATCGACGAAATCCCCCTGGGCTCCCTTTATCAGCTCTACCGGCTGGGCCGCAGGGTCGAGACCGTGGCGCCGGACCTGACAACCCCGACCCTGATCCTGCACGCCCGCGAAGACGACATGAGCAGCCCACGCAACGCCGCCCGGCTTCAGGCCACGCTTGGCGGGCCGACTGAGCTCTCGTTGCTGGACGACAGTTTCCACATGATCCACGTCGATCGGGAACGCGACGTGGTGGCCGATCGGACCGCGGCCTTCTTCGTGAAGCACGGCGTGTGCGAGCCGGTGACGCCGGAGGTCATCCATGCCTGACGCCCGGATTGCGTCCTCAATCCGCGAGGTGGGTCGAGACGCTTGGGACCGGCTGTTCCCGGGGCAGATCGAGACCTGGGACTATCTGTGCGCGGTCGAGACGGCGGGTCTGCCGGGGTTCAAGTGGCGCTATGTCCTGGTGGCGGACGGGGGGCGGCTGGTGTGCGTCACGCCCATGTTCATGACGGACTATCCGATCGACACCACGTTGGACGGGGCGGGGCGCGAGCTGGCCCATGCGGTGACCCGATTGTTTCCGCGCGCTCTGACCCTGCGGCTGGCCTGTCTGGGATCGCCTTGCACCGAGACCCTGACCGTGGGGTTCGCACCGGAGCTGACACCGGACGCGCGCGTGTCCGTGGCGGCGCTTCTGCTGCAGGCTTTCGAAGCGGAGGCCGGGCGGGCGGGGTGCGGCCTGCTCGGTATCAAGGACGCGCCCGAGGACCAGTCGGTGCTTTGGGACCGGGTCGCGGTCCGGGCTGGATATGGTCGTGTCCCGGGTTTGCCGGTGGCCTGGCTGCCGATCGATTTTGCGGACCGCGAGGCCTACCTTGAGCGGTTGTCGCCATCGACGCGCAAGGACATGCGCCGCAAGCTACGGTCGGAGAGCCAACTCCGGATCGAGGTCCGCGCCGATCTGGACGGGATGCTGGACCGGGTCATGGACCTGTATCGCCAGACCCGCGCCCGAGCCGAGATGACGCTGGAAGACCTGACCCCGGCCTATTTTCAGGGTGTCTGCGAGACCATGCCTGGGCGCGTGGTCCACATCCTGTACTGGCAAGGCGACGATCTGATCGCGGCCAATATGCTGCTGCGGGACGACGCCGTTCTGATCGACAAGTTCTTCTGCATGGACGCAGCGCGGGGCCGCGCGCTGAACCTGTACTTCCTCAGTTGGTTCCGCAACATCGACTACTGCCTGGAGCACGGCCTGACGCGCTACCAGAGCGGTCAGGCGGCCTATGAGGTCAAGCTGAGGCTGGGCAGCCGGCTGATCCGCACCGCCATGCTGTTCCGTCACCGCAACCCGCTGGTCAACGGCGCCCTGCGGCTGGCCGCCCCTCTGTTCGCCGCCGATCCGACGCTGGAGATGGCGGCATGACGATCTGGAGCGAAGGCGACGGGCGGTCGCTGCTGCGTCGCCGAACGGCGCTGGCGGCCCTGTGCGTGGCCGTACCGTTGCTCGGGCTCGGTTATCAGGTGGCGGCCCGATATACCGCAGTCGCCATGGCCGGTGTCCCTTTCGGCCCTGCCTGGCTGCTGGGCGCCCTGCTGCAGCCTTGGGGCGTAATACTGCTGCTCTGTGAGGGCCTGGGCCTGCTGGCCTGGATGACGGCCCTGTCCGAGATCAAGCTCAGCGTCGCCGTGCCGCTGTCGGCGCTCAGTTACGTTCTGGTCGTGTCCTTCGGCTGGATCGTGCTGCACGAACGGTTCGATCCCGTGCAATTGCTGGGCGCCGTGGCCATCCTCGGCGGCGTGTGGCTGGTGGGGCGGAGCCGGTCATGATTTCACTGGCTCTCAAGACCCTGCTCCACGACTGGCGCCGATACATGCCGGCGGTGGTGGCGGTCGCCTTTTCCGGGGTCTTGGTCCTGCTGCAGGGCGCCCTGATCCTGGGCATATTCTCCCTGTCGAGCCTCTACGTGACCCGGTCGGGCGCGGATCTGTGGATCGGATATCCCGGGGTGCAGAGCATCGATCTGGGCCGCCCCATCGGCAGTCAGGCTGAGCTGGACGCCTGGATGGAGCCTGATGTCCGTCAGGTCGAACCGTTCCAGTGGGGCGCCGGCGAGTGGCGTACGCACGATCAGGGCATGGTCAATGTCTATCTGGTCGGCGTGTCGCTGGCCCCCGACGCCATGGCCCTGTCGGAGGCCCTGACCCCGGCCCAGCGCGCGGCGCTTGCCGAACCCGGCTCGGTGCTGGTCGATGCCGGCGATCGGAACAAGCTCGACGCCGGACTGGGCCAGACGGTTGAGATCAACGGCCGGCGCGTCCGCATTGCGGGTTTCACCGAGGGGCTGCGCGGCCTCGGCGGCGTTAATGTCATCGGGTCCCAGGCCACAGTCCGAACGCTGGATCCCGCCGCCGGAAGCGATGGGCGGGTGGCTTATTTCCTCGCCCGTTTCGGTACGCCGGAGGCCGCCGTAGCCTCGGCGCGACGCCTGACCGAGCGGGGCAGGACGCGGGGCTTCGAGGCCGTGACGGCAAAGGCCTTCGCCGATCGCACCACCAGCTACTGGCTGGGCGAGTCCGGCGCGGGCGTGGCTTTCCTGTTCGGCAGCAGCATCGCCCTTCTGGTCGCGGTCATCATCACCAGCCAGACCCTGACCGCCGCCGTCGCCGGCTCCATCAAGGAATACGCCGCCCTGCGCGCCCTCGGCTTTCCCATGGGGTCCCTGCGCGCGCTCGTACTGGAACAGAGCGCCTGGGTCGGGGTGGCGGGGCTGGTCGTCGGCAGCCTGTTGACCCTCGCCCTCGCGGTCACCGCCCGCACCCAGGGCGTCCCGATCGTGCTGTCGCCCGCCATGACAGGGGCGGCGGCCCTTCTCATCCTCATCGTCGCCCTTGGGTCCGGAGCGTGGGCGCTTCGCCGCGTCGCCCGGGCCGATCCCGCGAGTCTGCTGCTATGATCCGAACTTGCCTCTCTCTCGCCGCCGTCGGCCTGACGGTGATCGCTCTGGCCGGATGTCAGGCATCCGCCAGACCGGTCGGGCCTGTCGCCGCCGCTCCCCAAGCTGTGGCGCGGGGCGTCGTCCAGTCCCGCGAAGGGCTGGTGCGGATCGCCGCTCCCGTCCAGGGCGTGCTGGCCTCGGTCAATCTGTACGAGGGCGATGTGGTGGTTCAGGGCGATGTCCTGGCCCGTATGGACGACCGGCTGGCCCGGCTCACTCTGGCTGCGGCCGACGCGGACGTGGCCCAGTTCGACGCCCAGACCGCCATCGCTGATGCCCGGGCCGGCGGGGCCCACCTGCAGGCGAACCGGCTCGGGCGACTGGCCTTTGCCGATGCAGGGCCGCGTGACGTGGCTGAAGGCGCCGCAGCCTCGGCGACGGTCGCCCAGCGTGAACTCACCGCCGCGCGTCTGGCGGCGCAGGCGGCGCGCGCGCACCGCCAACTGCAGGTCTTCGATGTCGACCTCAGAACGGTTCGGGCGCCTGTCTCCGGCCGGATCATCCGGCGCACGGCTGTGACCGGCGCCTCGGTAGAGGCGGGCACGGCCCTTTTCCTGATCGAGCCGGCAGGCGCCCGCATTGTCAGCGCCGATCTCGACGAGACCTATGCCGATCGTATCCGGCCGGGCGCGAAGGCCTTGATCTCGCTGGAGAGCGATCCGTCCAAAGTCTATCCGGCCCACGTCAGCCGCGTGGCCGAGGCCTTCGGCGCACCGATGCTCCAGGACGATCCCACCGCGCCCAGCGACACTCGCACCCTGCCGGTGCAACTGACCTTGGACGGCGCTCCGGCTCTGCGGCTCGGTCAGCGCGTTCTGGTCCGGTTCGTCCGATGAGGGCGCGCGTTCCTGTGCTCCTGGCGGTGCTGGCGTCCGGGCTGGCGGCCTGCGCCACCGACGGCGCGGCGCCGAGGCCGTCGGCGCTTTTGCTGCAGCCGGTCGGGCCGTCTCCCTGGGTCGAGGATTTCGGCGATCCAGAACTGCGTCAACTGCTCGACCGGGCCGATCTCGGCAGCCTCGACGTCAAAACGGCTCTGGCCCGCCTCGAGCGCGCGACGGCCGAAGGTGACAGGGCGCGAGCGTCACGCTCGCCCGTGGTTCAGATCGGCCTGGCCGGGGCGGTCGGCGGGGACAGTTTCAGCCGGGGCCGGACAGCCGCAACGCCGACCCTGGAGGCCAGCTACGACATCGATCTGTGGGGGCGGCGCCGCGCCGCCATCGCTGCCGCTTCGAACGAAGCCCTCGCCGCCGCCGCTGAAGTTGAGCAGGCCCGCCGCACGGTCGCGGCCGAGACGGTGAGGACCTGGGTGGCGCTGCGGGCTGATCAATCCGCCGTGGCCGCGGCCCACAGGCGTCTCGTGCGGGCCCAGCATCAGGCCGACCTGATCGCCGTCCGTATTCGCGAGGGCGTGGTCGACGCCCCCGCCGCCGCGGCCGCCGCGGAGGCGATCGCCGAGGCCCGGGCCAACGAGGCCGGCCTCGGGTTGGATATCGCGGGCGACGAGCGCAGGCTCGCCGGCCTGCTCGGCGTCGCCGATCCTGTCGCACCTGGTCCGGGAGATTTGCCACGGTTCGCGCCTGCGCCGGCCGACGTCTCGTCAGACGTGGTCGACGCCTTGCCGGAGGTCCGGGCGGCTTTCGCCCGGCTGCACGCCGCCGACGCCCGACGTGCGGAGGCGGTGGCCGCGACCCGGCCGCAGTTCCAGCTTGTCGCCGCCCTGGGGGCGCCCGATGCGGCGGTCTCGACCTTGCTGGACGTCAAGGCTTTGGCCTGGGCTCTCGCCGGCGCACTGACCCAGACGGTTCTCGACGGAGGCGCACGCAAGGCCGACGTTGCCCGGGCTTCGGCCGAGGCGGATCTCGCGGAACTGGCCTGGCGGGCGGCGGTGCTGCAGGGCTGGTCCGACATTCAGGGCGCTCTGGCCGAGGAAGCGAAAGCCGGCTCCCGGCTCGAGATCGCCGACCGCGCGGCTGACAGGGCTGCGGCGATGTTCGAGATCTCTGTTCGGCGTCACGACGCCGGTGTGATCGACGGCGTCGCCCTGACCGAGGCCGAAGCCGCACAAGACGACGCACGCCTGGCCGTCATCAACGCCCGCAAGACGCTTCTTGACGCCGTCGTCACCCGCCATCTGGCCGAGCCAAACGATGGGTGAGGTGTTGCTCGATGCGCGTGGCGTCACCAAGAGCTATGGGCAGGGCGCTGGCCGCGTCATCGCCCTGCATCCGACGGATATCGTCCTGAAGACGGGCGAGTTCGTGATCGTCGCAGGTCCCTCCGGTTCGGGAAAGTCCACGCTGCTGGCCATGATCTCGGGCCTCCTCACCCCGGAGGCGGGTGAGGTCCATATTCTGGGACACAATCTGTCGAACCAGACGCGCGCCCAGGCGGACGCCCTGCGTCTGGCGGACATCGGGTTCATCTTTCAGGGGTTCCATCTGCTGCCTGCGCTTACGGCGGTGGAGCAGGTATCCATCGTGCTGAAGCGGCAGGGGCTGAAATCGCGTTTGGCGCATGCCCGCGCAGGTCTCGCGCTGGAACGCGTCGGCCTGTCCCATCGTCTGAACAGCCGTCCGGACCAGCTGTCGGGTGGCGAGCGGCAGAGGGTCGCGATCGCCCGGGCCCTGGCCAAGGCGCCACGCATTATTTTCGCCGACGAACCGACCTCGGCGCTGGACTCGACCAACGGTCGGCAGGTTGCGACCCTGCTGCGGGAGACGGCGGTAGAGACCGGGGCGGGCGTCCTGTGCGTCAGTCACGATCCCCGTCTGGAAGGCTTCGCCGATCGGGTGATCCGTATGGAAGACGGTCGGGTCGTGGGCGAGCATCGCGCAGAAGTCGTCGCCGGGAGCGGGTGGTGAAGGACCCCGCTTACCGATCCGCACCGGTTCGCCGCGGCCTTGCCCTGATCATCGGTCCGATCCTGGCGCTGGGCTCCGCCGCCTGTGGTGATCCTCCAGGTGTGGCGGCCGGTGGGCGTCCTCGCCCGCAGGCAGCTGGCGCTCTCGGGGCGCAGGAACAGGCTGAGCGCCGCAAGGTGCTTTCGTCGGCGACGGATGCGTTTCGCCTGGTCGCCGACGGCGCGCTCGGGCGGGACTTCCCGGCGCTGGATGTGGAAATCGTGCGCCTTCACGTCGTCACCGCCGCCGCCTTGTCTGCCCTCACACCCGAGCAGGGGGCGGATCTTGTGCACTGCGTGAACCTCATCGAGGTGGCGAGGGATCGTCAGGCTCGTCCCGACATGGCTCTTGCCGGCGCGGCTGGATACCGGCTGCTGGTCGTTGCAGCTCCCCCGGCGGCGATCCCGGCCGAGGTCGGCTTGCTTGACTACTCGGGCCTTCGCTTCGCTGCCGATGTCGCCGCAGACCCGCCCCGATGGACCGACGCTCTTCTGGCTGCGGATGAAGCCGGCGAATTCTGGGACCAGGTCGCCCCACGCGTACGCGACGTTGGATTGCGGGGGCGGTTCGGCGCGGCGGTTATCGACCTCAAGAGGGCGGCTCGCGCACGCAACTTTCGCAAGGCGGAGGCGGTGATGCGCAGCCGAAGCGGTTTGCTGGACGAACTCGCGGCCGACCTGTCGCCGGAGGGCGGCGGCGCGGACCTTTCAGCCCGCCCGCTGCCGGATGACGGCCTTTGACGAGCCATCGCCCTGATCAACGCATTCCGACCAGCGCGTCGCGAGACGGTGTCTGAGCGGCGAGGGCGTCCCGGATCGCGAAAGAGCGTTTGAGCACGGCCTCGGCGTCGTCGCCCGGCTTGTAGGGGTACATCAGCCCGATCGCGCCGATGGGATGGCGGCCTGCGTCGCGCATCTGGACCAGAACGCCGATCCTCACGCCATCCTTCTGAACTTCCACGAGCGGCGCGCCGGTCGTCATGACGCCGAGATCGTCTTCGCCCGAGGGTTCGCCATTGGCGTGCCGGAGGTGGGCCGCCACCACGATGTTCGCCGCCGAGGGTGTCGGGCTGACGTGCAGGATGACATCCAGCATATCGGGGTTGCGGGCGACGATGTCATCCGCCACCGCCTGGGCGTGCGGATAGGGAGCGGCGTCTTGCGCCGACGCGACGGCCGGCGTGAGGATCAGGGCGAAAGCAGCCAGAAATAGGGACTTCATGGGGAGGGCCTTTGACTGGGGGAAGAGGTAGCAAGCGCGACGTCGCAAGGCCGCGGGCCCTGCGACGTCGCTTGGGTTGTCACGCTCAGTCCGGATTTGCGCCTTCCTCGGCGTTTTCCAGCACAGCGCCGTCGGCGGCGTCGACGCCGACCTCGAAGGTCTTGCCGTTGACCAGGATGTCGAAGGAATACCGCAGGCCGCTGCCACCGGCCTCCTTCTCCAGTTCGTGGTCCTTGACCTCGCCCGGGCGAGCGTGAAGGGCGATCGCCTGGGCGTCGGCCAGCGAGATTTTGGCTTCTGCGGCCAGTTCGGGGCCGTCGTCGTCTTCTTCGGTTCCGGGCGCTTCGGCCGCTTCGTGGTGGGCGGGAGCGTGGGCCGACTGCGCGAAGGCGTAGCCGCCGACAGCGAGGGAGGCGACGGCAGTCGCCAACAGGATGCGTTTCATTCTTGAGTCCTCTCTATTGGAGGTGGACCCTCCGCTTGTGACCCTAGAGAGCGCTCCATTCGCGCAAGGTGACTCCGACATTCGCATTTTCAGCCCGCAACCTTCGGCCAACCTTCAGTCCGGACTTTCCGGCGCGCGGAGTGTCAGGCTGATCAGGGCCGGCATCGCCAGCAGCACCAGCGGAAACTGCAGGAACAGACCGCCGATGATCGCGATGGCCAGGGGCTGCTGGATCGCCGAGCCCTGACCGATTGCGAAGGCCAGCGGCGCCAGGGTCAGCATGGCGGCCAGTGTTGTCATGGTGATCGGCCGCAGACGGTCACGGCTGGCCTGACGCAGCGCCTCGCGCGGAGGCAGATGGTGCGACAGCTCCTGGTATTCCGAGACGAAGAAGATCGACATCTCTGCTCCGATGCCGATGATCATGGTCATGCCCATCAGGGCGGTGATGTTCAGGTCTACATGGGCTAGCCACAGGGCGGTGAAGACGCCCGCGGTGGACATTAGCGAACAGCCGATGATGATGACGGGCAGCCACAGCCGGCGGTACAGCACCAGCAGCAGGATGAACTCCGCGATCAGGGCCGCGACGAACACCTTTGACAGGTCGGTGAAGGCGATCTGCTGTTGTTGATACAGGCCACCCAACTCGTAGCGGACACCGGGGCTCAGCACGCCCGGTTTGGCAAGGGCGGTCTTCACGTCGGCGATCGCGGCGCCCATTCCGCGGCCCTCGATCCGGCCGGTTATGGCGACCATCGGCTCAAGATTGTCGCGCGACAGCTGGGGCTGGCCCGTCACCGGCACGATCTGCGCGACGCGTGACAGGGGGAACAGGTGGCCGTCGGGCGCGCGGATCGGCAGGGCCGCGAGATCGGGCTGTTGCAGGGTCATGGCGTTGGGCAGGCGGACACGGACATCGACCACCTTGGACGGCAGGACGACGCGGGTGGCGACAACCCCGGTCAGGGCGCCGTCGACGGCCTGGGCCACCTGATCCGGCGTGACGCCTTCCAGCCCGGCGCGGACGGGATCGATCCGCAGGTCCAGAGCGTCTCCGGCCAGTTTGATCCCGTCCTTGACCTCGACCACGCCCGTGATGGCGGAAATGGCGGCGGCGACGCGCCTGGCCTCCGGGATCAGGGCGGTGTTGTCGGCGCCGTACAGCTTGACCTCGATCGGCTGGGGCACGGCTGTCAGGTCCCCGATCAGATCTTCCATCAACTGGGCCAGTTCGATCTGGACACCGGGGACCTCCGCGGTGGCCTGGGCCAGGATGCTGGCCATGACTTCGGGCGTGGGGCGTTTGTGGTTGTCCTTCAGCCGCACGAAATAGTCGCCGTGGTAGCTCTGCCCCAGGTTGCCGCCCAGACCTGTGCCCAGTCGTCGGGAATAGGTCGCGACTTCGGGGGTCCGGGTCAGGATGGCGTCGATCTGGGCGACCTCGCGGTTGGTTTCGTTCAGCGAGGAGCCAGGGCGGGTGGTGTAGTCGATGATGAAGCCGCCCTCGTCGACCTTGGGCATGAAGCCGGTCGGCACGGAACGGCTGGCCAGTCCGCCGATCAGCAACACCGGGATCAGCACCACAAGCAGCAGCCAGGGACGGGCCATGGTTGCGTCCAGCAACCGCGCGTGGGTGCGGGCCAGCCAGCTGTCCTTCTTCGAGGCGCCCGGGTCGCGCCAGCGTTTGAAGTCGACCATTCGCCGCGCCAGGATCGGAACCACGAAGGCGGTCATCAGCCAGGAGATGACGAGGGCGGCGGCCATGGTGATTGACAGGGCCTTGGAGAAGGCGCCCGTCACCCCGCTCATGAAGCTCAGCGGAATGAAGACGATCAGGGTCGCCAGGCTGGAGCCAGTCAGGGGGGACATGAACTCGCGCGCGGCCGGCAGGACGGCCTCGGCGCCGGCGACATTGCCGTCCTCGTCGACGGCCCCGGCGCGGCGGGCGATGTGTTCGATCATGACGATGACGTCGTCGATCAACAGGCCGACGGCAGCCGCGATCCCGCCCAGCGTCATGATGTTGAAGCTCAGGCCCAGAAGGCTCAGCACCAGCAGGGTCGCGGCCAGGGTGGCGGGCACCACGAGGACGGCGATCAGCGTCACGCGCCAGCTCCGCAGGAACCACAGCAGGACGGCGCCGGCCAGAACCAGGCCGATCAGCACCGCGTCGCGCACGCTGGCGGCGGACTGGGTGACCAGCTGGCTCTGGTCATACCAGCTGACCAGACGCACGCCCGGAGGCAGGGGGGACGCCTTCAGCCGGGTCTCGACCGCCTTGACGATCTGGACCGCATTGCCGCTGGGCTGTTCGTAGACACTGAACAGGACGGCGGGTTTGCCGTCCTCGAACACACGCGTCCACTGGGGGGCGACCCCGCTCTGGACCGTGGCCACGTCGCGCACCCGGACCACGCCGGAGGCGTCAGCGCGCACCGTCATGTCGGCGATTTCGGAGGCCTGTGTCGCGCTGCTGTTGGTCACGACCAGGAACAGCTTGCCGCGGTCCTGAACCCGGCCGGAGGCCTGCAGCACATTGCCGGTCTTCAGGGCCTGGGCCAGGTCGTCCATCGACAGATTGTGAGCCGCCAGTCGCTGGGGATCGCTCAGCACCTGGATTTCGGCGGTGTCGCCGCCCTGCACCGACACCCGGGCCAGACCCGGGATCGAGGAGAGCATCGGCTTGATCTGATACTGCGCCAGATCCTGCAGGGCGACCGGCGACAGGGTGTCGGACTCCAGCGCGTAGGACAGGATCGGATAGACCGTCGGATCCATCCGCTTGACGTCATAGGTCGTTCCGGGCGGAAGGCCGGGCAAGGCCCGCGCCACCGCCGTCTCGACCAGCAGGGCGCCGGCGGTCATGTCGCGACCCCAACCGAAGTCGACCGAAATCTGGGCCGAGCCCCGGCTGGTGTCGGAGCGCACGTCCTGAACGCCGGGGATGGTGCGGATCGCCTCCTCGACCGGGCGGGTGACCAGAAGCGCGGTCTGGTCGGCGGGGCGACTGCCGGAGTCGAGATCGACCACGACGCGCGGGAAGGCGGCCTGGGGGAACAGGCCGACGGGCATTGATGTCGCCGCGATGGCGCCTGCGACGGCGATCGCGAAGGCGACCAGCAGGATGGCCCGGGACTGGCTGGAGATGAAACGCGGGAGAGTCATGGCCTGGCCTGTCTGGTGGGAGCTTGAATTCTGGCGCTCATGCCGTCGGTCAGCTGGAAGGCGCCGTCGACGATCACCGGACGGGAAGGGTTCAGGGCGCCTTCGACGAGGTCGTCGGTCGATGACGGCGCGCGGACCTGGACGGGAATCCGGACGGCCTTGCCGCCCGCGAGCTGGAACAGATAGTCGCCCTTCTCGTCGTTCAGGACGGCGGCATGGGGCACGATCCAGCCCTGGGCCTGGCCGATCGGAACCGACGCCTTCACGGCTTCGCCGACGATCGGGGCGACACCCGGCGCCGACACATCGACATCGATCATCCGCGAAGCCGGGTTCAGGGCATTGTCGACCCGCAGCACCCGTCCGGACTGGCTTGCGCCGCTGGACAGGGACTGGACGGCGACGGCGTCGCCCACGTGAACCTGACGCGCGGCGTCAGGCTCGACCCCGACCGTGGCCACCAGACCCGCGCCGGGCGCCAGGGTCAGAAGCACCGTGCCCGGCTGCGGCCGGTCGCCGGTCGCCGCCGTGACGCTGATCACCACCCCGTCGAACGGGGCGACGATCGCACCGCTCCCGCCCGCCCCCTGTTGGCGCAAGGCGGACAGGCCGGCCTGGGCGGTCTGCAGGGCGGCGTCGGCGCGGGCGACATCGTCGCGGGTCGCCAGCTGATGGGCGAAATTGTCGGCGGTGTGGGCCTGCTGCGCCTTGGCCAGATCGACGGCGGCCTGGGCCTGGGCGGCGGCGGCGCGGGCTTCGGGCGCGGCGGCGTAGGTCAGCAGGGTCTGGCCTGCGCGCACTGCGGCGCCGGGCGCGACGTTCAGGCTGGTCACCACCGCGGCCTGTTGCAGGCTGATGGCCCGCACGGCGGTCGCCGGCGCCCCGACCGTGCCGAACGCCTCGACGGTCAGGGGCAGGACGCCTTGCCGCGCGGGTCGAACGGTCACCAGCACGCTGGGATCGGCGGGGGCGGCGGGTTTGGCCCCGCAGGCTGCGGCCGTCAGGGCCATGCCGACCAGCAGCACCAGTCGCGAGTGGAAACGGATCCGCTTCATTTCGGGGAGTCCTTGGGCAGGTTCTCGACAGGGGGGAGGCCCGCGCCGGTCAGGGTGGCGATGGCCACACGTTGTTCGAGCAGGGACTGTTGGAGGGTCTGGATCTCCTCGGCCCTGGCCAGGCGGAGCGAGGCGAGATCGGCATGGGTTCGGGCGTCGAGATCGCGAGACTGGAAAGCGGCGTCAGCGCGCGCCGCGAGCGCGTCGGCGGCGGACATTTCAGCGTGCAGCCGCGCCAGCCGCTCGGTCTGGGTCGCTGTCTCGCGCCGGAGCGCCGCCAGTTGGCCGACGGCGGAGGCCAGCCGTGCCACGTATTCGGCGCGCAGTTGTTCGCGTGTGGCCTGTTCCACCGAGACCCCGCCCTGGTTCCGGTCGAAGATCGGCAGGCCGATGCTGGCCTGGGGGCCGCCGTTGATGACCTTGGCGTTGTCGCTGCCGATGGTTCCGCCCAGGGTCAGGGCCGGGAACTGACCCAGAATGGCGGCGCGCACCCGGGCGTCTTCGGCGGCGTAGCCGAGGCGCAGGGCCACCAGATCCGGCCTCCGCATCGCCATGGCGTCGGGATCGGACAGGGCCTCGGGATCGATCACGGGCAGGTCCGCTGTGTCGGCCAGTGTCAGCATGACGTCCGGCGCCAGTCCCAGCAGGGCGTTGAGCTGGTGACGGCGCGACAACTGCAAGGCGTCCAGATCGTCGAGCCGGGTCTGCACGGACTGCAGGGCGCCGAGACCCGGGGCGATCATGGTCAGGGTGGCGTCGCCGCGCGCCAGGGCCGCCTGGTCGCGCTGCACCCGATCGGCCAGCAGGGTCCGCGTCTGCAGCAGTAACGCCCGCAGGCGCGCGCCCTCGATCAGGTCGACGGCCACGAGCCGGACCTGCCCGACCGTCTGCCACTCCTGCCAAAGAATCTGGGCGTCAACCTGTTCGGCGGCGTGGGTGGCGGCGTCGCGGCGGGCCGACAGGGTGATCAGGGCCTTGATGTCGACGCTCAGAGCGGCGTTCCAGGCGGTCACCGTGCCCGCGCCCGACAGCAGGGGCAGCAGCGCGCCGGACAGGGTGGGGTTGGGCGCGGCGCTGTCGCGCTGGCGTTGACCCTGGGCGACGGCGTGCTGCAGGCGCAGGGCGCGCAGGTCCAGATTGTCCGTCAGGGCGATCGCGACCAGATCGGAAACGCTCAACGGCCGGCCGGGCGCCATGGAAGCGGGGGCGACGGGAGACAGGACCGTGCCTTGTGGCAGGGGGGCGGGCTGATAGCCGGCGCAGGAGGCCAGCAGGGCGCCGATCAGCACGATCGGCGTTCCGATCCGGCCTGTACGTCTGGTGAGGGCGGCGGAAGCGGCCAAGACATGATCCTCATGCGTCGCCACACCCATCGGCGACGACACGGAGACCATGCGTCCTCGCGCATGAGGCGCCCTTCACCGCTCCATGAAAACGCCTTCAGATTCGAGGTGAGGCTTTGAGGTCAGGGCTGCAGCCGATAGCCCACGCCCGGAACCGTCCCGATCATGGGCGTGTCGAACCCGTCGTCCAGCTTCTTGCGCAGGCGGTAAACATGGGCGTCGATGACCGCGCTCTGCGGGTCGAACTCGAGGTCCCACAGCGCTTCCATCAGTTCGGTCCGCGTCACCACCGCCCCGACGCGCTCCATCAGCACATGCAGGATGGACAGTTCGCGGTGTGTGAGCCTCAGCGGCCGGCCGGCCCGGGTGGCGCTGCGGGTCGGGAGATTCAGCTCCAGATCGCCGACCTTCAGCACCGTTCCGCCGTGATCGCCGTAGCGCGTGAGGGCGTCCAGCCGCGCCAGAAGTTCGGCCAGGGCGTAGGGCGCCGCCAGATAGTCGTCGCAGCCCGCCGCCAGTCCCTCGACCCGCTCGCCTGCCGAGGTTCCGGGACCCAGCATCAGGATCGGCGCGTCACAGCCTTCCGCGCGCAACCGGCGTGCGGTCGCCAATCCGTCAAGGGCTGGCAAGGCCCGGGCCAGGATGACCGCGTCGAAGGGATACTCTGTCCCCAGGTTCAGCGCCGTCTCTCCGTCCTTCGCCAGATCGATCACATGGCCGCTCTCGGCCAGGGCCCGCTGCAGATAGGCGCCCGCGCGGCGATCGGCCTCGGCGATCAGCAGGCGCATCGAAACTCGAATCTGAACATATCTTCAGTGTCCGGCGATGAGGGTCTCATCGTTGGGGACGCACTGTGCCACTCTCGCGCCGGCGCGCAAACGAAGGGCGGATCTCTTCATGGCCAGAATCCTCGTTGTCGAGGACGATCTTGAAACCGCGGCCGAGCTTTCGGCGGCGTTGAACGATCATGGGCTGGAGGTCGACTGCGTCCACACCGGCGCCGACGGCCTCGTCCGGGCGGTGCAGCAGTCTTACGACGCCATCGTGCTGGACCGTATGCTGCCTGGCGGTATGGATGGCCTGTCGATGCTGGCGGCCTTGCGCGGCGCGAATATCGAGACGCCGGTCCTGATCCTCAGCGCCCTGTCCAGCGTCGACGAGCGCGTGCGCGGTCTGCGGGGCGGCGGCGACGACTATCTGACCAAGCCTTTCGAATATCTGGAGCTGACGGCCCGGGTCGACGGTCTGCTGCGGCGTCGTCGCGCCCCGGCGGCGGTTGAAAGCCGGATCGAGTTGCGCAAACTCTCCCTCGACCTTCTGGCCCGCGTCGCCCGCTGGGGCGATCAGGTCGTGGATCTGACGCCACGAGAATACCGGCTGCTCGAATATCTCGTCCGCCATCCCGGCGAGGTTCTCACCCGGACCATGCTGCTGGAGGGGGTTTGGGGCTATCGCTACGACGAGCGCAGCAACTTGATCGATGTCCATATGAACAAGCTGCGGCGCAAGCTGGAAGCCGCCGGCGCCGATCCCGCCTTCATCCAGACCGTCCGGGGGGCAGGCTATGTCGTCGATGCGCCTGCGTGACCTGCCGCGCACCACCGGCTTCCGGGTGGCGGTCCTGTTCATGGCCTTGTTCACCGTCCTGTCGGTGGCCCTGTTCGGCTTCGTCTACAGCCAGACCTCGACCTATCTGTCGTCGCGCGTCGATGACTTCCTTCATCGCGAACAGATCCCCCTGCTAGCCATGTCCCCGCCCGAGCGCGTGCGGCGGCTGAATGAACACGCAGCAGCTGATCCGGGCGGAACCCGGCCGTTCGGCCTCTTCACCGTCACCGGCGAACACGTCGCGGGCAATCTTCGCGACATCCCGCTGCATCCCCTGCCGACGAACCGCACCTTCGCCTTCGATGGACCCGGCGCGGTGGGCGAGGCCTCATTCCGTGGACTGGCGGCCCGGCTGCCCGACGGCGGCGTGCTGATCGTCGCCGATCAGCTGGTCGATCACCAGACGTTCAAGGCAGGCCTGCTCAGGCGGATGGTGTGGGGGGGGCTGCTGATCCTGGTGCTGGGCGCGATCGGCGCCGTCTTCGTCGCCAGCGAGGCTGTCCGGCGCATTGACGCCGTCGCCGTGGCCATCGACAGGATCATGAAAGGCGATCTGGCGGAACGGCTGCCGACGCGCGGCGACGGCGGCGACGTCGAACATCTTGCGGCCGCCGTCAACCGGATGCTGGATGAGATCGAGCGGCTCATGTCCGAGGTCAAGGTGGTCGGCGACGGCGTCGCCCACGACCTCAGAACGCCGATGACCCGGATGCTGTCGGGACTGGAGCGGGTGCGCCGCCGCGATTCATCCACCGCCGACTACGAGGCCGCGGTCGATCTCGCCATTACCCAGATCGGCGGACTGCTGCGGACCTTCAACGCCATGCTCCGTATCGCCGAGATCGATCATGCCGAACGACGCGCCGGCTTCTCGACCGTAGATCTGGGCGAAATCGCGGTCGACGTCGGGGAGTTCTACGAACCGGCCGCTCTGGACAGGGGGGTTCGCCTCTCATGGCCTGCATCGCCGCCCTCCGCGCCGATCGAGGGTGATCCCAGCCTGTTGTTCGAGGCGATCGGCAATCTGGTCGATAACGCCATCAAGTTTACCCCGGCGGGGGGGCAGGTTCACATCGAGATCGACCCCTCGGGGGTCGCCGTCCGCGACACCGGCTCAGGGATTCCGGCGACCGAGGTCGCGACCCTGCTCAGGCCTTTCCATCGTGGAGAGGTCAGCCGCAACACCCCCGGAAACGGACTGGGACTGGCGCTTGTCCAGGCCATCGCCCGGCTGCATCGAATGGACCTGTCCATCGCTGATGCCGGACCGGGCTTGCGAATTCGTCTGACGTTGGTCGGTGACGTGTGAGGGGCCTGTAAGCCAGGAGGTC
>DBBK01000240.1 GCA_002292165.1 Brevundimonas sp. UBA986
TGCCGTGGATGTACTGGCCGATCAGGCCGGCGATGTCCTCGGCGTGGGAGTAGTCCAGTTTCGAATTGTCGAAGTCGAACATGGCGTCGAGCTTGGCGACGGTCGCCGCATCCCCGCCCATGGCGCCGACGATGCCACCGAGATCCTGGGGCGCGAACCACGAATATTGCCAGGCGTTGCCCTCGGTGTAGTCGGAGCCATAGTTGATGGCGGTGGGGTCGAAGGGGGTGCGGTAGCTGCCGTCGGCCTTGCGGGCGCGCAGGAAGCCGGTCTCCAGATCGAAGCTGTTGCGCCAGTTCTGCGCCCGCTTCTCGAAGGTGGCGGCGATGTCGGCGTGGCCGAGATCGCGGGCCATGCGGGCGATGGTCCAGTCGTCATAGGCGTATTCGACGGTCTTGGACGCGGCCTCCGGCTCCCGGTCGATGGGGACATAGCCGAGGTCCATATAGTCGCCGAGGCCGCCGTAGGGGCGGTAGGTGGCCGAGGCCACCATGGCCTTCAGCGCCGCCTCGCCGTCGAAGCCGCGGATGCCCTTCATCCAGGCGTCGGCGATGACCGGAACGGCGTGATAGCCGATCATGGTCCAGGTCTCCTGACCCGCGAACTGCCAGACGGGCAGCAGGCCGTAGGGGCTATGCTGCTGCGACGCGATCAGGGAGTTGATCATGTCGGCATTGCGCTGCTCGGGTTGGACCAGAGTCAGCAGCGGATGCTCGGCGCGGAAGGTGTCCCACAGGGAAAAGGTCGAGTGGAAGGTGAAGCCGTCGGCCGTGTGCACGGCCTGATCGGGGCCCCGGTAGCGGCCGTCGACGTCGCCCATGACGCTGGGCGCCATCAGGGCGTGGTAGAGGGCGGTGTAGAGGGTGGTGCGCATCTCGGCCGGGGCGTCGATCTGGACCGCGCCCAGAGCCTGTTCCCACGCCGCCTTCGTTGAAGCGCGCAAGCCGTTGAAATCGAAGTCACCACCCTCGCTGTTCAGATTGGCGATGGCGCCCGCCTCATCGACGCCGGACAGGGCGACCTTGACGGTCAGGGGGCCGTCGATCGGACCGAAGTCGAAGACGGCCTCCAGCGCGGGACCCTCGACCTGATCGCGGTCCTCGGGGGTACGGCCGGGCTTGGTGAAGCCGTTGTAGACGACGTTTTCCTCGCGGTTCTGGATCGAGCGGCTGACCATCGGCTTCGAGAAGCGCATGGCGAAATAGAGCTGGCGGCCGGGCGCCCAGCCGCGCGTCTCGCGATAGCCGGTGACGGTGCCGTCNNGCCACACGGATGCGCGACCACGAGACCTTGCCCGGGTAGTCATAGATCGACGGGCGGAAGTCGAGCAGGACCCGGGCCGGGGCGCCCGCCGCGAACTGGTAGCGGTGCATGCCCACGCGGGTGCCGGCGGTCAGCTCGGCGCGGACGCCGCTGTCGGTCAGGTTGACGGCGTAGTAGCCGGGCTCGGCGACCTCGGAGGCCTTGTCGTAGCGGGACCGGTAGCCTGAACCGGGCGTCGCGGCATCGCCGGGCTCCAGCTTGATCTCGCCGGCGCCCAGAGGCGTCAGCAGGACGTCGCCGAGGTCGGAGTGGCCCGAGCCCGAGAAATGGGTGTGGGAGAAGCCGAGGATGGTCGGGTCGTCGTAGCGATAGCCTGAGGCCCAGTCATAGCCCTGACGCAGGACCTTGTGCTCGGTGTCGGGGCTCAGCTGCACCATGCCGAAGGGGGCGACGGCGCCGGGGAAGGTGTGGCCCTGACCGGCGGTGCCGATGAAGGGATCGACGGCGTCGTAAGGCGACGGCGTGGCTGTCTGCGCAATCGCGAAGCCTCCGGGACCGACGGCAAGCGCCGCGCTGAGGACCATCGCCACCATCCGTCGCACCATGACTCACTCCCTGCTGATCGCGCCGGGACTTCACATGATCGCGGGCTGGACCTCAAGCGGTTCCGGGGTGCGAACGACGACGCCACCCTTCATGACCCATCGCACGGCCTCGACGGCGGCAATGTCTTCGGTCGGGTCGCCCTGAACCGCGACCAGATCGGCCAGCAGGCCAGGGTTCACCGCGCCCAGACGGTCGTCGAGGTGGAAGATGCGGGCATTGCCGCCGGTCGCGGCGATCAGGGTCCGGGCGGGCGACAGGCCGGCGGCGACCATCAGCACCATTTCCCGCGCATTGGTCCCATGGGCATAGACCCCGACGTCGCCACCCATGCACAGCGTCACGTCCGCCGCCATGGCCGCCGCGAAGGCCCGGCGCTTGGCCAGCACGTTCTCCGGCGCAGGCTCCTGACCGTTCCAGCCGCGATATCGGCTGATGGCGTCGGTGGCGGCCAGCGTCGGGCACAGGGCGGTGCCGTGGTCGTGCATCAGGCGGAAGATCTCGGGCGTGCCCGCGTCGCCGTGCTCGATCGTGTCGGCGCCGGCCAGGATGGCGCGGCGCATGCCCTCGGCCGTGCCGGCATGGACGGCGACCAGACGGCCGGCGGAATGGGCCGCCTCCACCGCCAGCCGCAGCTCGGCCTCGGAGAAGGTCGGGCGACTGGGCTCGCCGGGGCCCCAACGGTAGTCGGCATAGAGTTTGACGATGTCGGCGCCCGCCCCGATCTGACTGCGCACGACGCGAACCAGGGTGTCGCCGTCGGCTTCTTCGGCGCCCAGCGGAACCTCGACGCCCGGCTCGAAGCCCTTCGGACCATAGGCGCCGGTGGCGACGATGGCGCGGGTCGCGACCAGCATGCGCGGGCCGGGAATGATCCCCTGATCGATGGCTTTCTTCAGCCCGACATCGGCATAGCCCGCCCCCTCGGTGCCGAGGTCGCGGACCGTTGTAAAGCCCGCCATCAGGGTCAGCCGGGCCGCGACGGTGGCGCGCGCGGTCCTGAGCGCCAGAGGCTCGTGCAGCACCTGATCGTCCCAGGACGTCTCGTTGTACGGATGCAGGAAGAGGTGCGAATGCCCCTCGATCATCCCGGGCATCAGGGTCATGCCGGGCAGGTCGACGACGCGGGCGTCGGCGGGCGCGGTCAGGTTGGGGCCGACCGCCTCGATCCGGTCGCCGCGCACGAGGACCTGCCAGCCGACATGCGGCTCGGCGTTGACACCGTCGAACACACTGTCGGGGCGAAGCAGGGTGGCTTGCGGCGCCGTCTGGGCGAAGGCGGGGCCGGCGATCAGGGCCAGCAGGAGGATCAGCAGTCCCCGCATCACCGGCGGNNCGCCGTCGCCGGGGCGATGGGGCTGCCGGGGATCCAGTGCGGGGCCTGATCGGCGTCGGCGACGCGGCGGGTCAGGGTCTCGTAGAAGCGGTTGAAGTCGCCCGCCGCCTTCCAGTCGATCGGCGTGGTCAGGTCGTCCGCGGGCATGTGGTAGCGCGTCTGATACCAGAGACGGTAGCGGGCCTCGGCCTCCGTGCCCGGGTCATAGCCGAAGATGAAGCTGATGCCGGGCACACCCTTCTGCATGAAGGGCCAGTGGTCCGAGCGGCGCAGCAGGCCGCGCTCGGGCTCCGGATCGGGCCGGACCTCGACGCCCATTTCCCCGGCGATCTCGCGCGCCGTGGCGCCGAGGGTGGTGTCGTTGACGGCGAGCGTCGTCAGGATGGTCAGGGGATAGAGGGGGCGCAGCTGGTCGAGGTTGAGCACGGCGACGGGCAGGCCCTTGGCGCCCATGGCCGGGGTCGGGTGATCGGCCAGCCAGCGCGAGCCGAGCAGCCCCTTCTCCTCGCCCGTATAGGCCGCGAAGAAGACGGGACGGCGCAGGCCCTTTCCGCCGAAGTGATCGGCCATCTCGATCAGGGTGGCGACATAGGCGGCGTCATCGAGGGCGCCGTTGTAGAGGCCGTCGCCGTCGACAGGCTCGCCATAGCCGTAGCCGTCGAGGTGGGCGTTCACCAGCACCGGCTGATCGGCCAGGGCCGGATCGGTCCCGGGCAGGACGGCCAGAACGTTTTCAGAGCTGTAGTCGCTTTCCTTGACCGCGAAGGTCAGGCGCATCCGGGCCGGGATGTCGAAGGCGGGCAGGGGCGCAGCGGCGACGCCCTTGGCCAGAATGTCCGCCGCATCCTGACCCGAGCCGGCGATGACGGCGGCGAGGGCTTCCCCGCTCAGACGCAGGACGGGATAGGCGGGCGCGTTCCGGGGCGTGGCGCGCAGAGGTTCGGCGCCCGCGAAGCTGACGCTCCGGGCATAGGCCACCGGCCAGCGCGGCGGCTCCACGGTGAAGCCGATGTCGTCGATATTGATCAGGCCCACGGCGCCGCCCGCCGTCACGGCGCCGGTCCGCTCGGCGCCCGAGACCATCCCGGTGCGGCGTCCGGCGAAACAGACCGCGATCTTGCCGCGCACATCGCCGATCTCGTCGCGGGAGCAGTAGCCCCGGAAGGCCAGCGGCGCCTCGAGGCTGGCGGGCAGATCCGCGCTGGGCGACACGGAGATTTCGCGCAGGAACTGGAGGGGCCGGGTCGAGCCGTCATCGCCGACGACGGTGAAGCTGGTCCCCGCCTTGACCACGGCGACCTCGTGCAGGGGGATGGACTGGATGAAGGTCCCGTTGTCGCCCGCCGGCTGAAGCCCGGCGCGGCGGAAGCGGTCGATCACATAGGCCACGGCCNNCCTTGCGATAACCTGCCGAGCCGGTGTCGCGGCCCTCCATGTCGTCGCCGGACAGGGCGGAGGTCGTGCTCCACCAGGCGACGGTCGTTGGGTCGGTTCCGGGCGGCGGTGTTGAGACGGACGTGGGGGCCTCGGTCGTCGCACAGGCAGCGAGTCCGGCGAGAAGAAGGGCCGAGACCGCCGCCTTGAGTCCATGCCGCCGCATCATCGCCCACTCCCGTTCAACACGGCAGGGAGAGGAGGCGTCCGGCCGGACAGAGTCAATCTGTTCGCTGATGCAATACCCGGGCGGGGGCCGGTTTCGCGTGTGCGGGGTATGGGCTTGGCGGCGGTACGGAAGCGGCCACAGATGTCGCTCGGGCTGTAAGGCCGGAGCGGGGGCTCCGGTGACTTTGGGGAATAGTTCGTATGCCGCAGGAAATCATCGCCGCCGCCGTGGGTCTGGGCCTGGTCGGGACCGTGTGGGCCGTGCAACGGTTGATCGTCCTTTCGGTGTCGCGCCGGGAACGTCTGCGTTTCTGAGGGTGCAAACCCCTGTTTTCTATGATTTGTAGAAGGCGGCCAGGGGGGCAGCCTTGGTCAGGCGGCCCGGCGGATTTTCCAGTCACCAAGCCGGGTCGCCTCCATCACCCTTGCGGGGCAGCGGCAGCAATCGCCTGCTGATCGGGCCTCTTGGGGCTTCTTGAAAAAATCTTCTGAGGTCTTCGGGTCGCGGCGCCGTCGTACAAGCGGAGCCCGTGTTCGCGGCTCGTGCAGTCCTGCGGGAGGCCGTCATGAACTACAGTGAACTGACGCCCGAAGAGATCGACATCTTCCACCTGCTGGCCGAGCAAGCCGGTCAGGTCGCCACCCGCCTGTTGGCCGAACGCGGGATCGACACCCTGCAGCAGGTCACGCCCGAGACCGGACGCCGGGTCCTGCGTCAGGCGTGGCTGGAGGTCGCCGAGACCTGGTTCGCCGAGAGCGGCATGGAAAACCTGGAACAGGCCATCCCCGAGTTCGTCGAGGCCATGATCGGCTGCTGCTCGACCGTCGGAACGCCGGGCCCGACACTGCACTAGTCGCCGAACAGGGCTTCCAGACCGCCGGGCAGGGCCGAGGCGCGATC
Organism: Brevundimonas sp. UBA986; assembly: GCA_002292165.1. Taxonomy (GTDB): domain Bacteria; phylum Pseudomonadota; class Alphaproteobacteria; order Caulobacterales; family Caulobacteraceae; genus Brevundimonas. Next base: position 5,706 of record DBBK01000240.1, read on the forward strand.
CTTGAACACGGCCTTGCGCTTTTCCATGAAGGCGGCGACGCCCTCCTTGCCGTCGGCCTGGCTCATGTCGAACATGGCCAGGCTCTCGATCAGATGCGCCTCCAGCGGATTGGGCAGGGCCGGATTCCGGCGCAGCATCTGACGCGTCAGGGCGACGGCGGCCGGTGACCGGTCGGTGATCAGGCGGCGCGCGAAGGCCTCGGCCTCGGCGAGAAGCTGGTCCGGGGCGTGGACCGAGCGGAGCAGACCCGCTGCGCGGCCGGTCTCGGCGTCGAAGATGTCGCCGGTCAGGCACCACTCCAGGGCCTGCTGCTGGCCGACCAGACGCGGCAGGAACCAGGTCGAACACGCCTCGGGCACAACGCCGAGCCGGGCGAAGACGAAGCCGATCTTCGCCTCGGTCGACGCCATGCGGAAATCCATGGCCAGGGTCATGGTCGCGCCCACGCCGACCGCCGCGCCGTTGATGGCGGCGATGACGGGCTTCCTGCAATTGTGGATGGCCAGAGCGACCCGGCCGCCCTTGTCGCGGATGTTCCGGACCACATAGGGATCGTCGAACCCGTCCCTGAGCATGGCCAGATCGGGTCGCGCGGTCTCATCCAGGGCGAAGACATTGTCCGGCCGGGTCAGGTCTGCGCCGGCGCAGAAGCTGCGGCCGTTCCCCGTGACGATGATCGCGCCGACGGCGTCGTTCGCGCCGGCCTCGATGAAGGCCGCTTCCAGTTCGTCGCCCATGGCCTCGTTGAAGGCGTTGAGCTGATCGGGCCGGTCCAGACGGATCCACAGAATGCGGTCGTCGAGCTGAAGGTTCAGGGTGGACATGGCGGGCCCTCGGGACAGTACGAGCGGTCGGGATACAATCCCCGGGGCCTGCCGTCGATCCGTCAGGCTGAAACGACGACCGCCCCCGGGACGGGTCCCGGGGGCGGCTGAAGAGGCGTTGGCGAACCGGCCTTACTGGGCGGAGCGGACTTCCACCGGCAGGCCAAGCGCGTCCAGCTGGGGCTTCACGACCGAGGCGTCGCCGACCACGACCCAGACGAACTGATCGGGGTGGATGACCTGGCGGGCCGAGGCGTCCAGCTGGGCGGCGGTCAGGGCGCGGGTGCGGCTGGACAGGGTGGTCTGATAGTCGTCCGGACGGCCGTACAGGGCGTTGGACCGCAGGGCGCCCAGGATCTGGGCCGAGGTCTCATAGCTGCCAGCCAGCTGACGGGTGTTGCCGTTGATGGTTCGCTCCAGCTCCTGCGGCGTGACGCCGTCGGTCTCCAGGAAGCGGTCGTACTGGGCGATCAGGGCCGCGACCGACTCGCCCGTGCGGTTCGACTGGACCGGGGCGTTGACGATGTAGGGGACACGGTGCTCCAGCTGATTGACCGTGCCGCGCACACCGTAGGACCAGCCCTTGGTCTCGCGCAGGTCCGAGTTGATCCGCGACAGGAAGTCCGAGCCCAGGGTGACGTTGGCGGCGTTCAGGGCCAGCAGGTCATCGGTGCCCGACAGCGGCAGGACCGCACCGCCGTAGATCAGCGACTGCGGCGACTGCGGACGGTCGATCAGGACGATGCGGTTGGTCGGCGCCGGAACGGTGTTGGAGAAGGTCTTCACACCCTTGGCGATCGCCGGGGCACGCCAGTCGCCAAAGGCGGCCTCAAGCTGCGGCGTGACCTGGGCCAGGGGCAGGTCGGACACCACGAAGATGGTCGCATTGTCCGGACGGATCCAGGCGTCGTGGGTGGCGACCAGATCGTCACGGCTCAGGGCGGTGATGGTCTTGTCGTCGCCCGTACCGGTGAAGGAGCGGCCATAGGGGCTATCGGCGCCATAGAGCAGCGGCGGCAGGGCGCGGGCGGCGATGGCGCCCGGGTTGGTGCGTTCGCTGGCGAGGGCCGACAGGCGCTGGGCGCGGACGCGCTCGATCTCCGCCGGAGCGAAAGCCGGGTTGCGGACGACATCGGCCAGCAGGGTCAGGGACGGCGTCAGGTTGGCGGTCACGGTCGACAGGTCGGCCGAGGTGCGGTCCATGGAGGCGCCGACGTTGATGGCCGTGCCCAGCCGTTCCTTCTCCTCGGCCAGCTGGTTGGCGTCGCGGGTGGTGGTGCCCTCGTCCAGCAGGTCCAGCATCATGGCCTGGGCGCCGAGGCGGTCGGCGGCGTCGGCGGCGTAGCCGGCGTTGAACTCCACGGCGACCTTGGTCACCGGCACGGTGTCGACGTGGGCGTAGACCACCTTGATGCCGTTCGAAAGCGTCGCGCGCGAAACGGCCGGGAAGACCAGGTCCGGCACCTGGCCGATGGCGGGCATCGGGTCGCGGGCGACGCGCTGGATCTCGGCG
>DBBK01000012.1 GCA_002292165.1 Brevundimonas sp. UBA986
ATCCCCGCGCCCGGACCCAGCGTCCCGGGCGCGCCCGGCAAGGGGATCAGTATGCCGCCCGCCAGTCCGGCCTCCTCGGCCTCGTTCAGGATCTGCGACGGGCCGTAGTGGGTCGTGGTTTCGAAAATCACCGGATCGTACCGCGCCGCCCGGACGTGACCGACCAGTGGATCGTGCATGTCGTACATCCGCTCGGTGTAGTACTCGATCCAGTCCGACCGCATGGTCGACATGGCCGGGTCGCCCCGCGCCTCCATCCGGTCATAGGTCACCATGTCCAGAAAGGCGTAGTTGACCTGGTCCAGCCCCATCCGGGCCAGACCTCGGGTCAGGACGCCCCAGCGCCGATCCGGATCGCGTTCAGACAGCAGTCCGGCGAAATGGTCCCCGAGCGAAAGGTCTCTGTTCGGCATGATTGATCCCCACGCCTCACCCTGACCCACACCCGAAGGTTGATCAACGCTCCAGATATGACAAAAACGGGTATTTTCCGCCCACCCGCAGTCAGTCCGTCAGATAGAACAGGGCCTCGACCGTGGTGCCGAGCGCCTTGGCCAGGCTGAGCGCCAGCAGGGTCGAGGGGATGAAGACCCCGTTCTCGACCGTGTTGATGGTCTTCCTCGACACCCCGGCGCGGTCGGCCAGTTCGGCCTGGGTCAGCCCCGCCTCCGTCCTGACCGCCTTCAACCTGGAGCCCAGACGCGGATCACCCATCGTTGCGGCCGGCTTCGCGGAACAGCCAGGCGAAGCGCAGGCCCGCCGCGGCGCCCGCCGCCGCCAGGGCGAGGATCAGGCTCACCACGCCGATCTCGGCGCGCCACAGGCCCAGCCCCAGCGACAGGGTCGTGCCGGCCAGCAGGACGAAGAAGGCCAGGGTCATCGCCCGCGCCCTCAGCGACTGGGTCAGTTCGTCCTCGAGGAAGCGTTTGTTCTTCAGCGAGGCGCCGTCCCAGCCCATGACCAGCAGAGCCGTGACCCAGGCATAGAGGACCGGCACGGCCAGCCGCACATAATCGACCCACCGATGCTCGCCCGCGACGACATGATCCAGCGCGCCGAACGCCTGGGCCAGGAACAGCAGCGACAGGGCCGGAAAGATCGCCAGCTGCCGGGCCCGTTGCGCCTGCAGCCGGTCGCGCTTGCCGGGTTCGGCCGGGTCGACGCGCCAGCGCGGACCGCCGGGCCTGTAGAACCAGGCGCAGATTCCGCCCGCCGCCACGAAGGCCGCGCCCATGCCCGCGATCACCCCCGCGGTCGTGGCCGTATCGCCGGTCTTGTCCGCCCCCCAGGCGAAGCCGAAGGCGCACATCGCCGCCCCGACCGCCGTCAGCGCCACCAGCAGGACGAACTTCGCCCGGCTGGTCCGTTCCGTTGTTTTCCTGTTGTCCGCCATCATTGATCGGCTCCCGAGCCTGATGTCACCTTCGGGTTACACATATCACCTATGGGTTACACGCCGTCAAGTGACCCATCCAGGCCCGCTTCCCTTTCGCGGCGGCGAAGCTAGGGTGGCTCCGCTTTCGGGGATCCCATCACACATGCCGTCTTTCTCGCGCCGTCTCGTTCCGGCCGGCCTCGCCGCCGTTCTCGCCGCCACCACCGTCCTGGGCGCCGCCCCTGCCCTGTCGCACCCGATCCAGACGGCGCCCGCTCCGGCCTCCGTCCCGCTGATCCCCGGCGCCGACTACGATTCCAGCGTCCCGTCCGTCGCCCAGGTGCTCGGTTACGACAGCGGCGCCCGGATCAGCCGCGCGGCCGACGTGCGCCGCTATTTCGAGGCCCTGCGCGCCGCCGCCCCCGACCGCGTCGCCATGGGCGACTACGCCACCACCCACGAGGGCCGCCCGGTGTTCTGGGCCGCCGTCGGCTCGGCCGCCAACATCGCCCGCCTGGACCAGATCAAGGCCAACTCCCGGGCGCTCGCCGACGCCCGTGTCACCTCGCCCGAGCGCGCCCGCGCCATCATCGCCGACCAGCCGGTCATCGTCTGGCTGATGTATTCGGTGCACGGCGACGAGATCAGCCCCGCCGACGCCGCCATGGCCGCCGCCCGCCATCTGCTGGCCTCGCGCGACCCGGCGGTCCAACAATGGCTGGCCAACACCGTCGTGGTCTTCGTGCCCACCCAGAACCCCGACGGGCGCGAGCGCTTCCTGAACTCCAACGCCTCTGGCTTCGGCACCGAGCCCAACCCCGATCCCCTCTCGGCCGAGCGTGACCAGATCTGGCCCGGCGGCCGTTACAACCACGATCTCTTCGACCTGAACCGCGACTGGTTCATCCAGACCCAGCCCGAGACGCGCGGCCAGGCCGCCGCCGTGCGCGACTGGCGCCCGCAGGTCCTGGTCGACGCCCATGAGATGGGCACCGACGACACCTTCTTCTTCCCGCCCGAGGCCCAGCCGCTGAACCCGTGGATCTATCCGGCGACGCTGGAGAGCCGCGAGCTGATCGGCCGCAACACCGCCCGTCGCTTCGACCAGAACGGCATCCCCTACTTCAACCGCCAGGTCTATGACGCCTTCTATCCGGGCTATGGCGACGGCTGGCCGGGCTATCTCGGCGCCATCTCCATGACCTATGAACAGGGCTCGGCCCGGGGTCTGGCGGCGCGCCGGTCGTCGGGCGAGATCCTGACCTACCGTGACACCGTCCGGAACCACTTCGTCGCCTCCCTCTCGACCATCGAGGCGGCCTCGACGAACCACGACCGGCTGCTCAACAACTTCTACGCCTACGGCGCCGACGGCGTCGGCGGACGCGGCGCCTATGTCCTGTCGCGCTCCAGCTGGGACCCGGGTGAGGCCGACCGCCTCGCCGGGCTGCTGGTCGCCTCGGGCGTCGAGGTCGGCAAGGCCGAGGCCGGCTTCACCGCCTGCGGCAAGTCCTATCCGGGCGGCTCCTATGTCGTGAACCTCAGCCAGCCCCAGCGTCGCATGGCCGAGGTGCTGCTGACGAAGGACGTCGCCGTCCCCGCCGACTTCCTGGCCGAACAGGAGCGCCGTCGCGCGCGCGGTCTGGGCGACGAGATCTATGACGTCACCGCCTGGTCCCTGCCCCTGATGTTCAACACGCCCGCCGACCGCTGCGCCTCGGCGCCGAGCGTCAGCGTCACGGCCGCCACCACCGACAAGGTCACGCCGCGGGGCATCGCCGACGCCGACGCCGCCTACGGCTTCCTCGTCGCCCCGGGCTTCGGCGCGACCCAGCTGATGGCCTCGGCCCTGCGTCAGGGCGTGGCCATGCGCACCATGGACAAGCCCTTCACCCACGCCGGTCGCCGCTGGCCCACCGGGACGCTGGTCATTCCCCGCGCCGGCAACGCCGCCGACCTGACCGCGAAGATGACTGGCTGGGCGGCCATGACCGGCGCCGAGGTCGTGGGCGCGGCCGAGAGCTGGAACTCCGACGGCCCCAGCTTCGGCTCGGGCGACGCCGTGGCCCTGCGCGCCCCGCGCATCGCCCTGGCCTGGGACGACCCGGCCGACCCCACCGCCGTCGGCGCCACCCGCTATGTGCTGGAGCGCGAGTTCGGCTATCCGGTCACCGTGGTCCGCACCTCCAACCTCGGCTCGGCCGACCTCTCGGCCTTCCAGGTGATCGTCCTGCCCCAGGGCGGCGGCTACAAGGGCGTCCTCGGCGAGGGCGGCGCCAAACATCTGAAGGAATGGGTCGACAACGGCGGCACCCTGATCGGCCTGGGCTCGGCGACCCGCTTCCTGACCGACCCCGCATCCGACATGCTGGCCTCGCGCCGCGAGAACGCCGCCGAAGCCGGCGACGGTTCCGGCGCCTCCGACAAGGCCCGGGTCGACGGCCAGCGGATCGCCAGTCTCTCGGACTATGAGAAGCAGGTCGGCGACAGCCAGCACGGCCCGGCCTCGGTCGCCGGCGTCCTGGCCCGCGCCGACGTCGATCCCGACCACTGGCTCTCGGCCGGGACCGCGCCGTCGCTGAACGTGCTGGTTCAGGGCGGCGACATCTACACCCCGCTCAAGGTCGGCGAAGGGACCAATGTCGCCCGCTTCGCCTCGGCCGACGATCTGCTCATGTCCGGCCAGCTCTGGGCCCAGAACCGCGCCCAGCTGGCGTTCAAGCCCGCGATCATGGCGGCTTCCTCTGGCCGGGGCTGGATCATCGGCTTCGCCCAGGACCCGACCTTCCGCGGCTATATGGACGGAATGAAGGTCATCTTCGCCAACGCCGTCTTCCGCAGCCCGGCCCACGCCAGTCCGAACTGGTAGGGGCCGGGCCGGAAGGCCTCAGCGGTTCACGTCCACCACTGTCCGGCCGCGCACCCTGCCCTGCAGGATGTCCGCCGCGACGCCCGGGACCTCGGCCAGACCGACCTCCGTGATGGTGCTCGCCAGCTTCGTCACATCCAGATCGGCCGCCAGTCGCCGCCAGGCCTCCAGCCGGACCTCGCGCGGCGCATTGACGCTGTCGATGCCCGCCAGGGTCACATTCCGCAGGATGAAGGGCGCGACCGATCCCGGCAGGTCCATGCCCTGGGCCAGACCGCAGGCGGCGACCGTTCCCCGATATTTTGTCTGGGCCAGAACATTCGCCAGAGTATGGCTGCCGACCGAGTCCACCGCACCCGCCCAGCGCTCGGCCTGGATCGGCTTGCCCGGCTCCGACAGGGTCGCGCGGTCAATGACCTCTGCCGCCCCCAGAGCCTTCAGATAGTCAGCCTCTTCCAGCCGCCCGGTCGAGGCGACGACGCGGTAGCCCAGCTTCGACAGCAGGGCGATGGCGATCGACCCGACCCCGCCGTTGGCCCCGGTCACCAGCACATCGCCCTGATCGGGCGTCAGCCCGCCGTGCTCCAGCGCCAGCACACACAGCATGGCCGTATAGCCGGCCGTCCCGATGGCCATGGCCTCGCGCGTGGTGAAGGCCTCGGGCACGGGGATCAGCCAGTCGCTCGGCACGCGGGCCTTCTGCGCATAGCCGCCATGATGCGTCTGGCTCAGCGCCCAGCCGTTGACCAGAACCCGGTCGCCGACCTTGAACCGATCATCCTCCGAGGCCTCGACCACACCTGCCAGATCGATGCCCGGAATCAGCGGAAAGACCCCGATCACCGGCGCCCGCCCCGTGATCGCCAGCCCGTCCTTGTAGTTGATGGTCGACCACTCGACCGCGACGGTGACATCGCCCGCCATCAGGTCCGACGTCGGAAAATCGACGACCGCCGTCTGCAGTCCGCCCTCCCCCTTCGTGGTCAGCAGCGCCTTGAAATTCGCCTGTTCGCTCATCGGTCCGGTCCTTGTCTGGAGTGTCGATGAGGCCCAGATCGGTCGGTGCGCCGATGATCGCAAGAAGGCACAATCATCACCGGTACTTACATTTATGGACGTATAAAGATGCGACCCAAACGGCTGGACGCGAAGAGCGGATGCGCTGTCGAAGTGACCCTGTCGGTCATCGGCGGGGTGTGGAAACCCTTGATCCTGTTCCACCTTCTGGAGAAGCGGCTGCGCTTCATGCAGCTGACCCGGCGCATCCCGAATGCCACCCAGCGGATGCTGACGCTGCAGTTGCGCGAACTGGAGGCCGACGGCCTCGTCGCCCGCCATGTCTTCCCGCAGGTGCCGCCGCGCGTCGAATACGAACTGACCGACTATGGTCGCAGCCTGAAGCCCATCCTGCTGACCCTGCGCGAATGGGGCATGGCCTATCAGCGCGACCACGGCATCCCGGTTTCGCAGGGCTACTGCGCGGCCGAAGCCGACGCCGCCTAGAGCAGCAGCGCGCCCTCGTGGCGCAACAGCCAGGTCTTGCGCTCCAGCCCGCCGCCGAAGCCGGTCATGGCCCCGTCGGCCCCGACCACCCGGTGGCAGGCCAGCACCAGGGCGATCGGATTTCGGTTCAGGGCCACCCCGGCGGCGCGCGCGGCCTCCGGCCCCGAACCGCCGGCCCGCTTGGCCATCTCGCCATAGCTGATCGTCTGGCCCGGCGGGATGTTCGTCAGTTCGACCCAGACCCGCGCCTGAAACCCGCCCTCCCCGGTCGCCCCGTCCAGCGACCACGGGATCCGCTCCAGCGCCGACCGATCGCCGGCGAAATAGGCCACGAACGCCTCGGCCATCGTCGCCGGAACCGGCGCCTCGATCAGGTCTGCGCCCGGATATTCGCGCGCCATCGTTGCCGCCACGCTGTCGCCCTTCCCATCGAAGCTCAGCGCCCGCAGCGCTCCGGCCTCGTCGAAGGCGATGGCCAGGGGCTGGATCGGGCTGTCGATCACGGCGCGATAGAAGGTCAGGCTCATCAGCGGCTCATCAGGGCGTTCAACGCCCCATAGTCCATCGCCGCCTCGACCTGGGGCCCCGACAGTCCGTCGGCCAGAAACGCCCGCGTCAGCCGGTCGGCGGTCCCATAGGCCGCCGCCGACATGTTCGACCCGGCGCTGAGCCTGCGCACCCCCATGGCCTCCAACGCCGCCGCCCCCGGCAGGGCCGCCCGCGCCAGCAGGTTCAGCGGCAGGCCGAACCCGACCAGTTCACGGATGGTCGGCTCGTCCGTTACGCCCGGCATGAACAGGCCGTCGGCGCCCGCTTCACGGAACAGGGCCGTGCGCCGCGCCGCCTCTTCCAGCCGCCCTTCGACCGGCCCGATCCCTCTCAGCCACAGGTCGCAGCGGGCATTGATGAACAGGTCGGGTCCCACCACCGCCCGGATGGCCGCGATCTTCTCGGCCAGCAGTTCCGCCAGCCCGGCCCCGTCCTCGATATTGATGCCCTGGGCGCCCGTCTCGACCACCCGGCGGATGAAGCCCGCCGCCTCGGCCGGATCGTCGGAAAAGCCCGCCTCGCAGTCGGCGCTGACCGGCACGCCCGCCACCCGCACGATCCGCGCCAGCGCCGCCAGCAGCTCGCCCTCGGGCGGCGCCGCCTCCCCTTCCGCCCCGTCCGGCCAGCCCAGCGCCCAGGCCACGCCCGCGCTGGTCGTCGCCACCGCCTTCGCCCCCGCCGCTCGCGCCACCACGGCGCTGGCCGCGTCCCAGGCATTGGGCAGGATCAGCAGGCCCGAGGCATGCAGGTCGCGGAATTGGGTCATGACGGGTCTCCGTGTTGGGGGGAGAAACTAGGCTCGGGTCGGGTCGACGTCTCGCGGTTTTCGGACGCGAACGAGGGATGCTGACAAAAGCCGTCGTCAGACCGTGGTCCGCAAGTGAGCCGCCCAGGATTGGAAGTCCGCGGTCTTGAGCTCCGCGTCCTCAAGACCTTCGGCGATGATGAAGTCGCAGAATTCCAGCCGGTCCCCTGAGCTTTCCAACGCCTTCAGCGTCGTCAGCATCCGCGAGAGGCCGGCCTCTCGCTCTCCTGTTCGGGCGAGGAGCGCGCCCTGGACCGCGTGGGCATAGGGCGAGGACGCAGCGTCAAAGGCCTTGCGCGTGAAGACCTCGGCGGCGCGGAGATCGCCGTCGCGCGCGCGAATGTGGGACCATGCCGCCATACCCCAGAGATAGCCCCATGATGCGGCCACACTCCCTGGAACCTCCCGCTCTTCCTCAAGGTAGACGCCCTGTTCGTTGGCAAAGGTCGACGCCGCTTCATGGCCTCGCGAATGCGACAGCAGATGCATCTGGACCCCGAGGAAGCCGGGTTGATCGGGGTATCGGACGAAGGCCTGCCGATAATGGGTCAGGGCGTCTTCCCATCGACGCGCCCTCAGCAGAACCGCGCCGCGGTAGGCCTCATGGTGTACGCCCCAGTCGAAGGTCGAACGTTTGCGCCGAAGCGTGTGGAGAATCTGGAGACCGTCCGTAGGCCACGATTGACCATTCCGCACATGCCGGCCGGGGATCAGCGCGCCCGCACCGGCCAGAAGGTTTGACAGGATCAGACCGCCGATCAGCGCCCCCACCCCCGGGAACGGTTCGGACAGCCTGGCGCCCACGGGCAATAGCAGGATGACCATGGCCAGGTTCGCGGTGGCGCCGGCCGCCAGCACGGCCAGGTCTCCTGGTCGACTGCATCGACCGCGAGGAATCCCGACGACATATCCCAACCCCATGTCACGCCCGATGATCCACTGGGTCTGCGCGACATCGAAAGTGGCGAGCGGCCGGCCGGTGCCGATGCTGATCTGATAGACGCGCCGACCGAAAACCAGGGCGATCGCGGCATGAGCGAGTTCGTGGATGGCGAGGCTGATCGGTCCTCCGAGCAGGGTCCCGGCGCTGATCAGCAGACCATAGCCTCCGACCTCAAGCCCTTCGCCTATCGCCACGGCCCAAAGGCCGAGCAGGGCGAGCCCACCCGCTCCGACGAAGGCGGGAACCCCGAGACTGGCCTTCGGCCAGGGTCTGCAGCCCAGGCAAAAGCGGCGCCTCAGATCAAACGCCCCGGCCTTTTCCCGCCTGAAGAAGGCGGGGTTTCGCGACCTGAACCCACACGACGAACACGACAGCCCCATCTTTAGACATTCCGACACTCCACCGGCGCTGTCGACCCGCCAGTCTGCATTGCATCAGCGGTTGCGGAGCAACCGATCCGCCCCGCCGTCGTTCTGTCGGCTCAGGGGCCCGGGGCCGGCCCGTTCGGAGACTGAGCCATGCGTTCGATCAAGACCACCGTCACCTCGCGCGACCTGATCGCGCCCGCCCTGATCGGGATCGCGGCGGCCGCCATGGCGATCACCACCAACGCTCACGCCCAGACGCCCTATGGCCAGACGACGCCCTACGGCCAGACGTCTTACGGGCAGACCCAGCAGCCCAATCTCGGCAGCGTCGTCGGCGCCCTGTTCGGCATCAACTCCAATCTCGATCCGCAGTGGCTGGCCAACCGTCGCCCGCTGGAAACCGGCCGCGCCCAGTTCGAAACCCAGCTGACCGCCGACGTTCGCGCCGGAACCCGGTCGAGCAGCAGCGCCGACCGCCTGCGCACCGACTACAACGCCCTAGTCCAGCTCGAGGCCCGCTACGGCTCGGACGGCCGCTTCACCACCCAGGAGCGCGCCGACCTGAACGCCCAGTATCAGTTCTTCACCCAGCGGCTGAACGTCGTCGACAACACCGGGAACGGCTACCCCAACACCGGTGGCGGCTATGGTTCGAACACCTCGGTCGCCGACGGCCGCGCCGACTTCGAGGCCCGCATCAACGCGGCCGTCACCGCCCGTCGCATCACCCGCACCCAGGCGACCAGCCTGCGCACCGACTATCAGGCCCTGATCCAGACCGAGGCCTCCTATGCCCGCAACGGCATCGACGCCCGCGAGCAGGCCGATCTGGACGCCAGGCTCGACGCACTGGACGCCCGTCTCGGCGACGGCCCGACCTCGGGCTACCCGGGCGGCGGCTACCAGCCCGTCCTCGACAACCGCACCCGCCTGGCCAACATCGACGCCGCCGTCTCGGCGGGCGAACGCTCCGGCTCGATCAGCCGTACCGAAGCCGCCGACATCCGTGTCGAATACGGCGACCTCATCCGCCTGGAAGCCGCCTACAGCCGCACCAGCCCCTCGGCCGACGACCGTGACTATCTGCTGCGCCGTATCGGTGAACTGGAGACCCGCGCCCGCGTCAGCACGCGCCGCTAGGGCCCCAGCCTAGCGGCAAAACCGGCTGTTCTCCGCCTCCAGATGGAGGTGGTCGTGGTGCAGGGCGTTGTAGTCGGGGCTGAGCGTGGTCCCGAACACCTTGCAGGCGTCGTCGCGGATCCGGTGCAGGAACCGGCCCTTGGGCCCCGGGTCATTCCAGTCGTTGGTCACGGTGATCCGCGTCCCGTCCCTCAGCCGCACGCCCGCGAAGTCCAGGGCCGCCGCCCGCGAATGGGCGCTCGGCCGGTTGCCTGCCTGTGAGTTGACCGGTCGGCAGGCGTAGACGCCCATATGGTCGATCTGGACCACGTCCGATCCAAAGAACTCCCGCGCCGCCGGCTCGACCGACTGCCGGCGCCAGACGCTGACGGCGGCGGCCAGGGCGCAGGTCATGGTCACGTCCGAAGGCTGCATCCGCGCCACCGTGCCGAAGTCCGGGCCCAGCACCCCGGCGTCGGTCAGGCCGCAGGTCTCGGAGTTCACCCGGTCCGGCGTCGGCGAGAAGGTCACCCGCGCCGCGTCCAGCTCGGCCACGCACTGGCCCAGCGAGCCCGTCGCCCCGCGTAGCCGCCGGTACGTATCGCCGTCGATCGGCTGGCCGATCACTCCGGTCGCGCTGGCGTACGACGTCTGCCCCGCCCGGCTCATGCTCGGCGGATAATAGGGAGCGGGCTTCGGCGCCTCCGGGATCAACCGCCCGCAGCCGGACAGCAGCAGCAAGCTTGCCACCGCCAGCCGCATCTTCACTCCGTGCCTCATCCGAATCATCCACGCGACGCCCCGTACAAGGGTAGGTCAGGACGCCGCCGCCCCGAAGCGTCGCCGGATGTGAAACTTGCTGCCACCTTGCTGTCAGCAACCCTCCGCCGTCCCGGGCGCTCTGACTGGCGTCTGCCGCCCTCCGGACCTATCTTGCGTTCATGAACCGTTCCTCGACGCCCAAGGGCTCGGCCCCTCGCATTACCAAGCCCGTGCACGTCCCCGGCTCGGGCATGCAAGAGGCGCCCGCGGCCTTCCTCCGCGACGACGCCGGCGCCATGCCCAGGGCCATGTCGAAGATGCCCATGTTCGCCCCGGTGTCCGGCCCGCGCCTGACGCCCGAGGAAGCCCCCGGCGCGCCCGACGACTGGGTCCCGCACCGTCCCTCGCACGAGGGCAAGCGCAAGGGCGGCCGCTTCCGCCTCGAGACCAAATACACCCCCGCCGGCGACCAGCCCGCCGCCATCGCCGAACTCGTCGCCCAGGCCGCCGAGGGCGACCGCGACCAGGTCCTCCTCGGCGTCACCGGCTCCGGCAAGACCTTCACCATGGCCAAGGTCATCGAACAGACCCAGCGCCCCGCCCTGATCCTCGCCCCCAACAAGACCCTGGCGGCGCAGCTCTATTCCGAGTTCAAGGCCTTCTTCCCGGACAATGCCGTCGAGTATTTCGTCAGCTACTACGACTACTACCAACCCGAGGCCTATGTGCCCCGGACCGACACCTACATCGAGAAGGACAGCTCGATTAACGAGCAGATCGACCGCATGCGCCACTCGGCGACGCGGTCGATCCTCGAGAGAGACGACGTCATCGTCGTGGCCTCGGTCTCCTGCATCTACGGCATCGGGTCGGTCGAGACCTATACGGCCATGACCTTCACGCTGAAGGTCGGGGACACGATCGACGAGGGCAAGCTGCGGGCGGACCTGATCGCGCTGCAGTACAAGCGCAACGACGTCCATTTCGAGCGGGGCATGTTCAGGAAGCGCGGCGACGTCGTCGAGATCTTCCCGGTCCACCAGGAGGACCGCGCCTGGCGCGTCAGCCTGTTCGGCGACGAGGTCGAGTCCATCCAGGAGTTCGATCCCCTGACCGGCAAGAAGACGGCCGACCTGAAGGAGATCACCGTCTACGCCGCCTCCCACTACGTCACCCCCCGGCCGACGCTCAACCAGGCCGCCGCCGGCATCAAGGCCGAGCTCAAGGAGACGCTCGACTGGATGATCGAGAACGGCAAGCTGCTGGAGGCCCAGCGCCTCGAACAGCGCACCCGCTTCGATCTGGAGATGATGGAGGCCACCGGCTCCTGCGCCGGCATCGAGAACTATTCCCGCTGGCTGACCGGCCGCGCCCCGGGCGAGCCGCCGCCCACCTTCTTCGAATACATCCCCGACAACGCCCTGCTGTTCGTGGACGAAAGCCACGTCACCGTGGGCCAGATCAACGGCATGTACCGCGGCGACTACCGCCGCAAATCCACCCTGGCGGAATACGGCTTCCGCCTGCCCTCGGCCATCGACAACCGCCCGCTCAAGTTCGACGAATGGGACGCCATGCGGCCCCAGACGGTCCACGTCTCGGCCACCCCCGGCCCGTGGGAGATGGAGCGCACCGGCGGCGTCTTCGTCGAACAGGTCATCCGCCCCACCGGCCTGATCGACCCCCCGGTCGAGATCCGCCCCGTCAGCGACAAGACCCGCAACCAGGTCGACGACGTCATCGACGAGGTCAAACAGGTCGCCCGCAACGGCTACCGCTCCCTGGTCACCGTCCTGACCAAGAAGATGGCCGAGGACCTGACCGAATATATGCACGAACAGGGCGTCCGCGTCCGCTACATGCACTCCGACGTCGACACCCTCGAACGCATCGAGATCATCCGCGACCTGCGTCTGGGATCCTTCGACGTCCTGATCGGCATCAACCTGCTGCGCGAGGGCCTCGACATTCCCGAGTGCGGCCTGGTCGCCATTCTCGACGCCGACAAGGAGGGCTTCCTGCGCTCCGAGACCTCCCTGATCCAGACCATCGGCCGCGCCGCGCGTAACGTCGACGGCCGCGTCATCCTCTACGCCGACCGCATGACCGGCTCGATGGAGCGCGCCATGGCCGAGACCAACCGGCGCCGCGAGCGGCAGGAGGCCTATAACCTCGAACACGGCATCACGCCCGAGAGCGTCAAGCGCGACATCAAGGAAATCCTCGACAGCCCCTATGAGAAGGACCGCGTCCTGATCCCGGCCGGCGGCGTGAAGGAGGACTCCAAGCCCTTCATCGGCTCCAACTTCCAGGCCACCCTCAAGGACCTCGAAGGCAAGATGCGCGACGCCGCCTCAAACCTCGAGTTCGAGGAAGCCGCCCGCCTCCGCGACGAGATCAAGAAGCTCAAGCTGCTGGACCTGGAGTTCGCCAACGACGTCATGACGGCGGAGGGGGATGCGGTCGACCGCGCGGCGCCGAAGAAGTGGCGTCAGGAAGCGGCGGCGGAGAAGGCGGAGGCGTTCAGGAAGGGGAAGGGGTAAAAGTCAGCGCAGGGCTCCCAGAATCACAAAGCCAGCCCATCGCCTCGGACAAATAAAAGCGGCACCAGATGTTGGACTTCAGAGAACTTTCGACGAGCGGCACTGAATTCGAACTCCTCGTGCGCGAGGTCCTGTTCGCCAAAGGATTAGACACAACTTGGTCCGGCGTCGGCTCCGACGGCGGAAAGGATTTGATTTGTATCGAAAACATCAATTCAGTCTTTGGACGTTCGACGCGGCGTTGGCTGGTTCAATGCAAGCATTTCGCTCACGCAAACCGAAGCGTGGGCATTAGCGATGTAGATTCAATCGCCGATTCTTGCGCCCACCACGGAGCTGTTGGATATGTCTTGGCAACGTCCACCTATGTGTCATCTGGCTTAGTTGGACGTCTGGATGGCATCGCGGCAAATTCAGAAAATAGGCTCCTGACCGCCTATATCGATGGAGCCATGATTGAGCGCATGCTGCTCAGTCCTGCACTTTTCCATGTCGCCCAAAGATTTTTCCCCGTCTCAGCGTCCAATCACGAATGGCAGGTCAGCAGAACCGATCGGCCAAATCACTTTATAGTAAATTATAAAGGCTATATATTTCACCTGACGAACCGCATCGGATCCAATCCCGACTATCATTTTGGTACTATTCGAAATCGCATCGAAGATATCGAAAAAATCGATATGCCAGAAGGCCATCTGCTAAGGCCTCGTGCCTTCTGGTATGATGACAAAAATGGGGGTTACTCCGTTCATCTCGACTATATGATTCCTCACGGCAAATCTGAGAGACCATATTCCGAGCGATCGATCGCTCGCGCTTTAGGCGATGGAGATGTTCTTGAAGACGGCCAATTCTACAATTTTGACGTAATAACTAGAAGATATATTCCGACTTCCGATCACTACGATCCCGATCATTACAATTATTACACGCCTTATATAGGCAGTTTTTTGATCGGCGAGGGTCGAGATCGGTCTACAGTTCCAACCGGTGACAGAGGAATTGTTTTCTCTAACTACGAAGACGACCAAGTCGACCTGCTCGATGCTGAAGGCACCGTGTTCGACGCAGGGGCGACCCGAGCATTCGAGGAGTTCGCAAGCGTAGCTCGGCAAGCGATTGGCATCGAACGACTTAGCTTTGAAAACGCCACCCCGGAGATTCTGGAATCGCTGATGGATCCCGGCGGCCGGAAAAAGATTGATACCTTTTCGATCAAGTGGACATTCGACACTGCTACGCTTCGCATATCTTCTAGTCGCCGTAAGGAACTATATAGATTTCTAGAGATGCTGGACCAGGGTCCAACAGTATCCTTCTTCTGTAGTGAGGGATGGACATTTGTACCCGGCGATGACGGTCGAGCTGTCAGAAGCTTTGACGACGCCAAAGAACGGCTTCTTTTCGTAGAATTTTCCTCCATGTTTGCCGCATCGCCCGCCGAAATTCGGAGCCAGTTGAACGAGTATTTTTCTGCGATGGCCGCGCGGGTCAGTGCTGAACTTGGACGATCCAAGCCGCCTAAAACCTCACGGACAGAGATTCACGATGCCGAAGTTGGTCCCGCCACTTCGGATTAACACCGAATAACGAGCGCTTAGGCGTTTTCGGGTATGGCTAGAAGCCGCGTCCCTTGGAGAATCTCGGCTTCGCTTAAGAGGCGGTCGCCGCCCCTGCGCCCCAGTAGGTTAATCCACAGAATATCTGCGCGCCCGACCGACCCCAACCTCGCACGCTCCTCCCCAGGGTGAACACTCCGAACCCCAATCCTTTGAACCCCTTGCGACCCGTCGATGCGGACACCCGACCCATTCGACCTAACATGGCTCACGGCTGACCTAGACTCCCCGACAGCGATCACCCGGGGAGCCCCACCGTGAAGCCGCATCCGCGCACCACCTACGTCACCGCTAGTCCCGCGACCTGGGCCCTGATCCGGGGGGCCTATCTGTCGGGGTTGTCGGCGCCGACGGTGGCGGCCCGGTTCGGGGTGTCGGTGACGGCCCTGCGCAAGCGGGCGCGGCGCGAGGGCTGGACCAAGGCGGCCTTCGCCGCCACCGCAACACCTTGGGCGGGTCCGGCGCCGGAGGCGGCTGCGCCACCCCCGGCGACCGAACCCCGCACCGGGCCCCACGGCCTCACAGTCGGCTCGCCCGAGGAGGACGCCTTGCTGGAGGGCTGGCGCTCGCCCCTGCATATCCGGCCCGGCGATCTGGCCCGCCGCACCCTGGCCACCGCCGCCCATGCGGTAAAGACCGGCTCTGGCCTCAACGCCCTGCGTCTGGCCCGCGCCGCCGGCGAGATCGCCCGGCTGGACCGGATGCTGGAATGGGCCGTGGACGACCCGGCCGAGACCGAGGTTCAGGCCGACAATCGCGACAGCATGATGCGCCTGTTCCTGCGCGAACAGGCGCTCAACCTTGCCCGGATCCTGATGGACGGCGGCGAGCTGCCCGCCCCCTATGCCGAGGCCCGCGCCGAGCTGGCGCGCCTGCGCGCCGCCCGCGCTCCAGACGGCGAATTACCATCGTCCGAACCCGGCGAGTGTGCGTCATGATGAGGGTCGACTGTCTCCACAATCCGCCTTTTCGCGATTCTCCGTCCGGCGGAGACAACGGACCCTCGCGAACAGGTTCAGCCGCCCTTGTTCTCTTCCGCCAGCTTCCGCAGCTTCTGCCCCCGGCCCTTCGACAGGGCGGTGATCACGCCGCGGAAGGTCGCGACCTCCTGGGCGGTGAAGGCGGCGCGGCCGAGCATGACGCGCAGGTTCTGGCTCATGGAGCGGAACTTCTCGGGCGGGTGGAAGAAGCCGGCGGCGTCGAGCTCGCGCTCCAGATGTTCGTACATGCCGAGCTGGAGCTCGCCAGTCGCCGGGGGCTCGCCCTCGCGGAAGTTGGGCGGCGGGGCGTCGAGGACCAGGGTGCGCCACTCATAGGCGTTGATGGCCACGGCCTGGGCCAGGTTCAGGCTCTGGTGGCGCGGGTCGATGGGGATGGTGACGATGCCCTGGCACAGGGCGATGTCGGTGGTCTCCAGCCCGGCGCGCTCGGCGCCGAACAGGAGGCCGATCTCCAGACCCGAGGCGCGGTCGTCATAGAGGACGCGCGTGGCCTCGCGCGGGGTGCGGACGGGCTGGCGGGTCTCGCGCGGGCGGGCCGTGGTGGCGAAGACGGTGTTCAGGTCGGCGATGGCGGCGGCGACGCTGTCGAAGACGGTGATCCCCTCCAGCACCCAGTCGGCGCCCGAGGCCGTGGCCCAGGCGCGCTCCTGCGGCCAGCCGTCGCGCGGGCTGACGAGACGCAAGCTATCGAGGCCGAAATTGGCCATGACGCGGGCGACGGCGCCGATGTTCTCGGCCATCTGGGGGCGGTCGAGGATGACGACGGGGGGCTTGGGGGCAGGCGTGGTCATGTCAGGCGTTCAGGGCCGCGTTCAGGCCGCCGAGGTGGGTTTGATAATGCTTCCAGCGGCCGGAGGAGCGTTGGTAGAGGGGCTCGCGGATCTGCCAGACGCTGGCCGTGCGGACGGCGCCGCCGGCCTTGTGGAAGTCGAGCACCTGATCCTGCCAGTCGAGACCGCAGAAGGCGAGGATGCGCTCGATCTCCGGGCGCGGATCGGCGACCAGGGCGTCGTAGTCGACGGTCAGGATGTCGGGATAGAGCGACTTCCAGTGGGCCATGAGGCGGTTGTGCTGGCCGTACCAATGGGCGGCGTCCTCGAGGTCGAGCGCATAGGGCATCGATCCGTCGAGATGCAGGAACCAGTTGGACAGGACCATGTCCCGGGGGTCGCGGACGGTGTGGATGATCTTCGCGTCCGGGAACATGGCCTTGATCAGGCCGATGTGGAGGAAGTTGTCGGGGCGTTTGTCGGTGACCAGCGCCGCATTGGGACGGGCGGCGTGGAGCTGGTCGAGATAGGTCTGGCGCCAGCGGGCGAGGTCGTCGCGTGAGGCGGCGCCGGCGGCCTCGGGATAGGGGGTGATGGCTGAGATGACGCGGGGCATGAGCGCCAGCTCCCCGCCCGAAGTCACGCCGTCGTGGGCCGACAGGATCCGCTCCACCAGGGTCGAGCCCGAGCGGAACATGCCGAGGATGAAGACGGGGGCGCCGGTGGGGTCCCAGACGGTCGGGGCGGGTTTGGGGAAGGCCGCGATGGAGCGGTCGACGAAGGCCTCATGGCCCGCGCGGTCGTAGCGGGCGCCGAGGCCCCGGCGGCTGGCGGCGTTGGCCGTGGCGTAGGCGCTGAAGGCGTCGTCGTAGAGGGCGACCTCGTCGAGCGCGCGGCCGAGGGCGAAGCCGGCCTCGGCGACGTCGGCGTCGGGGGCTCCGGTCCGGCCCACCGTCGCGCGCAGGGCGGCGATCAGGGGATCGGCGGCGTCGGTGAAGCGGGTGGCGTTGGCGAGGCGGGCGAGGGCCAGGGGCGCGGCCTGGGGCGGGGCGAGGTCGAGCGCACGGCGATAGGCGGCCCGCGCCTGCTCCCGTTCGCCCCTGTCCTCGTGCAGATTGCCGAGGTTGAGCCAGGCGGCGAGGTAGGCGGGCTGGATGGCGAGCGCCGTCTTCAGCTCCGCCTCGGCGGCCTCGGCCTGGCCCAGGTCGTCGGCGTAGATGACGGCGCGGTTGAGGTGGACCTCCTCGGGGCCCGAGACGCGGCGGTCGAGCGCCTGCTGGTAGGAGGCGAGCGCCGCCGCCGGCCGCCCCGCCTGACGCTGCATCAGCGCCAGGTTGAACCAGGTGTCGGGCAGGTCGGGCCTGAGCGCCAGCAGGGCCTCATAGGCGTCCGCCGCCTCGCCCGGGCGGCCGGCGAGCTTGTGCGACTGGGCCTGCCGCAGCAGGGTCTCGGCCTCGGCGGTCAAGGCTCAATCCTCGCCGTAGAGGGAGGCCCAGGGGTCGGCGGCGCCGCTCTTGACGTCGGCGACCTTGACCGCCGGCCAGCCGACGGAAGCGGTCTCGGAGGCCTGCCAGGCCAGGATGATCAGGTCGCGCAGCTCGGCCGCGCCCGCCGCCACCCGCTCGGTCGCGAAGGCCGCGCCGCGCGCGTCGCCCTCGGCGAAGGCCCCGGCCTTCTCGAGGCGGTAGAAGGGAACCACCTGGCTGACGCCGGTCTTCAGATAGGCGACGATCGAGGGCTTCATCTGGAAGCCGTCGAGCGCCGGGGCCGGCATCGCGGCCTCTACCGCGTCCAGACGGACGTTGCGGCGGATATAGCCGCCCTCGAACATCGAGTGCGTCTGCCGCGAGTTGGTGAAGCCTTCCGGGTTCGGATAGTCGCCCCAGCCGTTGTAGTGGATCGACATGTGCAGCGGCTGCGAGGCGTCGCCGACATAGTGGGACAGATAGCCGAGGTCGCGCATCACCAGCGCTTCGCGACGCAGGCGGTCCTCGCGATACCAGGCGCGTTTGGCCGGGTCGGTCTCGCGCTGTTCGACGGCGTCGAGCACGCGCCAATAGCCGAAATCGCGCACCAGCTGCTGCCAGCCGTCCATGATGGCGTAGGGCAGATAGCCGGCGTCATCGACCTTGATCCCGGCGGCGAGCAGCTGGGCGTCGTATTCGGACTTCAGGTTCGGCAGGGTGTCGATCGACATGCCGTTGGCGTTCATGACGTGGCCGGTGTCGTCCAGATCGACGAAGTGGGCGGTGTCGCGCTCGCGGTCGTGGGGCTGGCCGCCGCCCTTGGAACGGTCGGGTTCGCGCGACAGCTCGCCCACCTCGGCGGCGGCGTTCATGCCGCGCACAAAAGCCGGCAGGCTGTCCGGCAGGGCGCGGATGGCCGCGACGCCCACGAGCCGGTGACCGGTCGATCCCCAGGCGTCGACCTGGGCGGCGGGGACCGCGACCGCCAGCATGGCGATGGCGGCGAGGGCGAAGCGTTTCATGACGGAACTCGCGTGAGGAACGGGGCTGTGACGGCGGTTAAATCCACGGCGCGGCGGCGTCGAGCGGTTTCTTGCCGAACCTTAATCCGCCGGTCGCTTGACGGCCCGGATCGTCGCCGCCTAACCCTGCGGTCCTGTCGTTCGGGGGACCTCTGACATGTCGAAACGCCACGCCATTCTCGCCGCCGCGATCCTGGCGCTCACCTCGGCTTCGGCCCATGCGCAGGCCCAGACTTCAGGTTGGCAGGTGAAGCAGGAATGGGTCGCCGCCCATGAGGCCTTCCTGGCCGGAGACGCCCTGCGCGGCCGCGGCAGCGCCACCCCGGACGAGGCGATCGCCGCCGCCTATGTCGGCGCCATGTTCCAGGGCTATGGCCTGCAGACCGCGCCGGGGATGACGTCGTATCTGCAGACCGCGAGCGTGACGAAGACCACCCTGGGCACGAACGCCAGCCTGACCGTCGGCGGCATCACCCTGACTCAGGGTTCGGGGCTGACCGTCCTGCTCGGCTCGGGAACCCCCAACTCCGGCGCCCTGACCGTCGGCGGCGACGATCCCGCCGCCTTTACCGGCGCCGAGGTGGTGATGATCGCGCCGCCGGAAGGCAACGCGGCCCTCGGGTGGATCAATGCGGCCGCGACCAAGGGCTCCAACCTCGTGATCGTGCGCGAAACCGACTTCCTGAAGGCCCGGGCCGCCAGCCGCCCGCCCCGGCCGACCATCCGTCTGACCGAGGCCACACGCCGGCAGAGCCAGATCGATGCGGTCATCGTCTCGGCCGCCGACTACGATCGGCTGAAAGCCCTGGCCGGAACCACTGCCGCGATCGACCCGGGCGCCGTCCGGCGCGAGGAAGGGGTGACCACCAACGCCATCGGCTATCTGCCCGGCAGCGATCCGACCGCAGGCGTCCTGCTGATCTCGGCCCACCTCGACCACCTCGGCGTCCGCGCCGACGGGACCATCATGCACGGTGCCAATGACGACGCCTCGGGCACGACGGCGGTGCTGGAACTGGCCCATGCCCTGTCCTCCGGCGAGGCGCACCGGCGCGGCATCCTGTTCGTCGCCTATGGTTCGGAAGAGATCGGCGGTCTCGGCTCGACCTACTTCGGGGAGCACCCGCCCGTGCCCCTGACCGACATCGTCGCCAATCTGGAAATCGAGATGATCGGCGCCCAGGATCCGAAGATGCCGGCGGGGGTCATGATGATGACCGGCTTCGAACGCTCCAACTTCGGCCCGACGCTGAAGGAGAAGGGCGCCCTGGTCGCGCCGGACATGTATCCGGAACAGAACTTCTTCCAGCGCTCGGACAACTACTCGCTCGCGCTCAAGGGCATCGTCGCCCACACCGTCTCGGGCTGGGCGGTCACCCCGACCTATCACAGCCCCGACGACGACATCGCCCATCTGGACCTGCCGTTCATGACCCAGGCGATCCAGTCCCTGATCGAGCCCCTGCGCTGGATGGCGTCGAGCGACTTCAAGCCCGAATGGGCGCCGGGCGGACGTCCCGAGCCGCGCTGAGGCGGCTCAGGTGCGGGCGAGAATTCAGGCCTTGCGAAGGGCCTGAACCGTCTGTTCGAAGGCGCCGATGATCTCGCTCTTGCGCCAGCGCTCCTCGGCGCGGACGCGAGCTTGCATGCCGAAAGCCTGACGCGCCGCGGTGTCCGCGACCAGATCCAGAATGCCCGCCGTCATGGCCTGAGCCGTCGTATCGACCGCCAGACCGCAGCCCTCGACCTCATGCGCCAGTCCCGTGCCCGGGGCGGCCATGGCCACCACGGCCCGGCCCGAGGCCAGCATGCCCGTCAGCTTGGACGGCAGGACCAGATCGGCGGCCTCGGGCCGTTGCGGCAGGAGGTGGATGTCGGCGGTCCCGAGCAGTTCGGGCAGGCGCTCCATGGGCTGCAGCGGCAGGAAGCGGACATTGTCCAGACCGGCGCAGGCCGCCTCAAGCCCCGCACGGGCCGGGCCGTCGCCGCACAGCATCAGGGTGACCGGGGCGCCGGCGTCACGCAGCCGGGTCGCGACCTCGCCCAACATCTCGATACCCTGTTTGGCGGCCATGTTGCCGGAATAGAGGGCGACGATCCGGTCGGCCGGAATGCCCAGCTCGCGGCGATAGGCGGTGTCGCTGGAGGGGAAGACGCTGACGGCGTCCACATCGACCCAGTTGCGCAGTTCGACGATGCGATCGGCCGCCACGCCCTTGCGGGCCAGAAGTCCGGTCATGGCCGGGGAGATGCTCGACACCCGGTCGAAGCGGCGCAGCACGGTGCGTTCGATGCCGAGCGCGGTGGAGCGCGCCGTCTGATTGCTGAGCAGACCCAGGTCGAAGGCCGCGTCGACCTCGAAGTCCTGGATGTGCAGCCAGCCGGCGGCGCCCGACGCTTTGGCCGCCATCCAGGCGGCGGCGGCGGCGGTCAGGGTCGGGGCCACGGCGAAGACCAGATGCGGCTTGAACCGCAGGGCCGCGGCCACGGCGGCGGGCGCGGCGGTCAGGCCGAAGGAGGCCAGATGGGCGATCCGTTTCACGCCCGTGGGCTTGGGCGGCACATAGAGGGGCACGCGGTGCAGGACGACGCCGTTGCGCTCCTCGCGCCGCCACTCGGCGCCGGAATAGCCCTCGCCGATCTTCCATTGCGGATAGTAGGGCGGGGCGCAGACGACCTCGACCGTATGGCCGCGCGCGACCAGATCCTCGGCCAGTTCGGTAGAGTATTTGGCGCAGCCGACCAGCTCGGGCGCATAGTTCAACGCGACGATCAGGATACGGCGCGGACCGTCGGCGACGAGGTCCGTCCCGATCCGGGACGTTCCGGCCGTCGGTTCATCCCCGTTCGGCACGGCGTTCAGAAGAGTCTCGCGCGAAAGCGCGCCGGAGGCCACGCCGCTCAAGACACTTCGCTCCACCGACAACGCCTGACACCGTCGTCTCTGATCATCATATCGTCCCCGCAGTCGCCGCCGTCATTTTGCATCGCAACATGACGGGGCCCGACCCACTCTCTCATATTCCCCGGGCTTTTAAAGCATCGCTGTACAAATCACGTGCGGGGGACCGCGTTTCACAATTGGGACATCGCCGTCCGTCGCCGCGCATCTCCGCCACAAAATGCCGTAAGCGCCAGTAAAATCCGCCCTGTAGTGAAATCGGACGACAGCGTTCGCTTTCATGGAGAATGGCTCGGGGCTTGCAGTCCCTAGCCGGACGAGCCAGTCGCAGGCGCTTGATCACATTTGTCGTTTTCGATTTTGCAAATGCGAACAAGGCCTCGTCAGTTTGTGATTAGAGAGCTATGTTACATTTGCCCTGTCGGGGGGCGAAAACATCACCGGGGGTTTGATGTCGGAAGTGGGTAAGGGCAAGGTCGCGCTGATCACCGGGGTGACCGGTCAGGACGGCGCCTATCTGTCGGAGCTGCTGCTCGAGAAGGGTTATACGGTCCACGGCGTGAAGCGCCGCTCGTCGTCGTTCAACACGGGCCGGATCGAACATCTGTACCAGGATCCGCACGAGAAGGATCCGCGCTTCATCCTGCACCACGGCGACCTGACGGATTCCACCAATCTGATCCGCATCATCCAGGAAACCCAGCCGGACGAAATCTACAACCTGGCGGCCATGAGCCACGTCCAGGTGTCGTTCGAGATGCCGGAATACACGGCCAATGCCGACGGCATCGGCACCCTGCGCATCCTTGAGGCGATCCGCATCCTGGGCCTCGAGAAGAAGACCAAATTCTATCAGGCCTCGACGTCGGAGCTGTATGGCCTGGTGCAGGAAGTGCCGCAGTCGGAAACGACGCCCTTCTATCCGCGCAGCCCCTATGCCGTGGCCAAGATGTATGGCTACTGGATCGTGGTGAACTACCGCGAGGCCTATGGCATCCACGCCTCGAACGGCATCCTGTTCAACCACGAGAGCCCGCTGCGCGGCGAGACCTTCGTGACGCGCAAGATCACGCGCGCGGTCGCCGCCATCAAGCACGGCTTCCAGGACACCCTCTATCTCGGCAACATCGATGCCAAGCGCGACTGGGGCCACGCCCGCGAGTACGTCCGCGGCATGTGGCTGATGCTGCAGCAGGAAACGGCCGACGACTATGTCCTGGCCACCGGCGAGACGACGGTCATCCGCGACTTCGTCACCCACGCCTTCAAACAGATCGACGTGACCCTGCGCTGGGAAGGCGAAGGCGTCGACGAGACGGGGATCTGCACCGAGACCGGCCGCGTCTACGTCCGGATCGACCCGCGCTACTTCCGCCCGACCGAGGTCGATCTGCTGATCGGCAACCCGGCCAAGGCGAAGGCGAAGCTGGGCTGGACCCACGACACCAAGTGGGAAGCCCTGTGCGAGGAAATGGTCGCCGCCGACCTGATCGCGGTCGCGAGGGAGCGGCGCGGCAATGGCGAGTGAGGTCGTCTTCCCGCTCGCCGGGAAACGAATCTGGGTCGCCGGCCATCGCGGGATGGTCGGTTCGGCCATCGTGCGCCGGCTGGCGTCCGAGGACTGCGAGGTCGTCACCGCAACCCGCGCCGACGTCGATCTGAAATCGCCCGACCAGGTCCGCGCCTTCGTCGCGGACCGCAAGCCCGACGCCATCTTCATGGCCGCGGCCAAGGTCGGCGGCATCCTGGCCAATGACACCTATCCGGCCGACTTCCTGTACGACAACCTGATGATCGCGGCCAACGTCACCGAGGCGGCCTACCGCGAGGGCGTCGCCAAGATGCTGTTCCTCGGCTCCAGCTGCATCTACCCCAAGCAAGCGCCCCAGCCGATCCCGGAAGACGCCCTGCTGACCGGCCCGCTGGAACCGACCAACGAATGGTATGCGGTGGCCAAGATCGCCGGCATCAAACTGGCCCAGTCCTATCGCAAGCAGCACGGCTGCGACTTCATCTCGGCCATGCCGACCAACCTCTACGGCCCCGGCGACAACTACGACCTGACCTCCAGCCATGTCCTGCCGGCCCTGATCCGCAAGGCGCATGAGGCGAAGGAAACGGGCGCCGACCACATCGTCATCTGGGGCACCGGCACGCCGCGGCGCGAGTTCCTGAACTCCGACGACTGCGCCGACGCCTGCGTCTTCCTGATGAAGACCTATTCCGACTTCGAGCACGTCAACGTCGGCTCGGGCGAGGACCTGCCCATTATCGATCTGGCCAGACTTGTGTGCGAGGTTGTCGGCTTCAACGGCGACATCGTCACCGATACCTCCAAGCCGGACGGCACCATGCGCAAGCTCATGAGCGGCGACAAACTCAAGGCCATGGGCTGGGCCCCGACGATCGGTCTGAAGGACGGCATCGAAGGCGCCTATGCCGCGTTCAAGGCGGCCAACGCGTGAAGAAGTTCGCTGCCGCATATCTGATCCTCGCCACGATCTGCGCGATCATTCAGCTTGTGCTGGGTGCGAACTTCCCGATCCTGATCGCACTATACATCATCTCGGTGTGCGGCTTCTTTTCGATCTATTCGGACAAGCTGACCGTCGCCAGCATGATCTATTTTTCGATCTGCCTGTACAGCGGCATGTTCGCCGTCGTGATCAAGACTGTCCTGTGGCAGCCGGTCCAGCAGAACCTGTACAATCCGGACACTTCGGCGATCGTCGTCTTTACCGGACATATGGCCACGACCGCGGCCTTCATGGTCGCCCAGAGGTTCCCGATCCGCTTCCGGGCGATCCAGAACCTGAAGCAGGAGTTCGACGTCGCGGGATCCCGAACGCCGCTGTTTCCGGTGATGTTCGTGATCGCCTTCATCCTGCTGGTGCTGCATGAGCATTTCCGTCCCCAGTTCACGAACGGCAACAGCGACGCCATCGGCGGCTTCGGCGGCTTCGGCGCCTTCTATTTCCTGCTGGTCTTCAGCTTCGCCGGCCAGGTCTCCCGCGCCGTCTCCAGCCGCGCCCGGGGCGCCGACACCACCCTCGCGATCGTGATGTTCATCATGATCACGGGCCTGTCGTTCGCCGCCAACATCAAGAAGGATGTCATGGACGCGGCGCTGGTCGTCGTGCTGATCTTCGTCTTCTACAAACTGAAGGTGAAACCTCAGTACGTGGTCGGCGGCGCCGTCTTCCTGATTGCGTCCCAGTTCGTGCTCGCTCCGCTGATCCACATCACCCGCGCCGAACAGACCAACAAGACCGTCGCCGAACGGGTCGATCTGACGATGGCGATCCTGAGGCAGAACAACTATGACTTCGGCCGGATCAACGCCCTGAACGACAAGGTCTACAAGGGTTTCGCGGCCAACTACCGGTCATCGGGAAGTTACGTCTATCCGTCGACCGCGAACATCGACCGGTTCGCGCTTATTCTTCCGGTCGATCAGGTCACGCGGGTGAACGACCCCGGACGCGTGACGATCTCCGAGGTCACCAGTCTCGTCGGCCAACGCGTGCTTCCGTCGGTGCTGGTCTCGAAAAGCCCCGGCGTTCTGGGCGACATCGTCAGCTGGAAGTACGGGTTCCGGACCTATCTGACGGTCGGACGTCCGGTCGTGGGTCTGTCCGCCAGCTCCTTCGCCGTCGGCGGCCTTCCGGGGGTGATCGGCATCAGCTTCTTCCTGATGCTGGTGGTCTTCCTCGTGGTCGATCTGATCGGCGGAGCGATGACCGCCAGTCCGTGGTCGGTGGCTATGGTCGTGACGCTGAGCAACGTCGCGGAGAAGGAAATCGACGCCTTGTTCGAGATCCTGCTGCGCAACATCCCGCTGATGATGGTGACGCTGGCGATCTTCGTCTTCATGGCCCGACTGTTCTATCCGGCAGCACCAGGTCGACAGATGCCGTCCGGAGGGCCCGCCTACCCCGCTCCCGGCGCCCGATGAAACTGCCCTCCCGTCTGACCAAGAATTTCTCCGCCCAGATGTTCAGTCAGGCGGTGACGCTGGGGGTGCAGTTCGGGTCGGTGCCGATCCTGATCCTGGCCTGGGGCATCGAGCGGTACGGGGTCTGGGTGCTGCTGACGGCCCTGCCCGCCTATCTGAATTTCAGCGACTTCGGCTTCACCTTCATCGCCAAGAACGACATGTCGATCCGGGTGTCCGCAGGCGACCGGGCCGGAGCGATGGAGACCTTCCAGAGCATCTTCGGCCTGCTGCTGATCGCCGGCTGCGTGTTGGCGATCGCGGCGGCGGTGCTGCTAACGGTCGCGCCCATCGGCGCCTGGTTCAACCTCGGCTCGGAAAGCCTGGATCAGGCGCGGGGCGTCCTGGGGACCCAGACAGCTTCGGTCATCGCCTATCAGTTCTTCCTGCTGCTCTCCGCCGGAGTGCGCTGCGAGGGGCGTCCGGCGACGGAGACGATGTTCGCCGCCTCGGCCCGTCTGTTCGAGGCCGCCGCCATCGCCATCGCGGCCCTGAGCGGCGCGGGTCTGGCGGGCGCGGCCCTTGCCGGGATGTCGTCGCGCCTGCTTTCCCTTGTTCTTCTGGCCGTCTGGGTCCGCCGCAACACCCCCTGGCTGCAGATCGGCCTAAAGCACGCCACCCGGAGCCGGCTGAAGGCCATGGCCGGCCCCTCCCTGACCTATATGCTGGTGCCGGTCTCCAACGCCCTGATGATCCAGGGGCCGCTGGTCATCCTCGGCGCCGTCGCGACCCCGGCGACCGTGGCCCTGTTCTCGGTGACCCGCACCGTAGCCCGCCTGGGCACCTCGGGCTCCAACATGCTGAGCTTCGCCCTGCAGCCCGAATACAGCTTCGCCTTCGGCAAGCGCGACCATCACCGCTATAACCAGCTTCTCAAGATCCACGCCGCCCTGACCGTCGCCGGCCTGCTGGCCTATGGTCTGTGCGTGGTCTTCCTGGGCGAGCTGGGCGTGCGTCTGATCTCCCACGGCCAGTTGAACTTCTCGGCCGCCCTGCTCTGGACCCTGGGTCTGGCCACCGCCTTCGAGATGGTCTGGACCGGGCTGTTCACCCCGCTTTCGGCGATCAACGCCCACAAGATGGTCTCGGGAACTCTGGCCGCGGTGCTGGTGGTCGCCTCCCTCATCGTCGTCCCGATCGCCAGCGTGATGAATATCGCGCTCGCCCTGGTGGTGGTGCATCTGATCATGACCGCCGTCGCGGCCTGGCGGCTGGCGGCGCACAAATGGCCGCAAGCCCATTCCGCCGCGATCGCGGCGGGCGCGCCGGAGACCGTATAGACGCAATCGCGCCACAACCTTCGAGAGAGGCCTTTTGGCGCGGGCCCAACCTCTTGACGGCTATAACTAAAGTTAGTTCGGTTATCCTCTCTCCCCTTGCGTAGAAGTCAGCGACCCATGAAACCTGAACCGTCGGGTTCCCGCCGAATGCGCCTGTTGCACATCATCAATTCGGTGAACCCTGTCAGCGGCGGGCCGATCGAGGGTGTGTTCCGGCAGGACGGGGCGACGCGCGATCTGGGCCTGCGCGAGGTCCTGTCCCTGGATCACCCGGACGATCCCTGGGTCGCCGCCAGCCCGATCAAGGTCCATGCCATGGGCGCCCGCAAGGCCAAGGGCGGGTTCCTGGGCCACTACGGCTATTCGCCCGACATGGAGCCCTGGCTGAAGGCCCACGTCGGCGACTATGACGCGGTCATCGTCAACGGCCTGTGGAACTACGCCACCTTCGCCGCGGCGCGGGTTCTGCCCCACGCCTCCACCCCCTATTTCGTCTTCACCCACGGGATGATGGACCCCTGGTTCCGGCGCACCTATCCGCTCAAGAACCTGGCCAAACAGGGCTTCTGGCAGATCTGCGAAGGGCCGCTGACCCGGGGCGCCCAGGCGGTGCTGTTCACCACCGAGGAAGAGAAGCTGCTGGCGCGCGGCGAGTTCTGGGGCAGCCGCTACAAGGAACAGGTCGTCGGCTACGGCACCTCGACGGCGCCCGCGCCAACCTCGGCCCAGACCGCGGCCTTCGCCGGGAAGGCGCCGGAGCTGAAGGGCCGCCCCTATCTGCTGTTCCTCAGCCGCATCCACCCCAAGAAGGGCGTGGACCTGCTGGTCGAAGCCTTCGCCCGTGCCGCCGACCTTCAGCCCGATCTGCAGATCGTCGTCGCCGGCCCGGACCAGACCGGCTCGGTCGCCGCCCTGAAGGCGCAAGCCCAGGCCCTGGGGATCGCCGACCGGCTGCACTGGCCGGGCATGCTGCAGGGCGATGCCAAATGGGGCGCCTACTACGGCGCCGAGGCCTTCATCCTGCCCTCGCACCAGGAGAATTTCGGCATCGTCGTCGCCGAGGCCATGGCCTGCGGCAAGCCGGTGCTGATCAGCGACAAGGTCAATATCTGGCGCGAGGTCGAGGGCGCGGGCGCGGGTCTGGTCGAGCCGGACACGATCGAGGGGGCGGAAGCCCTGCTGCGCCGCTGGAACGCGCTGACGCCGGACGAACGCACGGCCATGGGCGCCGCCGCGCAGGCCGCCTTCCGCGCCAATTTCGACGTGGAGATCACCGCCCCGGCCCTGCTGCACACCCTACGCGAGACGCTTCAGGCGGCCTGAGGCCCCGAAACGTCCTCAAGGGCCGGGCCGGCGCCGATCAGTGGTCGGCGCTGGAGGTTGGGTTGGTCTTCAGCCAGGCGACCGTATTGGCGACGCCTTCGTCGAAGCTGAAGGGACCCGCGCCAAGAAGGGCGAAGGTCGGCTCGACCGGGGTGCGGAAGTCCGAGGTCATCCGCTTCAGCCGGCCCGAGTTGATCGGCGACGGCAGCTTCAGCGAGGCGGTCAGGTCGCCGACCCGGGCGATGGCGCCCAGCAGCCCCTTGGGGAAGCGCCGCACCGGCTGGCCGCGCAGCGCGACCGAGAAGGAGTCGAGCCAGACCGAGGAATCCATCGGGGCGTCGCCGACGTAGAAGACCTTGTGGCGGACCTCGGCCAGCGGGACCTTGATGGCGTTGACCATCTGGGAAACGACGTTGCCGACATAGCCGTAGGAGCGGATCGAGTGATCGCCCTCGGGATGCAGGTACAGACCCATGCCGATGTAGCGCCAGATCGATTTGGCGAAGGACGGGTGATACGGGCCCCAGATGTTGGTCGGGCGGAAGACGACCCAGTCCAGATCCATGGCGCGGGCGCGCAGGATCTTCTCGGAATCCACCTTGGTCTGGCCATAGACGGTGTCGGCGCTGAAGGCCTCGGGATCGAAGGAGCCCTGGGCCGGACCGGCGACCATCTGGGTCGAGACGTGCAGGACGACGGGGCTGTAGGCCTCGAGGGCGCCCACGGCGTCGATCACATGGTCGACCCCGACCGTATTGACCAGCATCAGGGAGGCGTCGCCCGCCAGGCTGGCCCAGGCGGCGAGGTTGTAGATCACCTCGGGACGATGCTCGGCGACCACTGCGGCGATGGCCGGGGCGTCCATCAGATCGGCCTTCGTCCAGTAAGGCGCATGGGCGTCAAGGGTCGGGGGCTTCTTGTCGAAGTTGACCACCGTGTGCCCTTCGGCGAGCAGGGCCTCGACCAGATGGGTGCCGATGAAGCCGGAGCCTCCGGTGACCAGGATCGTCTTCTTGCCGGTATCAGCCATCTGCGGTCCTCAGGCGTCGGGCTTCACGCGCCGGTCGCCGACCTTGCGCGCGGGGAAGCCTGTGTTGATCGAATAGGGTTCGGTGCTTTTGGTCACCACGGCGCGGGCGCCGATGACCGAGCCCCGCCCGATGGTCAGGCCCTGGTGCACGAAACAGCCCGAGCAGAACCAGCTCTCGGACTCGATCTTCAGCGGCAGGGCGTAGATGTCGAAGGTCGGTTTGCGGAACTCGTGCGAGCCCGTGACGATGGAGATGTTGTCGGCCATGGCGACATTGTCGCCGATATCGATCTCGGCGAGCGAATACAGCAGGGTGCCGTCGCCGAACCAGCAGTGGTCGCCGATGGTCAGCTTCCAGGGATAGGTGACCCGCACGCCGGGGCGCAGCTTGACCCCCTTGCCGATCTTCGCCCCGAACCGGCGCAGCAGCCAGGCGCGCCAGCCGAACATGAACTGGGGCGACCAGGCGAAGAGGGTCGACTGGACCAGCCACCACAGCTGAACGACCACCGCCGAACGCCCCCTGAAGCCCGGCGGATTGCGGAACAGGGAGAGGTCCTGAACGGTCTCGTCGCTCATGAGCGGCTGTATTCCAATGGGTTATCGCCGGGTCCGGCGCGCCGTCCCCCGATGGTCGGCTCAACCCCTCTAGACCTGAACCGTAAAGAAGGCGCCCACTGTTCGCAACCGCAGCA
Source organism: Brevundimonas sp. UBA986 (assembly GCA_002292165.1). Lineage (GTDB taxonomy): Bacteria > Pseudomonadota > Alphaproteobacteria > Caulobacterales > Caulobacteraceae > Brevundimonas. The sequence continues at coordinate 29,939 of DBBK01000012.1, forward strand.
TTCCGGCGATTTCCGAAATGGGACGCCCCGGACTGATGGCCCGGGCCTTCAGGGCTCCAGCTCGATGTCCCAGTAGAGGTAGTCGAGCCAGCTCTGGTGCAGGTAGTGCGGCGGGAAGCGGCGGCCGGCGTCCTGAAGCTGCCAGGCGTTGGGACGGATCGGTTCGCGGCGTATCGGCATCTGGGCCTGACGCGGCGTGCGGCCGCCCTTGCGCAGATTGCAGGGCGAACAGGCGGCGACGATATTCTCCCACGTCGTGCGGCCGCCCTGGGAGCGGGGAATGACATGGTCGAAGGTCAGCTCGGCCGTCTCCGAGCAGTACTGGCAGGTGAAGCCGTCGCGCAGGAAGACGTTGAAGCGGGTGAAGGCCGGGCTGCGGTCCTGGTCGACATAGCTCTTCAGCGCGATGACGCTGGGCAGCTGCATCTCCATGGAGGGGCTGCGCACCACCTTGTCATAGAGGGACACCACGTCCACGCGATCCTGATAGACGGCTTTCACCGCCTCTTCCCAGGGCCACAGTGACAGCGGGTAGTAGGACAGGGGGCGGAAATCGGCGTTCAGCACCAGAGCCGGAAATCCGGACGGCGGTCGGGTCAGGACCTGCATCAGGCCCTCCCGCTGTGCTGAGGGGGGTGTGAGGCGACAGGACTGAAGACGTGATCTCCTTCCTTATCTGTGATCACACCCTAGGCCCGATTCGACGACGCCGCCATGACGTTCCGACGGCGGAACGATCACGATTTCCCTCGCCTTCAACCCACCTTGCTCACCCTGGCTTGCGGGGTCGGTCGGGGAAGCCCGGCAGGCTCCAGCCCCATTGCAGGGCGCCCGCGCGCAGGCCGAAGCCGCACACGGCGGCGATGATGGCCGCGGGCCAGGGCGACAGATCCGCCATGCCCAGGGCATCGGCCCTGAGCACCACATAGACCGTCGCGGCCAGAAGGGCGGCCGAGACGGTGATCTCGCGCCGGAGCAGGATCGAGGGCTGGCCGGCCAGGAGGTCGCGCACCACCCCGCCGAAACAGGCCGTAAGCGCCCCCATGACGATGCAGATCAGGGGCGCGGCGCCGACAGCCTCGGCCTTGGCGGCGCCCAGCACCCCATAGGCGCCCAGACCGATGGCGTCGAGCCAGAGCAGGGCCCGGAAACGCCAGTCGCGCCGGCCGATCATCCAGATCGCCACCGAGGCGGCGATGCAGACCCCGAGATAGCGCCAGTCCTGGACCCAGAAGACCGGCAGGCCAAGCAGCAGGTCCCGCATGGTGCCGCCGCCGACCCCGGTGATGGCGGCGAAGAAGGCGAAGGTGACGAGGTCGTGCTTCTCGCGCGCGGCGGCCAGCGCCCCGGTGGCGGCGAAGACGGCGACGCCTGCGAAGTCCAGCACGGACAGCAGCCGCTGCGGGTCGGCGAGGACCTTCGCCGTCTCGGCGTCGACCAGCGGCGTCATCTCCCCTCCCTCGCCTGTTCCAGCGTGGCCTGTTCCAGCGCGACCTCGCCGCGCCTGACCGCCCCGTACCAGCCCCACAACAGATGGGCGGCCACGCTCCGGTGCGGCGCCCAGCGTTCGGCGCGGATATAGGCCTGTTTCTCGGTCGGGCGAAGGGCGCTTCGGTCGGCCCAGCGCATGGCCTCCTGCAGCGCGATGTCGCCGGCCGGAAAGACGTCGGTGCGCCCTTCGCAGAACATCAGGAAGGTCTCGGCGGTCCAGCGGCCGACGCCCTTGATCGCCACCAGGGACGCGGTCGCCTCGGCGTCGTCGAGCCGGCCCAGATGGTCGAAGTCGATGCGACCCTCGGTCTGGGCCCGGGCGATCTCATGGGCATAGCGCGCCTTCTGGCCGGACAGGCCGAAGGTCCGCAGGGTCTCGATGTCGTGAGCGAGGACATTCTCCGGGGTCACGACGCCCTCCAGCCCCTCGACGGTGCGCTTCCAGATAGCGGCGGCGGAGGCGAGGGAGACCTGCTGCTCGACGATCATGCGGAACAGGCCTTCGAAGCCGCCCGTTCGGGTGCGCCAGTCGAAGACGGGGACATCGGCATGGGCGCGGCTCAGCGACGGGTCCGCCGCGATCAGGGCGAGACGGGCGGCGGCGATGGCTTCGGGGCTGGTCATGCAGGGCGGATCATTGGGGGCTCGGCGCCCGTCGACAGGAAGGACCGACCGCTCTAGCGTCCGGCGCGATGAACAGTCTGGACGAACTTCTGCATCCGATCACCCCCGATCGGTTCATGGCCGACTACTACGGCCGAAAGCCGCTACACATTCCGGCGGAGAACGGGCCGACCGAAGCCGGGGCGCCCAAGGCCGCCCTGACCGACTGGGCGGAGTTCAACGGCCTGCTGTCCCAGACCGCGAACTGGACCGCCAACACCCTGAAGCTGATCCGCGACGGCCAGCCGGTGCCTGCGGACTTCTATTGCGAGGAGACCGCCGACCAGACCGGGCGGCTGCTGCGGCCCTCCCCCGCCAAGGTCGAGATCTTCCTGTCCACGGGCGCCAGCCTGGTGGCCAACGACGTCCATACGCTGACGCCCAGGCTGCGCGATCTCGCCCACGCCCTGGGCCGCGCCTTCGCGGGCAAGGTCGGGGCCAACGCCTATCTGTCGTTCGGCGGAGTGCGGGCCTTCGACACCCATTTCGACCTGCATGAGGTCTTCGCCGTACAGGTCGAGGGCGAGAAGCGTTGGCGGCTCTATGAGAACCAGGCGGACTGTCCGATCGGCTTCGAGGCGCCCGACGACCAGATGCCCGCCTGGTTCGAGCGGACCCGGGGGCGGCCCATGATGGACGTCATGATGAAGCCCGGCGACGTCCTCTATCTGCCGCGCGGCTGGTATCACGACGCCCTGGCCGAGCCCGGCGCCTCGCTGCACGTCACCTATTCAGTCACCCCGCTGTACGGCCGTATCCTGTTCTCCCTGCTGGAAAGCGCAGCCCTGCAAGACCCGGAGTTCCGGGCCTGGCTTGCGCCGGCGGGACAGGACGGCGGGCGACCGCTGCAGGCCCAGCTCGCGGCCCTGGGCCAGAAGCTGGCGGCCCTCGCCGCCCACCCCCGGTTCGCCGACGAGATCGCCATGACCCAGGAGCGGCTGATCACCCGGCCGCCCGCCTACGACCTGCCCCATCGCAAGCCCCTGACCGGCTATCGCCGCACCAACCTCGCGCCCCCGCCGTTCCGGGGGCCGGTCGCAGTCGCCATGCAGTGGGCGTTTAGCCAGCCTGACTTCGCCATCGAGGACCTTCGCGCCCAGTTCCCCTTCGTCGCGACAGAGGCGGTGGATGCGGCGGTCGAGGCGGCGCTCAAGGCTGGCGCCCTGGTCCGGATCTGACGGGCCGTCATGGCCTTCGTCACCCGTTTCGCGCCCTCGCCCACCGGCCATCTGCACAGGGGCCATGCCTTTTCGGCCCTGACGGCCTGGACAGCGGCCAGGGCTGAAGACGGACGCTTCCTGCTGCGGATCGAGGACACTGACTTCACCCGCTGTCGGCCCGAATATGAGGCCAGCGTCTACGAAGACCTGGCCTGGCTGGGGCTGGACTGGGAAAAGCCCGTGCGACGACAGTCGGAGCATCGGGCGGAATACGACGCGGCGCTGGAGCGGCTGCGGGAGATGGGCGTCCTCTATCGCTGCTTCCGCACGCGCAAGGAGCTGATGGCCCTGGCCGGAGGGGCGCCGCACGCCGACGATCCGGCGGACGCCCACGCCTTCGCCCATGGCCCGCACTCGCCAAAGGACGAGGCCGAAAGACTGGCGGCGG
>DBBK01000198.1:0-6040 GCA_002292165.1 Brevundimonas sp. UBA986
CGTGGCGTGCGTATTCGCGTCGCCCTGACGGGTGCGCAGGCGCGGGGCTATGTCTGCGAGAACTACGGCGCCCTGTTCCGCCTGCCGGATCTCGGCCCGATCGGCTCCAACGGCCTGGCCAATCCGCGCGACTTCGAGACGCCGGTCGCCGCCTATGAGGATGTCGAGGGCACGGTCGAGCTGGTGCAGAAATTCCAAGGCGGGCTGTGGTCCACGATGCTGGACCATTCGCCGTTCGATGTGGTCGCCTGGCACGGCAATCTCGCGCCGTACCGCTACGACCTGCGCCGGTTCAACACGATCAACACCGTCAGCTACGACCACCCCGATCCGTCGATCTTCACCGTCCTGACCAGCCCGTCGGACACGCCGGGCACGGCCAACTGCGATTTCGTCATCTTCCCGCCGCGCTGGATGGTGGCCGAGGCGACGTTCCGGCCGCCGTGGTTCCACAGGAACGTCATGAGCGAGTTCATGGGGCTGATCCTCGGCGCCTATGACGCCAAGGAAGGCGGCTTCGCCCCCGGCGGCGCCTCGTTGCACAACTGCATGAGCGGCCATGGCCCGGATCAGGCCAGCTACGCCAAGGCGGTCGAGGCGGACCTCAAGCCGATGAAGATCGAGAACACCATGGCCTTCATGTTCGAGAGCCGGTGGGTCATCCGGCCGACGGACCACGCCATGGAGGCTCCGACCATGCAGTTGGACTACGACGACGTCTGGTCGGATTTCGAGAAGGGCAGGCCGGTCGGCTGATCGGCTTCGGGGCCGGCAAGCGCCCGGCCCGGCGAGGTGACTGGTGGGTGAATACGCCGGACCGGCCGCCGCAGGGCGAGGCACAAGGTCTTGTGGACATCGGGCCGCGTCCTGACCTCAGTCTTGCAGACGAAAGTGACAGAAGTCACCTAACTTTGGTGTTGTTTACCAACAATTTCAAAGGGACACGCGTCGCGGGTAATATCTTGTTGTTCTCGTCGTGAACATTGCGGGGGGTCTTATTCGCAAGGAGCGCCCCCGTGCCCCTGAAACTCTTTCATGGCGGCCCCAGGTCCGAAAGCCCGATGGACCGGCTGGTGAAAGCCGTCTGCGAGGCCTTTGACGCGCCCATCGGTCTGGTCTCCATCTATGACGAGGACGGGGAGCTGCACCGGACCATCGTGGGTCTCGACGGCATCGCTATCCCGGAGGCGTTCAACCTCGCCCAAACCATGATGTCCCAGGGGCCAGGCGCCCTGATGGTCATCAGCGAGGCCTCCGACGCCCGCATCCGCAACCACCCCTTCGTCACCGGGCCGCTGGGTCTCAGGTTCCTCGCCGCCGCCACCATCTGCGACCGGGGCGGAACCCCGGTCGGCTCGATCGGGGTCATGGACTCCACGCCGCGCCAGGATCTGTCCGATCGCCAAAAGACCTCGCTGAAGCGGTTCGCGGTCATGGCCGGCGATCTGGTCGAACTGGAGCGCGCCGAGCGCGAGAGCCTGTCCAAGCGCCGGACGCTCGAACTCGCCGAAGCCATGGCGGGTCTGGGCCATCTGCACGTTGATCTGGCCACCGGCGTGGTGACCTGGTCCGACGAGGTCTTCCGCATCTACGGCTATGAGCCGGGCTCGGTCGAACCCTCGCTGGAGAACGCCCTTAAGGCCTGCCATCCCGAGGACGCCCGGCTGCTGCTTAGCCATGCCGAGTCCGCGCGTCGGACCGGCGAGGGCTATGACGCCCGCATCCGTCTGTTGCGGACGGACGGGGAGGAGCGGGTCATGCGCACCACCGTCCGCGCCGAGCGGGGTCCTGATGGCGCCGCGACTGCCCTGTTCGGCGTCTTCCAGGACGTCACCGACATGGTGCGCGCCCAGCAAACGCTGATCGAGGCGCGCGACCTGGCCGAGGCCCACTCCCAGGCCAAGTCCGACTTCCTGGCCAATATGAGCCACGAGCTGCGCACGCCCCTGACCAGCGTCATCGGCTTTTCCGGCTTCCTGGCGCTCAGCCAGGGGCTGTCGGAGAAGGAGCGGCACTATGTCGACCGGATCTCGGTCGCCAGCCGGTCGTTGCTGGGCGTCATCAACGACGTTCTTGACTATTCCAAGCTTGAGGCCGGGGCGATCGATCTGGATTGCACCCCGTTCCAGGCGCGCGCCTGGGCGGGCTCCGCCGCAGCCCTGGTCGAGGAACAGTGCGCCAAGGCGGGGCTGGAGCTCGACATCGTCGTCGCTGACGACGTGCCCGAGACCCTGATCGGCGACGAGGGGCATCTGCGCCAGGTGGTGGTCAACTTCCTGGCCAATGCGGTCAAGTTCACGCCGGCGGGCCGCATCGTGCTGTCTCTGGAAATGCGCCAGAAATCACTTCGGGTCTCGGTGCAGGATTCCGGGATCGGCATCGCGCAGGACGCCATCGACCGGCTGTTCGATCGCTTTACCCAGGGCAATGCCTCCACCACCCGTCTCTATGGCGGCACAGGCCTGGGCCTTGCCATTTCCCGCCGTCTGGTCGAGCTGATGAGCGGACGGATCGGAGCGGACAGCGCCATCGGCGCCGGTTCGACCTTCTGGTTCGAGGTCCCGCTGGAGGCCCCCGCCGAACATCCAGTCGTGGCGGCTCCGATGAGGATTCTGCTGGCGGACGACTCCGCGGCGACGCGCAGTCTCGTCTGCGCCATTCTCGGCAGTCTCGATTTCCACGTTGACGCCGTCGGCAACGGCGCCGAGGCCGTCAGCGCGGCGCGGAGCAGTCACTACGACGCCATCCTGATGGATGTGAACATGCCGGTCCTGGACGGGATCGAGGCCGCCCGAACCATCCGCGCCATGCAGGGGGCCGCCGCGCGCACGCCGATCGTCGCCCTGACTGCGGCCGTCCAGGCCGACCAGATCGAACGCTACTTCCAGGCCGGCATGGTGGGACATGTCGGCAAACCCGTCCGCCCGGACCAGCTGATCGGAGAGCTGGGCTGGGCGTTGTCTCGCTCCGGAATCGCGCCCGCCCTGACCGGCCGCGCGACGGAGCCCCGCGCGGCCGCCTAGGGATCGGCGACGCGCGCGAGACAAATGAAAAGGCCGGGGAGGGGGCTCCCCGGCCTTTTCTGTTTTCAGGGCCTCGAACGCCTCAGGAAGCGGCCGCTTCGGCCCGGACAGGAAGCGTCCAGTTCGGGCGGATGAAGTGGCAGGTGTAGCCGTCGGGCAGCCGCTCCAGATAGTCCTGGTGCTCGGGCTCGGCTTCCCAGAAGGGACCGGCGGCGGTCACCTCGGTCACCACCTTGCCGGGCCAGATGCCCGAGGCGTCGACGTCGGCGATGGTGTCCAGCGCCACGGCCTTCTGGTCTTCCGAGGTGTAGAAGATGGCCGAGCGGTAGCTGGTCCCGATGTCGTTGCCCTGACGGTTCAGGGTCGACGGGTCGTGGATCTGGAAGAAGAACTCCAGCAGCTTGCGGTAGGTGATCACGTCCGGGTCGAAGATGATCTCGATCGCCTCGGCGTGGGTGCCGTGGTTGCGATAGGTGGCGTTGGACACGTCGCCGCCGGAATAGCCGACGCGGGTCTCGATCACGCCCGGATAGCGGCGCAGCAGGTCCTGCACGCCCCAGAAGCAGCCTCCGGCCAGGATCGCGGTTTCGGTTTTGGCCATGTCTGTCGCTCCTCGAATGGGTCTGGCCGTTAGATAGGGCGTGCCGGGGTCCCGCAAAAGAGCCGTCAGAGATCGAACTGATCCAGATAGACCAGACGGCCGTCGCCCCGCTCGACGCCGGGCGGGAACTGCTGGGCCTGGTCGAAGATCGGGGTGGGCCAGTCCTCGAGTTCCTCGATCACCAGACGCCGGGCGAAGCCGCCCTTGGGCAGGGGCACCCGCGCCGAGAACAGCAGGGGCAGGGGCTTCTTCGTCGTCACGGTCGCGCCGGGCGCGCCGATCGGGTGGGCCGTCCCGATGACGCCCGACAGGCCGGCGGCCGTGGCGGCCGACAGGCTCGGACTTCCCAGGGCGACCGGGGTCAGGCCCACGGCCGGAATGGGGCCTGTCTGGATCGGCTTTCCTGCGGGATGCAGGTCGGGATCGGGACCGGACAGATCAACCAGCCGGATCTGGAAATTGGCGCCCCGCAGGAAGGTCGAGCTCGGAGCGGGGACGCCGAAGACGCGCACATCGACATAGCCGTCGGCCTGTTCGATCCGGGTCAGTCGCTCGGGCAGGATCTGCAGGAAGTCGGTCGCCACCGGCGGCGACAGATGCAGGTCCTCGGCGGGCAGGTCCGCGTGGGGGGCGACGCCGATCCTGTCCACGCTCTTGATCCCCGCCATCAGCGCGTGCTCGGGCTGGGCGTAGAGGGACATCGGCTGATAGCGGGCAAGCGCCAGCTGGACGAAGGGCATGTAGACCTCGTCGGTCTCGATCTCGATGTCGCAGAACCAGAGCTTGCGCTCCGGGTCCCAGTCGACGAGGTGGGGCGAGACGAAGACCCTGCGCCCCGGCCGCCCGGGGAGGGAGACCAGGTTCCTCAGGAAGCCGTCGGGCAGGCCGTCGAAGGCCTCCGCCCAGGGTTGGCCCTCGGGGGTGGCGAAAAAGGCCGGACGCGCCGGCGCCGCCTTCGACGAGCCCACCGCGCGGGGGAACTGCACCTGGTTCACGTTCGTGGGGACCTTGGCGATGAAGAGGGGATCGAGGCCCCACTGGGTGACCAGGCCCTTGCGGTCCTCCTCGGCCAGACGGGTGCCGAAGATGTCCTTGTCGGTGATGTCGACGTAGCTGCACACCGCCAGCATCTCGTTGAAGCCGGTGATCGACCAGGGCCGGTCAAGCCAGACGCGATAGCCGGGCCGCCCGCGATGGCTGGACTGCTTGGCCGCTCCGGGCGTCGCGTCGCGCTCCCAGGCGAAGGTCGGGGTCACCGAGACGATGATGGGCGCCGGCGGCCGCGCCGCGCTGGGGATCCACGCATGGGCCACGGCGTCGTCGGTCAGGGCGGTCGGCGACTTCAGCCCGGCCGTATGATCCTCGCGCACCGCCTTGGGCATGTATTCGCGGTAGCGGGACACGGCCGCGACCTTGAGCGACAGCAGCCGCGCGCGGGCGTCGGCGAAGGTCTGGACGTCGCTGATCGCCAGGTCGCGCGTCGAGACCGGCTGACCGGCGATCCAGGCGGCAGGGGCGTCGCCCGCGGCGTTGAGGAAGTCGGCGTCGGTCACGGGGCGCACCAGGCTCTGCGCCGCATGGGGCGTGGCGGTCGGTCCGGTGGGGCCGATGGCGTCGACCGGTTCTTTCCAGTCGGCATAGACCTCGATCTGCCGCGTCGAGTTCAGATGGACCCGGGAGGCGAAGCTCAGGCCGGCCGCCTTGGCCCCGGCCCCGCGCGAGGTCGTGACCGGCCAGGGCGCGGGTGTTCCGCCGGGAGCGACCGGCGCGCCGAAGGTCGGGGCCAGCACCGGCTTCTGCACCGCATGGACGACCTCCAGCGTGCGCACCGGGCTCAGCATCCAGTGCTGGCCTGTCTCGGCGGCGGCGATGACCGGGGCGCCGAGCGGGCCGAAGGCGGGCTGGTTGGCCCAGTTCCACACGCCGAAGGCCTTGGGCTGGGGCGGCACGGCCGACAGGCTGATGCGCACGGCCTCGCCGGGCGGCAGGGTCACGGCCAGGCTGTTCTGACTGAGCACCGCGCCCGCCGGCCCGGCGTCCAGGGTGACTATCAAGCCTTTGAAGTTGGGCCAGTCGCCGGCCAGCACCACGGTCTCCGGCGTCGCCTTCGACAGGCCCGAAGCGCGGATCGGCTCGATCTTCACCACCCACTTTCCGGACAGGGGATCGGGCAGATAGCCGGGCTCCAGCTGGCCGGGCGGGGCGATGCGCTGTTCCGGAGCCTCGACATCGGCATCGACGACGCCGTCGGTGGTCTCCAGCGGGACATTCCCGGTCGGGATCGCCGCCAGGGGGTGATCCTTCTGGGCGAGCACGGCGTAGGCCGCCGGGTCGATCCGGCCGTCCTTGTCCAGCTTGCCGTGGCGCTCGGCCTGATCCATGGCCACGCGCGGCGGATAGGCCAGACGCCGTGAGG
>DBBK01000198.1:6047-14497 GCA_002292165.1 Brevundimonas sp. UBA986
CCCGGCCAGCGACCGGATCGCCAGCCGGTGCAGGGCCTCGCCGGCGATCGGGTGGTCCGAGGGACTCTCGACGAAGGCCATGACGGGCGGCTCGATCGGGTCCAGCCGGTCGAAGCGCTGGGCCTTGATCGCCGGGGCGGTCGCGGCGACGGTCTCGGGCGGCAGCGACTGTCCGGCCAGATCGACTGCCCGCACCCGGAAACCGTAGTGGCGGCCGTAGCGCAGCGAGGGCAGGCCCTTGGCGTCCGTGTGGCTCACCGCCAGGCCGAGGCCGCTCTCGGGGTTGGACGGATCGAGCAGTTCAGGCTTCGGTGCGTCCGCCGTGCCCGCGCCGATCTCATTGCCGACCACCTTGGCCGGATGCGGGACCGACAGGCTCCAGCCGGTCCAGACGGCCAGGGCCGGGTTGGCGACCATGACCGGGGAAACGTCGTCGCCGACGCCCGCCTGGGCCAGGGCGCCGCGCACCAGGCCCTCGCTCTCGACCACCGTGTATTTCAGGCTGCCCGCGGCATAGTTTTCGGTGCGTCGGTGCAGCGAGCGCCAGGTCGCGTTCGGGGCGTCCTGATCCAGCACATCGATGCGGAAGCCCCGGGTCAGGTCCTCGGCATAGAGGGCGTGGCCGCCGGCGACGACCAGACCCGGGATGTCCGGCCCCTCGGTCAGGTCCTTCTTGGCCAGAGGGGCGCCGTCCAGGTCGTCGTTGAGGGCCTTGGCCCGGTCGAAGGTCTTGCGCAGCCGGTCGTCGAGCGCCGCGAAGGTCAGGGCGAAGCCTTGCGAGCGCAGGGCGGGCAGACCCGCGTCCTGATCGCTGGCCAATTCGTCGGGCAGGGCGGTCAGTTCGCTGAGCGCCTCCACCTCGGACTTGGCGGTCCCGGCGTCGGCGGCGTCCAGACCCTGGAGTTTCCGCGTTGCGCCCTCGACGTCCATCTGGATCGCGCTCAGCCCGGCCTTGACCGGGTCCAGCCAGCCGTTGGTCAGATAGCCGTCCGGCCGGGACGCCGCCTTCAGACCCGTGCCCAGCGCCGTCAGGGGCGCGCCGTCGGGCAGGGCGTCGGCCGAATAGGGGCCGCCGTTCCAGTCGCAGATGACCCGCACGCCTGCCTTCTGGGCCTCGGTGACCTTGGCCGTGATCGGCGCCTTGGACCGCAGCGGCACCGTCAGCCGCAGCATCCGCATCAGGGGGGCGTGCTGACCGAGCGTCGAAAGCTTGGCGTGGAAGTCGAACTCCGCCTTCAGGGCGTCCAGCTTCTTCTGATAGCCGTCAGCCGCGTTGAGCAGGCCCAGGGCCTGGTTCGGCTTGGGCTTGTCCTTCTCCAGCATGTCCGGGTCGGGCCTCAGCGCCGCCATATAGGCGTCCAACGCCCCGATGGCGGCCTGGGCCTTGCCGTTGGCCAGATAGTTGGTGATCCCGGCGAAGGGGACCAGAGGCGGGATCACGGGCTGGGTAGGCGCCGAGGCCGGCCTGGCGACCGGACCATCGTAGGGATAGCCGGCCGGGAGGCGGTCGCGGTCCTTGGAGTGATCGGGTCCGGGCTTCTCCGGCTTGGGCTTGTGCGCGTCGGGCCAGAGGTCGCGCAGCCTCTGCCGGTTCGGATCGCTGGACACCGCCGCGCCCAGTTCGGCCAGGCTCGGCAGATCCTGCGACGACACCGCCGCCGCCGCCGTGCCGTAGAGCTCCAGGAAGACCTCCTGCAGCTTCGACGGGTCATAGCTGACGATGGTCGCCGCGCTCAGGTCATCGAAGGCGTGGGAGTTCACCGGGGTGGAGGCCGGGAACAGCTGGTCCCACCAGTCCTTGCCCGCCGCCTGGGGCTGGCCCTCGCGCTCCAGCTCCGCCGACAGCTGGCCGAAGCTGGCGTGCCAGCTCGCCTGATCCACCAGGGTGGTCCAGTTGCGGATCCAGTCGAAATTCTGAAGCGTCAGGGCGCCGGTGCCGCGCAGGCGGATCGAGGCCAGGGCCGTCAGGCGCAGATGGCCCTGGGCGTCGAGGCCCAGGGGCAGGGCGGTCCAGATCACGCGGCTGTCGGTCATCGGGGGCTCACGCGAAGGCGGACGTATAGGCCGTCCACGCCGAGGGTTGGGTCGCGGCGGGGAAGACCTCAAGGAAGGTCGGGTCGCCCTTGGAGCCCTGGAAGCGGCGCTCGCATTCGACCGACACCGACTTGGAGAAGAACAGCAACTCGATCTCGACCGTGATCGAGGCCTTGCCGACCAGTTCCTTGCCTGCATCGGACTTCACGAGGCCGAGGGCGACGTGGAAGGTGATGCTGACGGTGATCAGGCCCAGGACGCACAGTTCGCCGCGCAGTTCGGCGAAGGCCTCGAACGTCATCTTGTCGCCGGCGGTCGAGACCTCCCAGCGGTAGTAGATGCCCAGCCGCGCCTGCACCGCGCCCGCGGCGACGCCCAGGTTGATGGCGATCCCGGCCTGGGCCTCCAGCGTGCCCTCGATCATTTTCAGGCCGTGGGTGTCCAGCTCCACCGCGAAGAAGCCGCCGCCGCCCAGCAGCGAGACCAGGATGCCGAACGGCGAATGGCGCTCGGCGAAGTTGACCCTCAAGCTGGGGGCGTCGCCGAGGAAGGGCAGCTGGAACCGGGCCCCGAAGCCGATGTTGCTCAGCGCCAGCGCGCCCAGCTGGATCGGCGGCAGGCCGAGGCTGTAGCCCGCGACCACGCCCGAACTGGTGATCTGCAGGTCCGGCGGATCGCTGAAGGCCGAGGTCGGCAGGATGTCGGCCAGTTGCTGCAGGAAGGCCAGGTCGCCGGTGAAGGTCAGGGGCCCGGGCCCGGCCGGTTTCGGATCGGCGAAGACCAGATCGAGGTCGGGCTTGGCGCCGGGCCGGATGACGAAGGCCAGTTTCTTGAAGTCGATCCGGATCACGCCAAAGAAGCTGATCCCGAAGTGGGTGACCGCCGCGTCCAGGGACTGGGCCGCCGGCGTCCCGCTCGCGGCGCCCGCCGAGGGCACGGCGGCGATTGCCCTGAGGTTCAGCTCGGCGCCGCTCGCGGGCGAGAAGACCAGACCCGCTCCGATCTCCTTCTTCAGGGACTGGTTGAAGGTCAGGACCGCGCGTTCGCCCTCGGGCGTCTTCTCGCGCTTCAGCCGCATGGCCTCGCCCAGCTTGGCCTCGCCGTCCGCCGAGGGCAGCTTCAGCGAATCCAGCAGATCAGAGATGGGGAAGGCGCCCAGCAACTTCATGTCGGGCAGGAGGGTCGCGGGATTCAGCCCGCCGCCCGCGACCGCGTCCAGGGCCTTGGCCGCCGCGCCGGCCGCCGCCGAGGCGTCGCCGGTCACCGCCCCCGTCAGGCGGGAATAGCCGTGGATGGCCACGCGCGGCGTCGCCACCGGCCCGGCCTTCTCGCTGGAGGCGCCGCCGCCCGGGGCGAACAGGGGCAGGGGCTTGGCCAGGGCCAGGGCGACCTCGCCCGCATTGGCCCCGCCGTAGCCGCCGGACGCATAGGCCTTGAAATAGGCGACCTCGACGTCCTTGGCGCCGCCCGCGAACTCGCCCGCGCCCGGTGCCTCGACCTTCGCCATCTTCAGCTTCGGCCGGAACAGATGGCGGCCGCCGTTGGCCTCCGAGGCGGCCTTGAACTCCTCGATCTCGAAGTCGAACAGGCTGACCGGCAGAGACAGGCTGTCCTTCGCCGGATCGGGCGCCAACTGGACGACCTGCCGGCCCAGCGCCGCCCGGGTCAGGTTCGGGTCCTTGGTCGCGGGACCGGCGTTGTAGCTGTTGCGGAAGGCCTGACAGGGCGTCGTGGCCACGGCGGCGTCCATCTGGACGAAGGCCATGGGCATGGTGAAGCGCACTGTCCGGCCCGCTCCGTCGCGCGCCTTGACCGCGAACGACACCGGCGCGTCCAGCCCCACCATCTGCGGCCAGTCGCCCGCGAACCAGCCGTTGGTCTGGGTCACCCCGGTCAGGATCTCCACCTCAGCGAAGGGCAGGGTGCGGCCGCCGTTGGGCAGTGTGGTCGCGTCGAAGCGCTTCTTCGGCTCGGTGACGGCGATGTAGGTCCGCTTCACCAGAATGGCGACGTCGGCGAACCAGGCCTGATCGCCCGGCGTCAGGGCGTGGGGGATGTCCCGGATCTCGCGGGTCGTGACGGTGATGAAGACCGCCTTGTGCCCGAACGGAGCCAGGACGCCCGCCCGGGTGATCTCGACCCGGCTGTCGCGGCCCAGCGACAGGCGGTGCTTCCAGTCCACAAGGCTGATCCCGGCGGGCAGGGGCTCGAGCCAGTGGCCGTGCAGATCGAGGAAGCCGCCGAGCGCCGACAGCTCCAGCCGCCGCACCCGCGCGGGCGTCGGCTTCCACTTCGTGGACAGGCCGGAGATCGGCGCGCCGTAGTCGGCGCCCAGATGGACCAGGTCGGACCGGTCCAGCCCGCTCATGGCGAAGTCGGCGTCGGCTGGGGCGGCCTTGGAGCCCGGGACCGGCGGATCGACCAGATCCGGCGTCCAGATCGGCCGCACCGCCGCCGGATCGCGCGAGGCCTCCTCGGCGCCGCCAAGCTCGGCCGACTCCTTCAGCGTCAGGCGCGAGGACCACAGCTCGGTGCGTCCCACGGCGGCGAAGGGCCTGGTCCGGTGCCGGAACCGCTCCTTGCGCGTCGGCGACAGATAGAGGCGGTAGGGCAGCTCCAGCGCCGTCGCCGCCAGCGGCGGCTTCACCGGCTTGCCCGGCGGGGTCAGGAGTTCGACGACGCCCAGATAGCCGACCACGCCCTCATTGAAGGTGCGGTGGGCCGCATCGATCAGGACGGGATTGGTGACGCCGAGATGGGTGACGACCTTGCTCACCGCCTTGTCGGCGGCGGCCTGGACCGTGGTGCGCCCCTTGGCGTCCAGCACGCCGGAGCCGGTCGACGGCCCGACCTTGCGCCCGATCCTGGCCCCCGCGGCCTTCAACTGTTCGACCGCCTTGGCCGCCGCATCCAGCGACACGCCGTGGGCGAGGCCGAGGTTCAGGAAGTCGCCGCTCTCTCCGTCGGCGGGCGCGGCGTTCTTGGTGAGCACCAGGGGCCAGTCCTGCAGCGCGCGCAGCAGTTCGGGGGCGGTGAAGGCCAGTTCGGCGGGGGCGTCGGCGGGCCGTTTGACCACCATCCGGCTCCAGCCCGACAGCATGCCGGACATCTTGCCGTTCATGACGCCTTCGCCGATGGTCCGCTCCTGACCGTGCTGCGGGCGGAACCAGGCGATCAGGGTCAGGGCGCCGTCGGGGACCAGGGCCCAGCCGTCGATCTTCGAGACCAGCTTGCCGCCGCTGAACGACAGCATCAGCTCGACCATGTCCTCGGTGCGGCGCAACGCCCAGAGGGTGTCCGTCAGTGACGGGGGCACGATTCCGACCGCGATGGGCGTCGGATCGAACGTCTCCTTGACCGTCCGTTGCCGGAACAATCCCGAGAATGACCACGCCATCCCCATCCCCCTCCGTTCAGAATAGTTAACAGAACGAAGGTCTTTGAGTCATCGGCATTCTCACGCAGGGCGTGTGGCGGCGGGCTCCTGTGGCGTTCCGGACGCAGGGGGAGGCGGGGCCTCTTCTGACGCGGCGTGCGAAAAGCGCACATCCGGACGATCCGACGCTTGCCGAGGGGAGCGGGCTGTTCTATCAGCCTCGCCTCCCGCCGGAGAGACCATCCGGCGCCGCGCGGCCTTCGGGCAGATCGTGGAAACGGACAGGTGGCGGAGTGGTCGATCGCGCACGCTTGGAAAGCGTGTGTAGGTGAAAGCCTACCGAGGGTTCGAATCCCTCTCTGTCCGCCACGATGCCTCTTCTTTCACGGCCCCTGCGTGTCCCGAGGACCCATCTTCAACGCGCGGGAAGTTTGGGGTCTGGCGCGTTGGGCGCCCATCCAAACGCGAAACGTCCGTGCGACCGACCCATGGGGCCTCGGGACAAGCCCGAGGATGACGGGGTGTGGGTCGAGAAGGCGCCGTGTCCCGAAAAATCGGAAAGGAAGACTCTGAACCCTTCCGGCCGTTCCGGGGCCGGGGCGCATCTCGCGCAGGTGCGGCTGTCGCGCCTGGCTCAGAGGGCGGTCGCGCAGCGAAATGACGATGTGAAAGACCTGAAGCGGCGGTTGCGGGCGTGTGCGCCGCCGCCCTTCTCACAAGGGGAGGCTCCGCGCCGGTTCAAGGCCCCGGCGGAGGAGAAATCTCTGGCAGGCAATGGGCGGGTGTCTCCACCCGGGGTCGCGAAAGGGCGAGAGGATTGGGGGCGGGAGTGTCGAGTGGGGCGTAGGCTAAGAGACTAGCGATCGGCTGCAAGCTGACCAGATCGTGCTAGGCTGGAGCCTTCGTCCCGATTCGAGCGATAGTAGAAAAACCTCGCTGCCAATGGCATCTGACAAAAAATACCAAGTATTTGTCTCGTCGACCTTCATTGACTTGAAGGATGAGCGGCAGGATTTGATCAGGCACATTCTCGATCTCAAGCACATACCCGCTGGCATGGAGTTATTTCCGGCAGCTGATGTCGAGCAGCTCGAATATATTAAGAAAATTATAGATCAATGTGACTATTACGTTCTCATCATGGGTGGTCGATACGGATCTATGGACGCCGATGGCGTCAGTTACACTGAACGAGAGTATGATTATGCCGTTAAAACGGGAAAGGTCGTGCTCGCTTTTGTTCATGATGATGTCGGTAACATCCCGTCAAAATTCACTGAGAGCAACCACGCAGCAAAACTCGCATTGGACGCATTTCGGGAGAAGGTGAAATCTGGTCGTTTAGTTAGTCCTTGGAAGGACCGGCAGGGCCTTGAGCTTGCTGTCATCAAGGCGCTGATGCACGCCTTCAATGACTTCCCGATGGTAGGGTGGGTCAGGGCCGACGCGGCCGCTTCATCCGAGTTGCTTCAGCAATCAAACGAACTTCTTCGAGAAAATGCGGATTTGAAGGCCAAGCTTGATAAGCTATCGACTGCACCGTCAACCGCGATTCCTGATCTGGCCTCGCTCGACGATCTTCATAGTTTTCGATATACATACTACGCTTACAGTAGATTTGATAGCTCGTATCCAGAAGCAGAAATGAAGCTTAGCTGGAGAAAAATATTCCTTGGCGTTGCGGGGCTTCTGGAAAAGCCAAAAACTGCTAGTGTCATTGAGTCTGGCGTAGCCGCGGCCGCGAAAGACGAAAACGGAACGATAATTGAAGCGGTAATCAAGACTGATCAGGTTCGCATAAAGATACAACTTGAGGCGTTGGGTTTGATTAGCGCTACCGTTCAGGAAGTTGCCAAGGGCAATGCGAATGAATATCTCAGCTTAACACCATACGGAAAGTCTATATTTATCGAAAACATGGTTGTTCGAGCCTCGGTGGTATGAAATACTAGGTCAGCTAGATATGCTCGCCAAATAGGTGATGTTTCGGTCTCCGCCCTCACCCCACCCTGTTCTTCACCAGATCCTCCACCACGGACGGATCCGCCAGCGTCGACGTATCCCCCAGCGAGCCCAGGTCGTTCTCGGCGATCTTGCGCAGGATTCGCCGCATGATCTTGCCGGAGCGGGTCTTGGGGAGGCCGGGGGCGAACTGGATGGCGTCGGGGGCGGCGATGGGGCCGATTTCGTGGCGGACCTGAGCGACGAGGGCTTTGCGCAGCTCGTCGGTGGGCTGGACGCCGGCGTTCAGGGTGACGAAGGCGTAGATGCCCTGGCCCTTGATGTCGTGGGGGAAGCCGACCACGGCGGCCTCGGCGACGTCGTCGTGCAGGACCAGCGCGCTCTCCACCTCGGCGGTGCCCATCCGGTGGCCCGAGACATTGATGACGTCGTCGACCCGGCCGGTGATCCAGTAATAGCCGTCCTCGTCCCGGCGGCAGCCGTCGCCGGTGAAGTACTTGCCCGGATAGGCGGAGAAGTAGGTGTCGAAGAAGCGCTGGTCGTCGCCCCAGACGCCGCGCATCTGGCCCGGCCAGCTGTCGGTGATCACGAGGTTGCCGCTGCTGGGGCCGTCCAGCACCACACCGTCCGCATCGACCAGTTCCAGCTCCACGCCCGGCAGGGGTTTGGTCGCCGAGCCCGGCTTGAGGTCGGTGGCGCCGGGCAGGGGGGAGACGAGGATGCCGCCCGTCTCGGTCTGCCACCAGGTGTCGACGATCGGCAGCCGGCCCTCGCCGACGACCTCATGATACCAGCGCCAGGCCTCCGGGTTGATCGGCTCGCCGACCGAGCCCAGCAGGCGCAGGGACTTGCGGCTGGACCGCTTCACCGGCTCGTCGCCGTCGCGCATCAGGGCGCGCAGGGCCGTGGGGGCGGTGTAGAAGATCTCGACCTTGTGCTTGTCGACCACCGACCAGAAGCGGCCGTTGTCGGGATAGCTGGGCACCCCCTCGAACATCAGGGTCGTGGCGGCGTTGGCCAGCGCGCCATAGACGACGTAGCTGTGGCCCGTGACCCAGCCGACGTCGGCGGTGCACCA
>DBBK01000132.1 GCA_002292165.1 Brevundimonas sp. UBA986
GGGCCGACGACTATCTGGTCAAGCCCTACGCCTTTGCCGAGCTGATCGCGCGGGTCGAGGCCCTGGCGCGCCGTCGCGAGACGGGCGGGGTGCAGACCGTGCTCAAGGTCGGCGACCTGGAAATGAACCTGATCGCCCGCACCGTGCATCGCGGCACGACCGAGATCGACCTGCAGCCGCGCGAGTTCCAGCTGCTGGAGTTCCTGATGCGCCACGCCAACCAGTCGGTGACCCGTACCATGCTGCTGGAAAAGGTCTGGGAATACCACTTCGACCCCCAGACCAACGTCATCGACGTTCACATCAGCCGTCTGCGGTCCAAGATCGACAAGGGCTTCGACAAGGCCATGCTGCAGACGGTGCGCGGGGCGGGATACCGGCTGGAGGCCTAAGTCGCCTCAATGAAACTGCCGTCCCTCTTTCGCCGCACGCCCTTCCGGCTGACGCTGCTCTTCCTCGCCCTGTTCGCGGCGGCGGCCAGCGCCATCCTGGCCTATGTCTATTTCGCCTCGGCGTCGGAGGCCCAAGCGCGGGCGACCAAGGACGTGCAGAGCGAATTCGACGCCCTGACGGCCATCTATCGTACCCGTGGCGAGGATGCGTTGAACCAGGCCCTGGTCGAACGCACCATTCGGGGCGGTCCCTATCTGTATCTGTTGACGGACGGAGCCGGGAAGGTGGTGACCGGCAACCTGTCTGTCCTGCCTTTCGATCCGGGAACCCAGACGCCTGGAATGGGCGACTGGGACACTTTCCGCCTGACGTCGACGGACGCCGAGGGGCATGTCGTGAACCGGCGCTCCATCGGGGTGATCATGCCCCTGAGAACCGGCGGCAAGCTGGTCGTCGGCGAGGATATCGGCGACATTGAGGAATCCCTCGCGCGCCTGACCCAGGCCCTTTGGATGGCCATGGGCGGGGTCCTGCTGCTGGGCGCCACCGGCGGCCTGATCATCAGCCGCAACGTCGAACGCTCGATGGGGCGGTTGAACGCCGTGGTCGCCGCCGTGCGCGACGGGGACCTGAAGGCGCGGGCCCAGGTCCGGGGCGGCGAAGGCTCGGGCGGCGACGAACTGGACGAGCTCGGACGCGGCCTGAACGGCATGCTGGACCGGCTGGAGGCTTCCATGGCCTCGATCCGTCACGCCGGTGACGCCATCGCCCACGACCTGCGCTCGCCCCTGACCCGGATGCGGGCCAAGATGGAGGTCGCCCTGATCGACGCCGAGGCGGGCAGGGTCTCGGGTGTCGAGGCGCTGGAAGTGGCCCTGAGCGAGGCCGACCACCTGCTCAAGACCTTCAATACCGTCCTGGCCATCGCCCGGTTGCAGGCCGGCGGCGCGCCGGATCCGCAGGTGTTCGACGCCGCCGATCTGGCCGCCGACATGGCCGAGCTCTATGAGCCCGCCGCCGAGGACAAGGGGCTGGAATTCTCCGCCGAGATCGAGCGCGGCCTGATGATCGAGGGCAACCAGCCCTTCCTGGCCCAGGCCCTGGCCAACGTCATCGACAACGCCATCAAATACACCCCGACCGGCGGGGCGGTGATGCTGCGTGCGCGCCGACGCTCCTCAGGTGAGATCGAATATTCGGTCACCGACACCGGCCCCGGCGTTCCCGCCGAGGACCGCGAGCGGGTCGTCCAGCGCTTCGTCCGTCTCGACAACAGCCGCAGCGAGGCCGGCTCGGGTCTGGGCCTGTCGCTGGTTTCCGCCGTGCTGGAAGCCCATGACGGACGCGTTCAGCTGGATGAGGGGCCAGGCGTCTACGGCGGCTTCGGCCCGGGCCTCCGCGTCGCCCTCGTCCTGCAGCCGGCGCCGTGACCGAACCCGTCCTCGGCGACCGGATCGGCCCCTGCGGCCCGGTCGCGGACGCGGCGGCCGCCTCGCGCTGGCTGGAGCGGCTGAGGCCCGCGGCGGAGGAGGGCGGCTGGAGCGATTGCCTTGACCGCGCATGGCCGGCGCTGGCTCCTGTCTTCGCCGCCTCCCCCTATCTGGCCGGATTGGCGCGGCGTTCGCCGGAGCGGCTGCGCGCAACGCTGGAGACCGCACCCGAGGCCCGGCTGGAGACCCTCCTCGCCGAGACCCTGGCCCTGTCCGGTCCGCCCGATGAGGTCAGGGCGCCGCTGCGCGGCCTGAAGGCCGATCTGCACCTGCTGACGGCGCTGGCCGATCTGGGCGGAGTGTGGGACCTGACCGCCGTCACCGCCGCCCTGTCGCGCTTCGCCGATGCGGTGACCCAGACCGCTCTCGCCTCGGTCGCGGGCGAACAACGCGCGAAGGGGCGGCTGCTCTCCGCCGCCGATGATCCCGCCGGTCCCGTCCCCGGCCTGTTCGGTCTGGCCATGGGCAAGCACGGCGCCTTCGAGCTGAACTATTCCAGCGACATCGACATCTCGCTCTTCTTCGATCCGGACCGGCTGGCGCCGGCCCTCGCGCCCGGCGTCGAGGCCCAGCCCTTCGTCGACCGTCTGGCCCAGGCCACGGCGACCCTGCTGCAGGAGCGGACAGCGGACGGCTATGTCTTTCGCGTCGATCTGAGGCTGCGGCCAGATCCCTCATCGACCCCGCCGGTCGTGGCGACGCCCATGGCCCTCTCCTACTACGAATCCGTCGGCCAGAACTGGGAGCGGGCGGCCTTCATCAAGGCCCGGGCCATTTGCGGCGATCCGGTCGCGGGAGCGGAGTTCCTCGACGCCCTCGTCCCCTTCGTCTGGCGGCGCAGCCTCGACTATCAGGCCGTGCTCGATATCCAGTCGATCAAACGCCAGATCCACGCCCACAAGACCGGCGAGGGGCTGGTGGCCATGGGGGCCAATCTGAAGCTCGGCCGGGGCGGCATCCGCGAAATCGAGTTCTACGCCCAGACCCAGCAACTGATCCTCGGCGGCCGCGACAAGACCCTGCGCGCGCGCCGCACCGATGAGGCCCTCGCGGCGCTCGCGGCGGCGGGTCACATCCCGACCGAGGTCGCCGTCGACCTGACCGCCGCCTATGCCGAGCTGCGGGCGCTGGAACACCGCGTCCAGATGCTGGACGACGAACAGACCCACACCCTGCCGGTCGACGCCGAGCGCCGCATCGCCGTCGCGGCCCTGTCGGGCGAGGACAGCCTCGCCGATTTCGACCGGGGCGTGGAGGCCCTGCTGCTGGGGGTCAACCGCACCTATGGGCAGTTGTTCGAGGGAGAGGAGGACCTGTCCTCGCCCTGGGGCAGTCTGGTCTTCACCGGCGTGGACAACGACCCGGAGACGCTGGAGACGCTGAAGCGGATGGGCTTCTCGGAGCCCGCCAATGTGGCTGACACCATCCGCAGCTGGCACCACGGCCGTATCCCGGCGACGCGCTCGGCGCGGGGGCGCGAGTTGTTCACCCGGCTGGCGCCGCGCCTGCTGACCGCCGTGGCCCGGACCGGATCGCCGGATGCGGCCTTCAAGCGGTTCGCGGTCTTCTTTTCGGCCATGAATTCGGGCGTGCAGGTCCAGGCCCTGTTCCTGAACCAGCCCGAGCTGTTCGGCCTGATCGTCGGGGTCATGGCCTTCGCGCCGAAGCTGGCCCGCACGCTCGGCCGCTATCCGGCGGCGCTGGATTCCATGCTGGACGCCCGCTTCCAGATCCCGGTCGGCCCCAATACCGGCCTGTTCGCCCAGATGGAGGCCGAGGCGCGCGAGGCGGGGGATTTCGAGGGGGCGATGAATGTGGTGCGCCGCCTGCACCGCGAACAGGCCTTCCGCATCGGCATCCAGACCCTGACCGGCCGGGTCGGTCCCGGGGCGGCGGGCCGGGCCTTCACCAATCTGGCCGACGCCGTGATGGGGACCCTGGCCGAGGCGGCTTTGGTCGAGACGGTGCGGCTGGGCGGGGCGATGCCCGGGGCGGTCGCGGTGATCGCGCTCGGCAAGGCCGGGTCGCGGGAAATGACGGCGGGCTCGGACCTCGATCTGATGACCGTCTATGAGGCGCCGCCCGAGGCGGTGTCCGAGGGCAAGGGCTGGACCGCCGACGTCTTCAACGTCCGCTTCACCCAGAAGCTGATCGCGGCCCTGTCCGCCCATACGGCTGAGGGCGGGCTCTATGAGGTCGACATGCGCCTGCGGCCCTCCGGCTCCAAGGGGCCGGTATCGGTGCGCCTCTCGGCCTTCGAGGACTATTACGCCGCCGAGGCCGACACCTGGGAGTTCATGGCCCTGACCCGGGCCCGGGTGGCCTGGACCAGCGACGATGACTTCGGCGGGCGGGTGACCAAGGCCATCGAGGCCGCCCTGCGCCGGCCGCGCCCCGGCGTCGATATCGGCCGCGACATTCGCGCGATGCGCGACCTGATGGACCGGGAACGGCGGGCTCAGGGGTTCTGGGATCTGAAGCTGTCGCGCGGCGGTCTGGTCGACGCCGAGTTCGTGGGTCAGTACCGCCAGCTGACGGCGGCGCCCGCGGGCGGGCCCCTGTCGGTCTCGACCGTGGTCCAGCTGGGCGAGGACACGCCCATGGCCGAGGCCTGGCGGCTGCAGCAGAGGATCGGCCAGCTGTTCGCCTGCGCCTTCGACGAGCGCCCCGATCCTGAGGAAGAACCCCTGGCCTTCCGCCAGCGTCTCGCCGAGGGGGCCGGCGCGCCTGATTTCGAGACCCTGATCGCGCGCCTGACAGAGGTGCGCTCAGAGGCCCGCGCCGCCTTCGACCAGGCCCTGCCGGGCGTCAGCGACGGAGAGTCGTCGGGCCCGCGTTGAACTTCTCGACGGGGGTCATCCGGGCCCCGGGCCCGACGGAGACGACGTATGAAGAAGACCATCATCGCCGGCGGACTGGCCGCTGCTTCCCTGGCCGTTCTGGTGGGCGCCGCCGCTCCGGCCCCGCAGACGGCCGCTCCGACGCAGGCCGCGACCGCGCGGGCCGCTCCCGCGGCGCGACACGCGCGCATGGAAGCCCGGCGAACCGCGCCGGTCACCCAGGCTGAGTTCGTCCAGGCCCGCGTTAGCCGCCTGACGGCGCTGGACGCCAACCACGACGGTACGGTCACCGCCGAGGAACTGCGCGCCGGCGCCCAGGCCCGTCGCGCTCAGCATGCGGCCCAACGCTTCGAGCGCCTCGACGCCGACAAGAACGGCCAGATCAGCCGCGCCGAGTTCGACGCCGCCCGCCCCGAACGCGGCGCCGGTCGCGGACCCGGTGGTGAACATCGTGGTCCGCGCATGGCGCACCGCCGTGGCGGCGAACGTCACGGGCCCGGTCAACGCATGGCCCAGCACGGTCCCATCATTATCGCCGATGTCCAGACGAAGCTGACCGAAGACTTCGCCCGGCTCGACACCGACCACGACGGCGTCCTGAGCCCGGCCGAGCGTCAGGCCGGTCGCGCCGTGATGCGTGAGCGCTTCCAGGAGCGTCGCATGAACCGACAAAACCGTGCGCCCGCCGCCGTTTCGGCGTCGCCCTCGGCCCCGGCTTCGGAGTAAGACCGTGTCGGGGAAGGCCGTGATGGTTCGGTCGGCCCGCTCTGTGAGCAAGGGAGCAGGCCGGCTTGGCATCGATCGTCGACCCCGACGAGGAACTGGTTCGCCGCGTGGGTCAGGGCGACCCGGCGGCGATCCAGGCCATGGTCGCGCGCAAGCTGCCACGCATGCTGGCCCTGGCGCAGCGGATGCTGGGCGATCCGGTCGAGGCCGAGGACGTGGCCCAGGAGGCCATGCTCAGGGCCTGGAAACAGGCGCCGCGCTGGCGACCGGGCAAGGCGAAGTTCGACACCTGGCTGCACCGGGTGGGTCTGAACCTCTGCTACGACCGTTTGCGACGGCGCCGCGAGGTGCCGACCGAGACGCCGCCGGACCGGCCCGACGACGGTCCGGCGCCCGATCGGGGGCTTCTGGCCGCCGAACTCGGCGTCCGGGTCGACGCGGCCCTGCGACGATTGCCCGAGCGTCAGCGGGAGGCCATCGTCTTGTGCCACTATCAGGAGCTGTCCAATATCGAGGCGGCCGACCTGATGCAGATCAGCGTGGAAGCGCTGGAGAGTTTGCTGTCGCGGGGCCGTCGCGCCCTGAGGCAGACGTTGGCGGATATGGCGCCCAATGCCGAGAGGCGAGGGGCTGAAGGATGACGACGATGAACGCCGAAAGGCTGAAACAACTGGCCGAAGCCTATGGCGCCGACAAGCGGCGCTGGCCCGAGGCCGAGCGCAAGGCGGCGGAGGCTCTGATGGCCTCTGACGGGCCGTGGGCCGACCGGGTGCTGTTCGAGGCGCGTCAGACCGACGCCGCGCTCGACGCCTCGGCGCGCCCGATGATCTCCAACGCCCTGCGCGACCGGGTCATCGCCTCGGCCATGGCCGCCGGCCTGTCGCCGCGCAAGGCGCGTCTGGTCTGGGACCGTCTGGTGCTCTGGTTCGGCGCCGGCTGGGCCGCCGCGGCCTGCGCGGGCGTGATCGCGGGCGCCAGCCTGACCCCGCACCTGACCGCCGACGCCCAGGCCGATGCGGTCCTCTATCAATCCAGCCTGTCGGGCGTGGACGATACGGAGGTCCTGGGTTGAGCCTTCTGGATTCTCCGCGCGCCCTGAAGATCGCCCTGGCCGCCTCGGTCGCCCTGAACCTGTTCGCCATCGCGGGCGGCGCGACTCTGTGGGTGACCAAGACCAAGGCCGAGGACAAGATCGAGGCGGCCCAGGTTCCGGGCCGCCAGAGCACCTTCAGGGATATCCTCGCGGGCATGGAGCCCGAGACGCGCCAGCGCGTGCGGGCGGCCTTCCGCGCCTCGGCCATGGCGGCCCGGCCGGACTTCGAGGCCTCGCGCGCCGCGCGGCGCCAGGCGGTCGAATTGATGCGCGGCCCCAACCCCGATGCCGCCGCCGCCAACACCTTGCTGGACCAGTCCCGCGCCGCCGAGATGCGCGGCCGGGCCCGGCTGGAACACGACGCCACGGCGGTTCTGGCGACGCTGAATCCGGACGACCGTCAGGCTCTGGCCGTGATCCTGGCCCGGCGCGTCAAGCCCGGCGGCGGCGCCCCCGATCAGCACAAGGGGGGACCCGGCGGCCGTCCCGATGGGCGCTCTGACGGCGATCACGGTCGTGGACCCGATCAGCCCGGTGCGCCGCGCGGGGAACGCTAGGCGATTTTGAGAGGCTTCAGGCCGCGCGCGCCTGGGGCGGGCTGGCCCCGGCCTCGGCCGGGCGAACTTCGGGAAGGTCGAAGCTGACCACGGTCCCGGCGCCCGGCTCGCTGTCCATGGCCATCACGCCGTGGTGCATCTCGATCAGCGACTTGGTCAGGGCCAGGCCCAGGCCGGTCCCCTGCGTGGTCTTGGAGTGCTGGCCCTCGACCTGTTCGAACGGGCGGGCGAGGCGGCCCAGATCCTCGGCGGCGATGCCGATGCCCGTGTCGGCGACCGCGACCCTCTGACGTCCCACCCCGTGCTGGGCCACCGAGACGGTGATCGAGCCGCCCTCGGGCGTGAACTTCACCGCGTTCGAGATCAGGTTCAGCATGACCTGCTTCAGGCCGCGCTGATCGGCGTCGATGTCGGGCAGGTCCTGGGCCTCCAGCGCCAGGGTCAGGCCCGAGTCCTCCGCCTTGCCGCGCATCAGGCGGATGGCGTCCTCGCAGACCTCTCTCAGCGATACCTTCTCATAGTGCAGCGTCATCTTGCCGGCCTCGATCTTGGCCATGTCGAGGATGTCGTTGATCAAGCTCAGCAGGTGCTGGCCGGACTTCAGGATGTCGGAGGCATAGCCTTTGTAGCGCGCGTCGCCGACCGGGCCGAACATCTCGCCGGCCATGATCTCGGAGAAGCCGTTGATGGCGTTCAGCGGGGTGCGCAGCTCGTGGGACATATTGGCCAGGAACTCCGACTTGGCCTGGTTGGCGGCCTCGGCCCGGGTCATGGCGATCTCGTATTTGCGGGCCAGCAGGCTGAGCTTCTCCTGGCTCGACTCCAGCTGGTCGACCATCAGGCGCAAGCTGTCCGCGGCGCGCTGGGTCTCGGCCTCCTGCTTCTTGATCTGGGTCAGGTCGGTGGCGGTGACCACGGTGCCGCCGTCGGAAGTGTAGCGCTCGGCCAGCCGCAGCCAGCGGCCGTCGTGCATCTCGACCTCGCGCATTCCGGCGCCGAGGTCCGAGGACGGATGGTCGGCCTTGATGGCCAGGGCGGCGATGCGGTTCAACTCGTCCTTCATCGCCCCGCGGCGCACGGCCTCGGGGGCCAGGCCGAAGGCGTCGGAGAAGGCCTGGTTGCACAGGATCAGCCGCCCATGGCGGTCGAACAGGGAGAAGGCGTCGGACACGCTCTCGATGCCGTCGCGCAGCCGGCTTTCGGCCGACTGGGCCTGGGCCTTGGCGCGGCGGGCCTCGGTGATGTCGAGGGCCACGCCCAGGATGTTGATGAAGCCGCCTTCGTCGCGTTCGCCGCGCGCCTGCCCGCGGGCGTCGATCCAGCGGATCGTGCTGTTGGGACCGGTGACCGGGAAGGTGGTCTCGAAGGCGCCGAATGTCGCGGCCTGACGCAGGGCGTGCTCGACCAGATCGCGGTATTTGGGATGGACCCGCCCCAGCACGGTCGCGGCCGGGACGACGCCGCCCTCCGGCAAGCCCAGCAGGGTCGCCATATAGTCGGACAGGGTGACTTCCTCGGCCTCCAGATCCCATTCCCAGACGCCGCAGCGGGCGGCCTCGACGGCGACGCGGAAGCGGTGCTCGGTCTCGGCCCAGTCGCGGGTCGCCCGGCGCTGGCGCCAGCCCTGCACCAGCATCATGGCTCCCACGGCGGCGCCGAGGGCCAGCGGAGCCAACAGGACCCAGGCGTCGCCCAGCAGTCCGCCGCCCGAGCCGGCCGGCTGGGCGGCGACCGCCAGCAAGCCGGTGGATCCGACCGGGGCGGCGAGGAGGGTCAGCGGCTTGCCGCCCGAGGGCGTCGTCGCGATCGGACCCGTCGCCGCCTTCAGCGCCGCGTGGTTGAGCGCCGGAACGGTCGCCCCGGGAGCCGCCGTCGCGACGTCGTCGTCGGGCATGGACAAATAGAGGGCGGACCCCGTCTCGGACGCGGGCAGGGGAATGCGGGCGACGATCCGCATCGTTCCGGCCGCCTGGCTGGTGAGAACCGCGCGGCGATCGGCGCCGAGACGCAGGGCGTGACCGGCCGACGCCGGGGGTTCGGCGAAGGCCTCGGCGGGGGCGCCGCTGGCGGCCTGGACGGCGCCGGTCGGCGACAGGATGGCGAAGGCGGCCTCGGGGGCCGCGGCGCGGGCGGCCTCGGCGGCGTCCAGCGGCCGGTCGGTATGGCCGGTCAGGGCCGCGGCGCCGATGGTCAGGGCGGCGCGGGCGGTCAGGATGCGACCGTCCATCCGGGCGGCGAACAGCTGGGCGTCCTGTTGCTGGGCGGCGACGCGAAGTTGATCGGCCTCCCGTTCGGGGCGGGCGGTCTGGCGCGCGACCAGAAGCACATAGGCGGCGACGCAGAGGGTGAGGCCAAGGATCAGGATCCGGGTGCGGCTGGCCGCACGTCCGCCGCCCTGATCGGATGATCGGCGGCCCGGTCCCTGTATGCGGCGCTCATTGCCCCGCAAGGCGCTCTCCCGGACTAAAAAAGCTCGCGTCCGCGGCCCTTTTCAGACCGGTGCGAAGCGATTCGACGAAGTCTGGAATCTAGGCTGCGTCGCGGAATCCTGTCGAGGCATGGTTAACGAAAGGTATTAAGCCGCCTGTGCGCGAATCTTCTGGGCAACAGTCTCCGGCGGCGTGGCCAGGACGTCGGTGACCGATTTCAGGATATCGCGAGCCTGACGCGCCATGGCGACCGTCGCGGGCGGGGCGTCGTCGGGGTTTTCATCCACGGCGTCGATCAGCGACTGGGCAAGGGCCATCAGTTGCGGCGCGGCGGCGATCAGCCGGGCCTGGAACTCGATGCGGTCCGGATCGCGGTCGTATTCGGCGCCCGGCACGCGCCAGCCGCCCCAGTCGGCCGGATCGGTGACCACGACCGGATAGGTGCCGGGGAAGGGATGGTGCGGGGTGTCCTCGGCCAGCTGCCACTTGTTGCGGGCGCGCAGCAGCCGCCAGTTGCCCACGTCCTCGGACGCCTCGTCCTCGACCGGCAGCATCAGCTCATGGGCCAGGAACTCGCGGCCCAGACCGATCTCATAGGTGACCCGGACGGGCTCGTCGAAGCCCTTGGCCCAGACCGGCTGGACCTTTTCGATGTGGGCCCACGCGCCCACGCATTCGACCCAGACCTTCTGGCCCTTCTGGAATTGAGCGCGCGCCATGACGGTTCTCCGACTATCCGAGCCCGTAGAATGGCGGTTCACCGCTTGCCACGCGGTTTCCGAAAACGGTGAAGAGGTCGTAAATTTCAACCAGGCTGAGAAATGGTCTCCAGCGCCTCGCCCGCATATTTCTCCTTCACCCGGGTCGACAGGTCGCCCAGCGACACCACCCCGACCAGCCTCTGGTGCTTGTCCACGACCGGCAGGCGGCGGATCTTGCCGTCGCCCATGGCGTCGAGCGCGCTCTTCAGGTCGGCGCTGTCCAGAGCCGTCACCACCTCGGTGGTCATGACCTCAGAGACCGCCGTTGCGGGTCCGAAACCCTTGCCCACGGCGCGCACGGCGATGTCGCGATCGGTCAGGGTCCCGACCAGCCGGTCGTCCTCGGCGACGGGGATGAAGCCGAAATCGCCCGAATTCATGCGGGCTGCGACGTCCTGGATCGTGTCGCCGGGGCGGGCGACCTGAACGTCCTTGGTCATCACATCGCGGATCTTCATGGGGCTTCCTCCTGCTGCTGGCGACAGAACCCCGGGGAGGAACGCCGGTTCCGCTTTCGCCTCCGGCCTGCGAGCGCTAAGGGCATCGGCCCGATGGGAGAGACCTCAATGACCGCCGCCGCCGCCGCCGACGCCAAAGCCATCCTGACCCGCCTGGGCGTTTCCGACACCGTCTGGTCCGGAGATCTGCCGACCCGCTCACCCATCGATGGCTCGAGCGCCGGCGCTCTCGTTCAGGCGACGCCGGATCAGGTCGAGGCCGCCGTGGCCCGTTCGGTCGAGGCCTTCAAGGCCTGGCGCCGCGTGCCCGCGCCGCGCCGGGGCGAACTGGTCCGCCTGCTGGGCGAGGAGCTACGCGCCGCCAAGACCGATCTGGCCATGCTGGTCACGCTGGAGGCCGGCAAGATCGTGTCGGAGGGTCTGGGCGAGGCCCAGGAGATGATCGACATCTGCGACTTCGCCGTCGGCCTGTCGCGTCAGCTCTATGGCCTGACCCTGCCCAGCGAACGCCCCGGCCACCACATGCGCGAGACCTGGCAGCCGCTGGGGCCGGTCGCGGTGGTCACCGCCTTCAACTTCCCCATCGCCGTCTGGGCCTGGAACGCGGCCCTCGCCCTCGTCTGCGGCGACCCGGTGATCTGGAAACCGTCGGAGAAGACGCCCCTGACCGCGCTGGGCGTGCAGGCGGTGTTCGAACGCGCCGTCGCCCGGTTTGCCAAGGAAACGGGGAATGCTGCCCCGGAAGGCCTGAGCCAACTCCTGATCGGCGGCCGCGAGATCGGCGAGGCCCTGTCGGCCGACCCGCGCGTGCCGCTGGTTTCAGCGACGGGTTCGACCCGGATGGGCAAGGCGGTGGCCCAGACCGTGGCAGGCCGTCTCGGCCGCTCCCTGCTCGAGCTCGGCGGCAACAACGCCATGATCGTCACCCCCAGCGCCGATCTGGAGATGGCCGTGCGCGCCATCGCCTTCTCGGCTGTCGGCACCGCCGGTCAGCGCTGCACCACCCTGCGTCGCCTGATCGTGCATGAGAGCGTCGCCGAGGCCCTGACCAAGCGACTGGTCAAGGCCTATGCCAGCCTGCCGGTCGGCGATCCGCGCAAGGACGGCGTCCTCGTCGGCCCCCTGATCGATGAGCCGGCCGTGAAGGGCTTCGAGACGGCGCTCGCGGACGCCGTGGCGCAAGGCGGCGAGATCCTCGTCGGCGGAACGCGCGTCGAGGCCGACGGAACCTATGTCACCCCCGCCATTGTCCGCATGCCGGCCCAGACGGCGGTGGTCGAGCATGAGACCTTCGCCCCCATCCTCTACGTCCTGACGTGGAGCGACTTCGATCAGGCGGTCGAACTTCAGAACGCCGTGCCGCAGGGCCTGTCCTCCTGCGTCTTCACCGACAGCGTACGCGAGGCCGAGGCCTTCCTCTCGGCCTGGGGTTCGGACTGCGGCATCGCCAACGTCAACATCGGCCCGTCCGGCGCCGAGATCGGCGGGGCCTTCGGCGGCGAGAAGGAGACCGGCGGCGGCCGCGAGTCGGGTTCCGACGCCTGGAAGGCCTATATGCGCCGCCAGACCCAGACGGTGAACTTCTCCGCCGAGCTGCCCCTTGCCCAGGGCGTGAAGTTCGACGTCTGACTATTGGCCGTCGTAGGCCGCCTGAAGCGCGGCCAGATCCAGCTTGACCATCTTCAGCATGGCCACGGCCGTCCGCCCCGCGGCGGCGCGGTCGCTGGACGACTGCAGCTCATTGAGGACGACCGGCACGATCTGCCAGCAGACGCCGAACCGGTCCCTCAGCCAGCCGCACTGCTCGGGCGACCCGCCGCCGGCTTGCAGCGCGTCCCAGTAGTGGTCGATCTCGGCCTGGTCTTCACAGTTCACGGTGAAGGAGATGGCGTGGTTGAAGTCGTCCAGCTTGCCCGCGTCCATGGCGGTGAACGACTGGCCGGCGAGGGTGAACTCCACCACCTTCACCGACCCCGGCGGCCCGCTGGGCGTCTCGACCTCCAGAGTCCAGACCCGGTCGATGCGCGAGTCCGGAAAGGCGGAGACATAGAGGTTCGCGGCCTCCTCGGCCTCCTTCACGAACCAGAAGGACGGGGCGATCTTACTGAGGGTCGGCATTCCGGGGCTCCCTGATTTTCTGTCGTAGTGAAGCCCCGACAGCCGCTTCGGTTCAGAACCGGCGCACCATCAGGACGCCGATGAAGACAAGCGCGACCCCCGCCAGGCGACCGATGCCGATCGGGTGGCGCGGCACGCCCAGGGCGCCGAAGTGATCGAGGATCAGGCTGAGCAGCAGCTGGCCGGCGACCATCAGGGTAATCGTCAGGGCGGCGCCCAGACGCGGCACGCCCCAGGCGGCGGTGATCACGAAGACGCATCCGTAAAGGCCGCCCATCCAGGCCCAGGCGGGCAGGGTCTTCACCGCCGCGAGGTCCGGTTTCGTGTGCAGGACCGCCGCCAGAATGCCGAGCGCCAGCGTCCCGACCGCGAAGGAAATGAAGGCCGCATTGACCGGCGAGGCCATGGCTACGGCCAGCCGGGCGTTGGTCGGCGCCTGAAGCGCGGTCGCGCCGCCGGCGATGATGACGGCGAGCAGGATCATGGCGGCGTTGAAGTTCATACCCTTGAGCTATCACGCCGTTTCGCGGACGGGCAGGGGGCGTTTCTCAGGAATGAGCCGAGATGAACCGGGCGCCGCGTTCGCCCTCGGGATCGCCCTCGACGCCGAAGCTGCGGTTGATGGTCATATGGGTCTCGCCGGGCGCGGACACGACCTCGGCCTGACCGCCGGCCCGGGTCAGGGCGGCAGCGAGGGCCTGGCTCTGCGCCGCCGAATCGGCGCGGCTGGCGACGTGGAAGATCAGGAAGGGCGGGTAGGTCACGCCCGGCTGGACGCGCAGGGTCGGCGACAGTTCGGCGCGGGCGGGGCTGCCTTCGGGGCCGAAGGCATTGTCGTACATCTGGTCCAGCGCCCGTCCCACGATCCCCGGACCCCGGGGGCCTGTGGCGTCGTAGCCCGCGCCGTCCAGCAGGATCACGCCCGCCAGATCGGACGGCTTAAGGCCCTGCGCGCCCAGATAGACGGGATCGACGCCCACCAGGGCCGCCAGATGGGCGCCGGCGGAATGGCCCAGCAGGAAGATCGGCCGTCCGGGCAGCCGGCGATGCAGATCGGCGATGGCGGCGGCGACGTCCTGCGCCTCTTCGCGGNNGGGCGCCGACGTCCGGGACCAGCCGGTAGCTGGTCGAGGCCAGGGTCAGGCCGTGACGTCGGGTATAGTCGGGCAGGGCGTTGACCATGGAGTTCTCGCCCCGCTTCCAGCCGCCGCCGTGGACGAACATCAGGATCGGTCCGGTCTCTCGCCCCGGATAGAGGTCATAGCTCTGCAGCGGATCGGACCCGTAGCGGTTCGCGGTCGGCGCGGCCTGACGGGCGAAACCGGGCGCGGCGGCCGCAAGCGCGGCTCCGGCCAGTGAAAGGGCGATCAGGCGGCGGCGGTCGAATATCGGCATGGTCGTCTCCATGAGCCCCGAAGCTTCAACGCCGCCATGCCCCGGATTCCGTCACCAGCTTTGGGTCGCCGCCGCGCCGCCGAAGATTTCCGCCAGCCGCGCCCGGGTCGAACGGTGGGCGTCCTCGGGCAGGGCGTCGGGTGCGAACCAGCCGATCTCTGCGATCTCCCCGTGGCTGGTTCGCTCTTCCATAGTGAAGGCGTCGATGGCGAAGACCACGACATGGTCGCCCGGGAAGTAGGCCTCGTTGGAATGGATCGACAGCAGGCGAGGCGGGGTGGTGGCGATCAGTCCGGCCTCCTCGCGCATCTCGCGCACCACGGCGGCCTGGGTCGTCTCGCCCTTGTCGACGCCGCCGCCCGGCAGCCACCAACCCATGACATAGGTGTGTTTGACCAGCAGGACCCGTCCCTCGATGTCGACGGCGACGCCCCGCACCCCCAGGGTCATGCCGCGCGTCAGGCGCGAGACCGCGAAGAACAGGGGGCGGGTATAGGGCTCGACGACGGCGCGCCACGGCTTTCTGGACATGGCGCGACCATGGCACGCCGGTCTTGCCTCGCCTAGCGAGCGGCGGCCATCGGCAGGGCGTTGCGGGTCAGATAGAGGACGGCGTCGCGCACGCGGGGCAGGCGCTCGCTGATCGTCCGGCGCAGGCCCAGCCGCTCCGGATGGATGCTGGGCGTCAGGTCGGGCTCGACCGGGCGCAGGGCCGTCAGCCAGTGGTGGTCGCGTTCATAGCCCAGGGCGATCAGCTCTTCGGTCATATCGCCATGCCGGGCGATCTGGCCCTTGATCCGCTCAGGCTTGAGCCGCCAGGCGCCGAGGCTCTCGGGCGTCACCGGCCGGATCGCCCGCATCGCCGGCGCCCATTCGGCGCTCGGTTCGCGCACCACCTCATGATAGCGCGAGAAGAGGTGCTTCAGCGTCAGGAAGGGCATGGCCGCCATCAGTTCGACCTGGACGGTGTCCGGCTCGGTGACCAGGCGGTGGTAATCGACGATGTGGAAGCGCTCGCGGCCACGCGCCTTTTCGGCCGCCCGGGCGCTGCGCCGCCAGACGCGCAGATTGGTGAAGTAGCGCCCGGGCCAGCCGCCGTGCTCGCTGGTGATCACATCGCGCGGATCGCGGGCCACATAGACGGCGTGCAGCCGCGGATCGAGGCTCAACATGGAGGCGGTGAAGGCCACCTCGTCCGGACATTTGGTGCAGACGATCCGGCGGTCGCGCGGCGCGGGCCGGCGCAGACGCAGCTCTTCCTTCACTCCGCCGTCGATGTCGAAACAGGCCAGGAAGAGGACGTGCAGCAGGGTGGTGCCGCTGCGCGGCGCGCCGGTGATGTGGATGCGGCGACCTTGATCGGGCGTCATTGGGGAGAGGGTCATGGGGCGGGGGTCTCCATGGCGAGGCGCGTCGGCCTCCGATGGAGCGTTCCTGCAGGTGCGGTGCGGCCTCAGTTCGATCTTCGGATAACGCCGTTGCAACATGGCGAAGCCGAACGCGAAGGCCTCGTCTTCACGCGGCGCCGGTCTGCGGCTTGAACCCATGCCCCCGGCCCGGTATCACCCGATCTGAACAGGAGCATTTCCATGCTGGCTCTCGGCATCATTCTCGGCTTCGTCGTCCTGCTGGGCGTCATCAACTTCATCGAGTTCGGTCGGGTTGACTAAGGCCCGCGCCGCCCTCGTCACGGGTGGCGGCAAGCGCATCGGCCGGGCCATCTGTCTGGCGCTCGCCGGCGCCGGCCACGACGTGGCCATCCACTATCGCAGCGATCCCGAAGAGGCCGAGGCTGTCGCCGAATCGGTGCGTGCGCTCGGCCGCCGCGCCGTCATTCTCAAGGCCGACCTGACCGACGAGGATCAGGTGCGCGGCCTGATCCCCGCCGCCGTCGCCGAACTCGGTCCCCTGTCGGTCCTGGTCAATAACGCCTCGGTGTTCGAGAACGACGCGGTCGGAGGCCTGTCGCGCGAGACCTGGGACAAACACCTCGACACCAATCTGCGTGCCCCCGTCGTTCTCGCCGAAGCCTTCGCCGATCAGGCGCCGGATGGCTCGGTCATCGTCAATCTGCTGGACCAGCGGGTGCTCAAGCCCGATCCGCGCTTCTTCTCCTACGCCCTGTCCCGCAACGGCCTGTGGTGGGCGACCCGGACCCTGGCCCAAGCCCTGGCGCCGCGCATCCGGGTCAACGGCGTCGGCCCCGGCCCGACCCTGCCCTCGATCCATCAGTCCGAAGCCGACTTCGCCGCCGAGGCCGCCGGCACCCTGCTGCAGAAGCCCGGCAGCCCCGAGGCCGTCGCCGCTGCCGTCGTCTGGCTGGTTCAGGCCGATATGGTCACCGGCCAGATGATCGCCGTCGACGGCGGCCAGCACCTGGCGTGGCAGACCCCCGACATCCTCGAGTCCGAGTATCCCCAATGAGCGCTGAGCTGAGCGGCGTCGCCGCCTTCCCCTCGACCGACACCGTCCGGCGCGAGGGGCTGACCGTCTTCGTGCGCGGCCTGACCATCGAAGCGGGCATCGGGGTCTATGACCACGAACACGGCCGGCTCCAGACCCTGATCATCGACGTGACCCTCGATCTGGGGGCGCATGCGGTCGAGCGGCTGTCGGACACCATCAACTATGAGACCATCGCCCAGGCGGCGCGCGACATCGCCGCGGAGGGCCATATCGGTTTGGTCGAGAGTTTCGCCGAACGCCTGGCCCTGGCCTGCCTGCGCGATGGCCGGGTGCGCCGGGTCACCGTGCGGGTCGAGAAACCCGGGGCTTTGCAGGGCGCGGTCGCTCCCGGCTGCGAACTGACCTGGGCTCGCTAGGGTCCGCACCCCGGCCCAACCCCTTGAAGCGGTTGCGCTCGGGCTCGCCGAGCGCCATTG
Organism: Brevundimonas sp. UBA986; assembly: GCA_002292165.1. Lineage (GTDB taxonomy): Bacteria > Pseudomonadota > Alphaproteobacteria > Caulobacterales > Caulobacteraceae > Brevundimonas. The sequence goes on from DBBK01000132.1 coordinate 17,143, forward strand.
TCCGCCCGATGACGACGGGGCCGTTCGGCGCCGCCGCCTGAACGGAGATCCTCGATGGCCGAACCCGGCGTACCGCATTCGCCCCAGGACGGCGCGCAAGAGCCCGAGGACGCCGACCTGTTCCGTGACGAGCCGGCGCCCGCCGCACCCCGCCGTCCGACCTGGGCCGCCCCGGTGCGTCCGGCGCCCGAGCCCGACCACCATGCCCACGACGAACTGATCGGCTTCACCAGCGCCGCCGCCCTCGCCGGGATCGAGCGCCGTGCGCCCGAGCCCGTTCCGGAGCCCGAGCCCGAGATCGAACCGGAACCCGAGGTCGAGGCCGTCGCGCCGGAACCTGAGGCCGAGCCGGTCATCATCCCGATTCCCGAGCCCGAACCGGTGATTCCCGCCCCGACCTTCGCGGCGCCCCGCAAGCGCGACCCCATCCTGGATCCCACGCCGGAGCCGGACGAAGCCGCTACGCCGTCAGAGCCCGTGTCTTCCGGATGGTCCGTGGAGACGCCGCTGGCGGCCGAGCGGATCGCCCCCGATACCCTTGGCCCCGATTCCTTGGGCCCTCTGTCGGCGACGCCCGCCTTCAGCCGGCCCTCTTCGGCGCCCGCCTTCGGTCGCGCTGACCAGAAGGGCAGCCGCAACGGGTCGGGCGACGCGCCCGAAGGGGCGACGGGTCTCTATACGATCTATGCCCTGATCCTGTTCGCCGTGCCGACCTTCGGCGTGGCGGCGGTGATCGGCCTGTTGATGGTCTGGATGCGTCCGAAGCCGGAACAACATCTGGCCCGCAGCCATTTCGAGTTCCAGACACGCACCTTGTGGATCGCCGCCATCGCCGCCGTGGTCGGCGCCGTTCTGGTCGCGGTGAACCTGGGGGTGTTCGTACTGGTCGCCATGGCGGTCTGGGTGATCATACGCGGCGCCTGGGGAGTGATGACGCTCTCCGCCGGCAAGCCGGTCGCCAATCCCCGCACCTGGATGATCTGAGACCAAGGAGCCCGACCGAATGACCGACGCCCCCCAGCCCCGTCTCGACAGCGGCCATGAGTCGGAAGGGCGGCCCGCCGCCATCATCGCCTGGGCCCTCTACATCCTGTCGATCCCCAGCGCGAACCTGCTGGTCATCGTCGGCCTGATCGTCGCCTACGCGGGACGAGGGACCGCCACGGGTCTGCCGCGTCAGCATATCGAGGCCCAGATTGCCCTGTTCTGGTCGGTCTTCTGGTGGACGGTCGGCCTGTGGATCGGAATTTTGATCAGCATTCCGCTGATGATGATCGGGGTCGGCATACTGACCCTTTGCCTGTGCGCTCTGGCCCTTTTCGTTCTGCACGTCTGGTTCACGATCAAGTCGATCCTCAGCCTGGTGAACCTGCTGTCCGACAAGGCCCCCTGAAAGGCCCGGCTTTCGCCGCTGTTGCAGGCGCGCATCAATCGCAAGAGATCGCTTTCGGCGCGGAACACTCCGGCCCTCTGTCGGTTGCCGAACAAAGCAGAACGCGGGGAAGCGCCATCATGACCGACTTTCGCGACGTGCCGGCCGAGCATCGGTTCGAGCAGGGCTTCACCGACCCCGACGGCGCGCTCAGGGTGGTGTTCGCCGACTATGCGGTCCAGGGCGACCGCCGCGCCATTCTCCATGTCGAGGCCGAGCCCGAACTGCGCGGCTCGGGCGCCGCGGGCCAGTTCATGCAGAGCCTGGCCGATCACGCCCGCGACGAGAAGCTGAAGCTGACCCCGCGTTGCAGTTATGCGGTCGTCTGGTTCAAACGCCACCCCGACTACGCCGACGTCCTGGCCTGATGCCAGGCCTTGATCCCGGCCAGCTCGGCCCGGCCGCCGGCCTGCTCCAGACCTGGGTCCTGCCGGTGCTTCTGGGACTGGGTCTGGCTTCGGCGACGGGCCTGCGCACCTTCCTGCCCCTGTTGATGTTGGCCCTGGCGGCGCGGTTCGGCCTGTTCGGCGTCAGCCTGAACGAACACCTGGCCTGGATCGGTTCGCTCCCGGCAATCGCCGCCCTCGCCATCGCGGCGGCGGCCGAGTTCGCGGGCGACAAGGTCCCCGCCGTCGATCACGCCCTGACGGTCATGGGCGCCTTCACCCGGCCGATCGCGGGGGCCATAGCGGCGGCCAGCGTCTTCACCGGCGTGGACCCGACCACGGCCGCGGTCGCGGGGATCATCGTGGGGGCTCCGACCGCCTTCGCCTTCAACGCGGTCCAGGGCGGAACGCGGCTGACCTCGACGGCGACGACCGGCGGGTTGGGCAATCCGGTGCTGTCCTTCATCGAGGACGTGTTCAGCGTCGGCATGGTGCTGATCGCCTTTCTGGCGCCGCTGATCGTGCCGGTGGTCCTGATCGTCTTCGCCGTCCTGCTGTTCCGCCTGGCCAACCGCCTGCGCGAGCGGCCGAACCGATCAGCGGCCTAAAGCGTGCGGGCGACGATGGTCCGGATGGTCTCGGCCTTGACCGGCAGGTCGCTGTAGAGGCGCGAGGCGATCTCGCGGGCGCCGACCGGATAGGCGTCGCCGCCGTCGGCGATCTCCTTGGCCATCTCGGCGGCCTGAAGCAGGATCTTCTCGAACGCCTCGACCTGTTCGACGGCCAGGGCGCGGGCCTCGACCTGAAGGCGTTTGACGCGCTCGGCGGTGGTCTCGGGCGTGCGCATCATCTCATAGATGGCGCTCTCCGCCTCGACGAGGCGCAGATTGGGCTTGGCGGGCGGCTTGGACTTTGTGGTCGGCATGATCGGGTTCCCTCAGCTGAGAGAAAAAGTTCGCGACTGGCTCCGTCGTTCCGCGAAATTCATCCGTTAACGAAGAACCTTGGGCCACTGTGGCGAGGGCGCATCACGGCGGTCGGCGAAGCCGTCAAACGTGCTCTCGCACCTCGTCGTCCGCCTCATCGTCGAGTCTCTCGTCCTCCAGCACCTCGGCGGCCTCTTCGTTGAGGGCCTGGCCCTCGCGGCGCGGCTTGACGTAGGGCGCGGGCTGCGGGGTCGTGGTGTTGTTGCGCCACAGCGACCGGCCGGCGGTAAGCCCGCCCGCCACCTGAAGCGTCAGTCGCTCCTCGTCGCGGCGGCGGACGTCCTCGATGGTGTCGCGCGCCTCGTCCTCCGAGAAGCCCAGGTCCTTGAGCACATGCTCGCCGAAGGCCAGGGCGGACTCGAAGGTCTCGCGGATGTGGAACTCGACGCCGGCCTTGATCAGCCGGATCGAATGGCCGCGGTCATAGGCGCGCACGAACAGCTTGGTCAGGGGGAACTCCGCCTTGACCAGTTCGACGATGCGGTCGGCGGTCTCGGGCTTGTCGACGCAGACCAGGATGGTCTCGGCGGTTCCGGCGCCCGAGGCGCGCAGCACGTCCAGACGGGCGCCGTCGCCGTAATAGACCTTGAAACCGAAATTGCCGGCGGCCTGGATCATCTCGACGTCGATGTCGACGATGGAGACGTCCACGTCGCGCGCCAGCAGCGGCTGCGCCACGACCTGCGCGAACCGACCGAAGCCGATGATCAGGACCCGCTCGCGCAGGTCCTTTGCCTTGTCGATGCCGTCCAGGGAAATGACGTCCTTCGGCTTAAACCGGTCGGCCAGCAGCATCCGCACCGGGGTCAGGGCCATCGACAGGATGACCACAGCCGAGAGGATGGCGGCGGTGCGGGCGTCGAACAGGCCGGCGGCCAGGGCGGCGCCATAGAGGACGAAGGCGAACTCCCCGCCCTCGCCCATCAGAGCCGCGCGCTTCAGGGCCTCGCCGTGGCCGGACTTGATCCGCGCGATCGCATAGACTCCGGCCATCTTGGCGAACATGAAGGCGGCGACCCCACCCAGGATCATCGGCCAGTCGCGGACGACGACGCCCAGATCCAGCGACATGCCGACGCTGAGGAAGAACAGGCCCAGCAGGATACCCCGGAACGGCTCCACATCGGCTTCCAGCTGGTGGCGGAAGGTCGATTCCGACAGCAGCACCCCGGCCAGGAAGGCGCCCATGGCCATCGACAGCCCGCCGAGGTCCATGGCCCAGGCGGCGCCCAGGACCACCAGAAGCGCGCCCGCCGTCATCACCTCGCGTCCGCCGTAACGGGCCAGTAGACGGAAGGCCGGGTTCAGCAGCCAGCGCCCGATCACATAGACGGCGGCGACGGCGGCGACGGCGAATCCGATGGTCAGCCAGATCGGTTGCGGGTCCTCGACCGCCGTGCCGAACATGCCGCCGAACACCGCGACCAGGGCCAGCAGGGGCACGATCGACAGGTCCTCGAACAACAGGATGGAGACCACCCGCTGCCCCGGGGCGTCAGCCTGTTCGTTGCGTTCTTCCAGCAACTGCATGACGATGGCGGTTGACGACAGGGCGAAGCCGGCGCCGGCGATGATCGCGGCCGGAACGGCCAGACCGGCCAGCAGGGCGGCTCCGGTCAGAAGCGCGCCGCAGGTCATCACCTGCAGGAAGCCGAGGCCGAAGATTTCCTTGCGCAGGCTCCACAGCCGGGCCGGACGCATCTCCAGCCCGATGATGAACAGGAACATGACGACGCCCAGTTCGGCGACGTGCAGCACCGCCTCGGCGTCCTCGATCAGGCGAAAGCCGAACGGGCCGATGACCAGTCCGGCGGCGAGGTAACCCAGCACCGCGCCCAGACCAAAGCGCTTGAACAGGGGCACGGCGACCACGGCGGCCGCCAGCAGGGCCACCGCATGACCCAGTCCCATTCCGCCGCCCGTCGGATCCGCCATCTTGCCAGCCCTGCCTCGTGAAGCTTCATAGTGGGGGCTGGGGCGCGGGATTGCCATCAGGACACAGTCGATCCCCGCCTTTTTTGGTCCGTGCGCCGGCCACAGTTTCGCCGAACACGAGTCCGTGTGTTGCGGCAACGATAGATTCCGGAGGAGGACGCCATGCTCGCAGCCATTCTGAAACAGGGGGTCGCGGCTGTCGTCGGCCTGACCCTCGCGGCGCCCGGAGGCGCCCCTGTGGTCGCCCCGCCTGCGCCCGTCGCGGCCATGGACGGGGAGGCGACGCCCGCCGCATGCGCGCCGCTGGGGTTCACGCTGACGCGGGTCGGCTATGCGCCGCCCCGCTCGACGCCCCCGCCCCCGCCGTCTCCGGTCTATGGGGCGTCCAGCGGGACCGAGGTCCAGGACGTCGTGGTCACCGGGACGCGTGTCCGTAACGCCCCGGCCACACCGGCTCCCGGCTATGTTCCGCCTCCCGCTCCGCCTCCCCCGCCACCGCCGCCCTCCGCGCCTCCGCCGCCCGTATCAGCCTTCGTCCAGCCGCCCAGGCTCGACACCGAACGCTACCCGGACGCCACGCCCAATCCGGTGCGCCGCGTCGCGGACGCTCCCGTCTCGACCTTCTCCATCGACGTCGACACGGCCGCCTATTCCAACGTCCGCCGCTTCATCGCCGACGGCCAGCGGCCGCCGCGCGACGCCGTGAGGGTCGAGGAGCTGATCAACTATTTCGACTACGGCTACGCCCGTCCGACCAACCGCGCCGAGCCCTTCGCCGTGACCACGGCGGTGACCGCATCGCCCTGGTCGCCGGGCCGTCAGATCGTCCATATCGGGCTGCAGGGCTATGAGCTGCCGGAGGGTGAGCGCAGGCCGCTGAACCTGACCTTCCTCGTCGACGTCTCGGGCTCGATGGGCAGCGCGGACAAGCTGGAGCTGGCCCAGAAGGCGATGAACCTGATCATCGACCGGCTGCGTCCCCAGGACCGGGTCGCCGTCGCCTATTACGCCGAGGGCGCGGGCACGACCCTGGCGCCGACGCCGGGCGATCAGAAGCTGAAGCTGCGCTGCGCCGTGGCCAGCCTCTACGCCTCGGGCGGCACCGCCGGCGCCACCGGCATGACCAACGCCTATGACCAGGCCCAGGCCAGCTTCGGCGCCGACAAGGTCAACCGGATCCTGATGTTCACCGACGGCGACTTCAACGTCGGGGTCACCGACAACAAGCGGCTGGAGGACTATGTCGCCGACAAGCGGGCAACGGGCATCTATCTGTCGGTCTACGGCTTCGGGCGCGGCAACTATCAGGACGCCCGGATGCAGGCCATCGCCCAGGCCGGCAACGGAACCGCCGCCTATGTCGACGACCTCAATGAGGCGCGCCGCCTGTTCGGGCCGCAGTTCGACAAGGGCGCCTTCCCCATCGCCGACGATGTGAAGATCCAGGTCGAGTTCAATCCGGGCCGCGTCTCGGAATACCGGCTGATCGGCTATGAGACCCGGCTGCTCAACGAAGAGGACTTCAACAACGACCGCGTCGACGCGGGCGAGGTCGGGTCCGGCGCCTCGGTCACCGCCCTCTATGAGATCACCCCCGTCGGCGGGCCGTCGCAGATTGCCGAGCGCCGCTATGAGGGCAATCGTCCTGCCCCCGCCCTGCAATGGGGCGCCGGAGATCCGGACGGCGAGGNNTCCGCTACAAGCTGCCGGGCCAGCCGACGTCGCGGCTGATCCAGCATGTGGTGTCCAACGCAGGCGGGGACCGGGTCTCCGCCCAGCCGCCGGAAAGCACGCGCTGGGCCCTGGCCGTCGCCGCCTTCGGCCAGCGTCTGCGCGGCGATCCCTGGATGGCCGCCAACTACGACTGGGCCTCGATCCTCGACCAGGCCCAGGGGGCGCGGGGCGAAGACCCCTACGGCGATCGGGCCGAGTTCGTTCAGCTGATCCGCGCCGCCGACCAGACGTCGGCGAAGGGGACGCCCTGAAGCCCGCTTTCTCCTTGAGCCGACCATGGCGGGGCTGACTGCTGCCAGCTCCGCCAGCCGGATCATCCGACGGGCGCTTCAGGTCGGGGTCTAGTAGACGTCCCGGCGATACCGCCCGGCCTCGGACAGGGCGATCACCCGGTCGGCGCCGAGCGCCTCCTCCAGCGCCGCATGGACGCCGGAGGCCATGCCTTCGAGGGAGCCGCAGACGTAGATCGCCGCGCCCCGGTCGATCCAGCGGCGGAGTTCGTCGGCCTGTTCGGCGACGACGGCCTGGACATAACGGCCGTCGCCTTCGTCGCGCGAGAAGGTGCGGTCCAGACGGGTCAGGACGCCCGAGGCCAGCCACGCCTTGAGCTCGGCGTCATGGAAGGCGTCATGGGCGGCGGTGCGCTCGCCGAACATCAGCCAGGCGTCGCCGGCCCCATTCTGGAGTGAGCGGGCCTTGAGGTGGCCGCGCAGGCCCGCCAGGCCCGTGCCGTTGCCGATCAGGATCATGGGCGTCGCGGTGGCCGGGCCGTGGAAGCCGCGGTTCACCCGCACCCGCATGGCGACCTCGTCGCCGAGGCTTGCCTGACCGGTCAGCCAGCCCGAGGCCAGACCCGGTGTCCCGTCGGGATGGCGCATCAGCCGCACCAGCAGTTCCAGCCGGCCGTCGGCGGGCAGGGAGGCGATGGAGTATTCGCGGGCTGCCGGACGGTCGCCTTCGGGTGACGGCACGCCGATCTCGACGATGTCGCCGGCCGACCAGTCGGGCGTGTGTTCGATCGGCTCGAAGGCCAGATGGAAGGCTTCGCCGCCGGGCCCGCCCGGGTTGAGCAGGCGCCGCTCGACCAGCGTCCAGCGGTCGTAGGACGGCGGGGTCCAGTCGGGCTCGGCGTTGGAGCCGGTGATCGCGTTCAGCTGATGCTGCCAGTGGCGGATGGCCTCGGGGTCGGCGTCGTCAACCTCGACCAGATCGAACAGGGGCGTGGCCCCCGAGCGCATCAGCCAGCCGTCGACGACATGGGCGAAGCCGCAGTAGTCCTTATAGCTCCGGTCCCCGAGCGCCAGCATCCCATAGCTCAGGTCGGGCAGGGCGGCGTCGCGGTCGAGCATGCGGCGGAGCACGCGGCCGGCGCTGTCCGGCGCATCGCCCTCGCCGGTGGTGGCGACCACGAACAGGGCCCGCTTCGCCGCCGTCAGCATGTCCAGTTCAAGGTCGGCGAAGGACACGACGCGCGCGCCGAGCCCGGCCTCGGCCCCTCCTGTGTCCTTCAGGGCGCGGGCGGTCATCAGGGCCAGCTCCTCGGCGAAACCCGTCTGGCTGGCATAGGCGATCAGGGTGGCGTCGGAGCCGCCGCCGCCGAAGGCCTGGGTGCGGGCGCGGTCGGCGCGACGCGCGCGGGCGCTGGCGATGGCGACCGCGACACAGACAATCAGCCAGAGAACCACCGCGACGCCGGCCGCGATCCAGTGGACGGGATCGGTCGTCACGTCAGTTTTCCTCTGGCGCGGGATCTTCGAGCATGGCGGCGTAGAGCGGGGTCATCCGCTCGATCGGCCCGCGCGGGGTGCGTTCGACGAAGTGGGCGGCCAGTCCATAGGCCTCTGCGAACTCGGGGCCGTCGTAGGGACCCATGACCGTCAGGGCCGTGGCGAAGGCGTCGGCCTTCATCGCCGAGGGATGGACCACGGTCACCGAGGCCAGGCCGTTGTCGATCGGGCGGCCGGTGCGGCCATCGACGGTGTGGGAATAGCGGCGGTGGTCGTGGGTAAAGGCCTTGCGGTAGTCGCCCGAGGTGGCGAGGGCGATGTCGACAAGGGCGATCAGGGTGCGGGGCGCGGGGCTGCCCGGTGGCTGTTCGATCTCGACCCACCAGGGCTGGCCGTCGGGCTTGACCCCGGCGCCCCGAAGCTCGCCGCCGATCTCGATCAGGTGGGAGGTGGCGCCCAGAGCGGTCAGGCGTTCGGAGACGCGGTCCACGGCATGGCCCTTGGCGATGCCGGAGAAGTCGAGTTTCATCCCGCCGGACTGGACAGCCGCCCGGGCCTCGCGGTTCAGGCGCAGCTTTTGCCAGCCGGCCAGGCCTTGCGCTGCTTCGATCTCCTCGTCGGAGGGCAGGGGAGTGTCGGACGGGCGCGGGCCGGGCGGGCCGAAGCCCCACAGATCGACCAGGGCGCCCAGGGTCGGATCGACCGCGCCATTGGTGTCGTCGGCGATGTCCATGGACGCGTCGAGCAGGGTCCAGAACGGCTGGGACAGAGCCCAGGTC
>DBBK01000158.1:0-9405 GCA_002292165.1 Brevundimonas sp. UBA986
GAACCCCTTCTGCCTGCTGCTGGTCGCCCCGGTGACGGTGGCGGCGGCCTCCCTGCCCGGCCGTCAGGCGATCGGCCTGGGCTTCCTCGTCCTGATCGCCACCGCCGTCCTGTTCAAATGGTCCCTGCCCCTGCCCTGGCAGTCGGGCACCGAGCTGATCCTGCCCCTGCTCTACCGCATCGGCCTGGCCATGGCCCTGACCACCGGGGTGGTCTTCACCTCGGCCTATGCCTGGCGGGTCGCGGCCGATGCGGAAAAGCTCGAGCTGGCCCTGGCGACCACCCAGGACGTGCTTCAGCGCGAACAGAGGTTGGCGGCCCTGGGCGGTTTGGCCGCGGCCGCCGCCCATGAGCTGGGCACGCCTCTGGCCACCATCCAGGTCGTGGCCAAGGAGATGCTGCGCGGCGCTCCCGCCGACAGCCCCGAGGCCGAGGACGCCGCCCTTCTGCTGCAACAGGCCGACCGCTGCCGCGAGATCCTGACCCGCCTGTCCCAGCGCCCCGAGGACGGGGATCCCCTCTATACGGAGGTCGGCCTCAAGGCCCTGCTCAACGAGGTCGTCGATCCGCATCTGGGCTTCGACCTCGACATCGCCGTCGCGGTGAACGCGCTGGAAGGCGAGGCGCCGCCGATGGTCAAACGCCTGCCCGAGGTGGTGCACGGCCTGTCCACCCTGGTCGAGAACGCCGCCGACTTCGCCGCCTCGGCCGTGTGGGTCTCGGCGACCGTCGATGAGGATAGCATCGCCATCGAGGTGCTGGACGACGGCCCCGGCTTCGCCCCCGACATCCTGCCGCGTCTGGGCGAGCCCTATGTGACCAGCCGTCCGCACGGCAAGGCGCGCCGGGCCCTGGCCGCCCAGCTGCGCGCCGCCGCCCGCCCCGCCCGCGTGGGGCTGGGCGTCGCCCTGGGGCGCAGGAAGGACGGGCCTGTGTCGCCGCCGCCCTATCCGCCCCTGCCGTCCAGCGAGGCGGTGATCCCCAGCCAGGGCGGCATGGGTCTCGGCTTCTTCATCGCCCGCACCCTGCTGGAGCGCACCGGCGGACGGGTCTCGGTCGGCGCCGGCGACGGTCCGATCGGCCATCGCGGCGCCCGGGTCACCGTGCGTTGGCCTCGATCTGCGCTTGAAATCGTCTGATTACAGGCGCTTCCTCGGTCGCGACCAAACGCCGCGCATGTCTTGACCCGCACGGTCCGGACCGCGACTTGAGGCCCATGGAGACTCTTGAAATGTCAGCTATCGAGGACCGCGTCGCCGCGCTTCACGATAAAACCCTGCTTCTGCTCGACGACGATCAGGCCCTGCGCACCCGACTGGGACGCGCCCTGGAATCGCGCGGCTTCGAAGTGACCACCGCCGGATCCCTCGCCGAGGCGACCGATGCGCTGAAGATCGCCCTGCCCGCCTATGCCGTGCTCGATATGCGGCTGGAGGACGGCAACGGCCTGAAGATCGTCGAGGCGATCCGCGAGCGCCGTGAGGACGCCCGCATCGTCATGCTGACCGGCTACGGCGCCATCGCCACGGCGGTCGCGGCGGTCAAGGCCGGGGCGGTCGACTATCTGTCCAAGCCCGCCGACGCCGACGATGTGGTCAAGGCCCTGCTCGCCATCGGCGACGCCTCGCCCGAGCCGCCCGAAAACCCGATGAGCGCCGACCGGGTGCGCTGGGAGCATATCCAGCGCGTCTATGAGCTCTGCGACCACAACGTCTCGGAGACCGCGCGCCGTCTGGGCATGCACCGCCGCACCCTGCAGCGCATCCTGGCCAAGCGCGCGCCTCGGTAAGGGTTAGTCCCTCAGCGTCCGCATCGCCCCCAGCCGCGCGAAGGCCAGCGTCAGCGCCTTCCTGCGCGCCGGGGCCAGCGTCAGCACCGGCGCGTCCCTGACCACCGCCCCGCCGAAGCCGTCGGCGACGATCAGGCCGGGCTCTTCCGGCAGGACGCCTTGCGGAAACTCCGGGGCCACGGCGAAGAAGAAGGCGTCGCAGAAGGGCGCGTACTCCGGCCATTTGCGGTCGACGCGATAGTCCTCGATCCCGGACTTCACCTCGCAGATGACGATGTCGCCCTTCTTGCCGAGGGCCATGACGTCGGCCCGCCGCCCGTTCGGCAAACAGACCTCAAGCAGAGGCGCATAGCCCATATCGAGCAGCAGCCGCGCGGCGCCGCGTGTCACCGAAAGCGTGGTTTCGGGCCGGCTGAAGACGAGTTCGATGTCGAGGAGGGCGCTCACTCCAGCATTATGTTCCGGGTCCGTTCCGGTCGCAAGCCGCCGGGTTCAGCCAAACCGCTTGCGGTTCTCCCGCCATTCGGCCGCCGTCTGGCCCCAGAGATCGACCCGCGCGGCCTCGAACGGCGGCGGCAACCGGCCCGGTCCCCGGTTCACCGACCCCAGCCGCTCCGCCAGCTTCGCCGAGGCCTCATTGGCCGGATCGATGGTGTGGATGATGTCGTCCCAGCCGAGCACATCCACCGCATAGTCCATGGAGGCGACCGAGGCCTCCAGCGCATAGCCCTTGCCCATGGCGTCGCGGTGCAGGCTCCAGCCGACCTCCTTGCCCGGCCATTGGTGCGGCGCCCAAGGCCCGATCCGGCCGATCCACTGGCCCGTTTCCTTCTCGATGATCGAGAAGAAGCATTCGCCCGTCAGCGCCCACGCCCCCGCGCAGGTCATCAGGATGCGCCAGACCTCGGCAGGGGTCTTCGGCCCGCCGATGAAGCGCGTCGTCTCCGCATCGGACTGGAAGTCGCACCAGCGCTCGAAATCGCTCATCGCGGTCGGGCGCAGGATCAGCCGCCCCGTTTCGATCACCGGACCCTCGGTCACGCCAGATCCTCGATTTCCGCGTCGGTGAGCTCACCGGGCACGATGGTCACCGGCAGCTTGCGCCCCGTGAAGGCCGCGCCGTGCTTGAGCACCGCCGAGACCAGAGGCCCCGCCGACCGCCCGCCCCCGGCCGAGGCCAGGACCAGGATCTTGATCTCGGGATCGTCGCCGACGGTCTTGCGGATCGCCGCCTGGGCGTCGCCGGTCTCGATGATGAAGATGGGCTGGGCGCCCGAGCGTTCGGCGGCCTCGGCGCCCAGACGGGCCAGCAGGGCTTCGGCCTCGGCCCTCTGCTGGCGCTGGATTTCCTCGCGCACCCCGGCCCAGTGCTCGTCGGAACTGTCGGGAATGACGGCCAGAAGCGCGACCCGGCCGCCGGTCGAGCGGGCCCGGCGCGCAGCGTAGCGCAGGGCGGCGTCGAACTCGGGGCTGTCGTCGACGACGACCAGAAACTTCCTGGGCATGAGGGCTCGCTTCGGCCGCGACCGCTCTCGACGCGGCCATCCCCAGTCAAGCGCGTTTTGGTCCCTGCGCCAATCGGGTCGTTGACCCTGGACTTCGGGCTTCAGACTTCGGGCTGCGGCGGCGAGGTGATCACCTCGACATTGTCGTTGAGCAGATAGGACAACTCCGACAGGGCCACGGCGCGCGCCTCGGGCGTGGTCGCGGCCTCGACGGCGGCGATCTTCTTGGGGATGTCTTCCGAGATGCCGCGCAGGATGCATTTCAGGTCGCCGTCCGTGCCCCGCTCCTTGAGGATCAGATGGCCCTGCATATCGGTCTGCGACAGATGGGCGGCGCGGTCCTTGAAGCCGGTGAAGTCGGCGCCGGTCATGAACCCCGGGGCGTCGGCGGCCTTTGCGGCGGCCCAGGCGTCGACCACGGCCTTCAGCGAACCGGACTGGCTGACGATGTCGCGGAACAGGGGCTCTCCGGCGACCGAGACCGGCGCGCCCGCGACGGCAGGCGGCTGGGCCGCGGCCAGGGCCACATTGGGGTCGCTCATCATCAGGACGAGGCTCAGGGCGATACCGCAGGACATCGAAACTTCTCCGCCGGATCAATTCAGGAATCAGGACCGGAATAACCGTTGAACCGGCTTACGCCTCACCCGTAAACGACACCTTGAGATCGACAGGAAACGTTTACCATGACCGACTGGACCGCGTTTGAGGCCGCCGCCGCCCGCGACGCCGACGCCCGCATTGTCGACCAGTTCGCCGCCGACCCCGGCCGGGTCGCGCGCATGGGGGTAGAGGCCGCCGGCCTTTATCTCGACCTTTCCAAACAAGCCTGGACCCGCGAGGGGTTCGAGACCTGCCTGGATCTGGCCCGTTCCGCCGGGGTCGAGGCCGCCCGTACGCGCCTGTTCGGCGGCGAGGCGATCAACTCGACCGAGGGCCGCGCCGTCCTGCACCCCGCCCTGCGCGCCGCCAGGGGTTCGAACTACCTCGCTCTGGGTGAGCCGGTCTCGGAAGACGTCGACTACGTCCGTGACGCCATGCTTAACTATGCGCGCATCGTTCGATCGGGCTCCGAAACGGGCGCCACCGGCAAGCCTTTCAAGGCCATCGTCCACATCGGCATCGGCGGCTCGGACCTCGGCCCGCGCGTGATCTGGGACGCCCTGCGTCCGCTTGAGCCGGAAATCGACCTGCGCTTCGTCGCCAATATCGATCCGCGGGACATGGCCGAGGCCCTGACCGGCCTGGATCCGGAAACCACCCTTGTCATCATCGTCTCCAAGACCTTCACCACCCAGGAGACCCTCGCCAACGCCGAAATCGCCAAGGCCTGGCTCGCCGCAGCGATTCCGACCGACAAACTGTCGCGCCAACTGATCGGTGTCACGGTCGCACTCAAGAAAGCTCACGAGTTCGGATGCGGCCGAATCTTCGGTTTCTCGGACTGGGTCGGCGGCCGTTATTCCCTGTGGTCGGCGGTCAGCGTTTCCTGCGTCATCGCCCTGGGTCCCGACGTCTTCGAGGCGATGCTGGCCGGCGCCGCCGCCATGGACGACCATTTCGTCTCCGCTCCCCTGGAGAAGAACGCCCCCGTCCTTCTGGCGCTGGCCCAGATCTGGAACGTCGACGGCCTGAACCGCCCGGCCCGCACCGTGGCCCCCTATGCCCACGCCCTGCGTCGCCTGCCCGCTTTCCTGCAACAGCTGGAGATGGAATCGAACGGCAAGCGGGTGCATCGGGACGGCTCGCCCGTCACGCGCCAGACCTGTCCCGTCGTCTTCGGCGAGCCCGGCACCAACGGCCAGCACGCCTTCTTCCAGCAGATCCATCAGGGCCCGCAGGTCGTCCCGGCCGAGTTCGTCATCGTGGCGAAAACCCATGAGGACGCGCCGGAAAGCCCCCTCTGGTCCAACGCCCTCGCCCAGGGCCAGGCCTTGATGTTGGGCAAGACCACCGAACAGGCCCACGCCGAATTGCTCGCTTCGGGCGCTGACGCCGCCGAAGCCGACCGTCTGGCCACGCACAAGACCTTCCCCGGCAACCGCCCCTCGACGGCCATCGTCATGGAACGGCTGACACCGGAAACCCTCGGCGCCCTGCTGGCCCTCTATGAGCACAAGACCTTCGTCGAGGGCGTGGTCTGGGACATCAACTCCTTCGACCAGTGGGGCGTGGAGCTGGGCAAGGTGCTGGCCAAGGCCATTCTCAAGGACGTCGCGGCGGGCGGCCCTTCGGCCGACCTCGATCCCTCGACGGCGGGCCTGCTGACCCGGCTCCTGGGCTAGACTCCAGACGCAGAAACGGGCGCCGAAGCGCCCGTTTCCCGCCCTCAGCTACAACCTACCAGCGGCGGTCGTAGCGATAGTCGCGCCGGTCATAGCGGCCGCGGTCGCGGTCGTAGTCGCGGCTGTTGATGCCGTGATCGCGTTCCCAGTGGCCTTCGTTGCGGTAGCAGCGGCCGTCGCGGAAATAGCCGCAGTCCGGACCCCGGTCGTAGCTGTAGCCGTAGCCGCCACGATAGTTGCGGTCGTCATAACGCGAGTTCGAGGAGGCGGCGGCGCCGACGGCCGCACCCGCCAGGGCCCCGCCGGCGACATAGCGGCCGTCGCCGTTGCCGATCAGGGCGCCCGCGATGCCGCCAATGGCGGCGCCGACCAGGGCGTTCTTGGCGGTATCGTCGTTGTTGCGATGGTCACGATAGCTTTGGGCATTGGCCGAACCGGCCAGAAGGCTCAGGGCCAGAACGGGAGCCGCGGCGCCGGCGGCGAGCTTCGAAAACTTCATCATGGTGCGTCTCCTTGCGAGAGGTTGGGCCGGCGGATGCCGACGTCATAGTCTCCTTCTAACGCCCCGCTTCTGAACGACCCGGGTTCACCGCGTTCATAGGGGGTTCATCTTCATAAAGCCGCGCGCGCCTTGCCGGACTTGTCGCCCGCGTCCGCGCCGCATACCGTCGGAATTCAAAGGGGGCGCGATGATCCGCAGGCGTGGCGTATTCGGCGTGATGGCGAGCCTCCTGGTCGCGGGTTGCGCTGTGATTCCAGCCGCCCAGCTGCCCGCACCTCCGCCACCGCCGGTCGCGGCGCCCCCGCCTCCACCTCCCCCACCGCCCCGTCCTGCTGCTCCGCCTGCACCGGCAGACGTCCGCATCTCGGCCCGATCGGAGATCAGCCCGCCAGAAACGCCGAAAGACGTCCCCGGCGTCCTCGCGCTGCACGCCGATCCAGTCGAGGCGTCCGAGGTCCTGATCGTCCTCGCCTCGACCCGCTACGCCGCCGATGACCTCAAGGGCGCGATGGAGGCGCTCGACGCCGCCGCCTCGGTGGTCGAACGGGCCTATGGAGCCGACGACGTCCGTCTGGCCCGCCCCCTGGGCTCGCGCGCCCGGCTGAAAATCGACGCCGGCGACTATCCGTCAGCCCATGCCGACCTCGACCGCGCCCTGGCCCTGCGCCGCGCGGGCCGCACGACGTCGGACGCCGACGCCCCCGACGCCGCCGAGATCGCCACCCTCATCTACGACCGCGCCAAGGCCTTCGACGCCCAGGGTCGCAACGAGGAAGCCGAGGTCGCCGCCCGCCAGTCCTACGACCTGCGCCGCGCCGTGCTCGGGCCTGTGCAGGAAAAGACCGCCGACAGCCTGAACCTCTACGCCAACACCCTGACCGCCCAGGGCCGCCACGCCGAGGCCGACCCGGCTTATCGTCAGGTGCTGGGCATGTATGAGGTGCTGCACGGGCCCAAGGACTTCCACCTGGCCATCGTCCTGTCCAACCTCGGCAATTCGCTGCGCCGCACCGGCCGGGCGCGCGAGGCCGCACCTCTGTATCGCCGCGCCGTCTCGGTCGCCGAGGTCTCGGGCGACAAGGTCCTTCTGGCCCAGTGCCTGACCAACTACGGCTGGTTCCTGCATACGCAAGGCGATGGTCGCAAGGCCGAGATCCAGTTCCGCCGCGCCCTTGATCTGGCCGTCGCCCTCGTCGGGCCGGATCACCCCTTCGTCGGCGCCGTGCGCGCCAATATCGGCTTCAGCCTGCTGGACCAGAACCGTCCCGCCGAGGCGGAAGCCCAGTTCGCCGCCGGCCTCCACGCCCAGGAGGCCGGTCTGGGCCTCGACAGCCCCGATCTGGTCGAGACGCTCGGCGGCTACGGCCGCACCCTCGCCGCCCTGAACCGTCCGGCCGAGGCGGAGGCCCAGTTCCTGCGCGCCCGCACCATCGCCGCGACCCGCCTCGCCGCCGCCCATCCGATCGGTCTGGACCAGTCGGGCCTCTACGCCGGCTTCCTGCTCGACCAGAACCGCCCGGCCGAGGCCCTGGCCGAACTGCGCGGCTCGCTGGGGACCCTCGTGGGACAAGGTTCGGGCGGTCGCGACTGGCGCACCAGTATCAAGGGCGCCGGCCCCCTGTTCGAACAGAGGGTCCAGGCCGACTGGCGTCTGGCCAACGCAGCCCCCTGAAGAACGGGAATCGTCAGGCGACGCCGCCGCCGTTCGGGTTCAGGATACGGGGATGAAGGGGATAGGGGCAGCTCTGGGACTGGTGGTCGCGCTCGCGGCCTCATCCGCGCTCGCCGGAAATCCCGACCGCGCCGCCGTCTCGGCCCAGGCCGACGCCGATGTGAAAGTCGCCTCCGACGCCCAGTCGGCCAATGACTGGGAGACCGCCGCACGCGCCTACCGCTCGGCCTGGATGGGCCACCGCAAGGCCGTCGGCTGGCAGTCGGTCGCCGCCGCCACCGACGCCTTCAACCTCAGCGTCGTCCTGACCGCCGCCGGGCGGCTGGACGAGGCGGCGACAGTCCGGCGTCAGGCCATCGCGGAACGGTCGGNNCGGTCGCGCGCCATCGGCGGCGGCGGGGTCGATCTCGCCGACCTGTGGAAGCTGGAAGCCCGGGCGCTGGACAACGCCAAGCCCGACCAGTCCGAGGCCGCCTGGCGCACGGCCCTGGCCCTCTATGAAGCCAGTCCTCGCCATGTTGACGCCGCCGCCGAGGCCGCGGCCGGCGTCGCCCTGACCTGGTCGACCCGCGTCCGCCCCGAACAGGGCCTGCCCTGGGCCGAGCGGGCCGTGGCGATCGCGGAAAACGGCGGCTCGGATTCGATGAAGACCTGGACCCTGACCACCCGCGGCCGTCTGAAATCCGAGGCCGGGGACTTCGAGGGCGGGCTGGTCGACCTGCGTCAGGCCGTCGCCGTTCGCGACCCTTCCGACGGCAATCCCCTGCAGCAACTGGCCCTCGCCCTCGACGCCCAGGGCCGTTACGACGAAGCCGCCGCCGCGCTCGACGCCGCCATCGCCGCTTTCGAGCTTCAGGGCGACTACGGCCGACCGGGTCTCGCCGAGGCCATCAACACCCTGGGTCAGGTCCGCACCAGCCAGCAGCTCTATGTCCAGGCCGAGGCCCTCTATCGGCAGGGGCTTCAGGTCGCTGCGGACGACCCGTTCGAGACCTCGGTCATCAACGCCAATCTGGGCTGGAACCTCGACCGTCAGGGCCGCTACGCCGACGCCGAGCCCCTGCTGCGTCAGGCCGTGATCGACATCCGCGTCCATGAGGGCCGCGAGACCCGCAACACCGGCTTCACCCTCGGCAACCTCGCCGGCGATCTGCAGGCCCAGGGGCGTCAGGCCGAGGCCCTGCCCCTGCTGCGCAAAAGCTATGAAAGTCTGGGCCGGACCATCGGGCCCGAGCACCCGGCCATCGGCTGGACCGTCAACGCCCTGGCCGGCGCCGTCGCCGCCGTCGAAGGGCCTTCGGCGTCGGAGCCCTGGTTCCGGCAGGGCATCGATCTGGCGCGCCGCCGCATGCCCCCCGGCCACCCCCAGGCCACCGAACGGGCCGAGGACTTCTCGCGCGTCCTCTTGAAGGCCGAGCGGCCCGCCGATGCGCTCGACGTCCTGCGCCCCGCCGGTCAGGCCGCCCTGTCACGGGCGGGAAGCGCGAGCGAGACGGTCCAGTCCCAGCGCGCCTTCAACCGCAGCCGCAGCCTGTTCCGCCTCACGGTCGAGGCGGCCTGGGATAAGGCCGCCTCTTCCTCGTAGACCCCGGACGGAGCCACCGCCGGGTCCTTGCTGATCGGGGCCCCGATCAGTTGGCCGGGTAGTCCATC
>DBBK01000158.1:9471-10618 GCA_002292165.1 Brevundimonas sp. UBA986
TTGACCAGCTTCATCGTCCGGTCGCCGTCGGCGTCATGCAGGGCGGTGATCGAATAGTCGCCGGGCGCCACGTCATGCAGGACGATGGTCTTGGTCCCCGCCGTCGGATTGGCGAGGATTTCGCCGTAGGACCCCGCGTGCTGCAGGAACTGGCCTTGCGTCTGCAGGCCGACCAGCAGGTCGCCGCCACGCGCCTGGACGCCGGTCAGGGTCACGGTGACGTCCCCGGCCAGGGCCGAGCCGGCGGCGAGGGTGGCGGCCGCAGCAGCGGCCAGGGCGATCATGGAGGCTTTCATTGTCGTTCGTTCCGAATGTCGGCGGCGCCAATCGCCGTCTGCAATGTTCTTTATGTTGCAAAGTACATTACGTCAAGCACCCCGCGAGCATCGCCTTTCCACACGCCGTCATCGAACCGTGCCTTGACCCTGTCCCCCTGCCCCCCTACTTGCACGGCGCGTTAGCACTCTCAGGCGCCGGCTGCCAAAACGCCGGTCCGGGGGTCGCTACCGAGGAAACAACAGAGTCTCACTCCGGAGAATATGCAGATGGCGTTTCGTCCTCTCGGCGATCGCGTGCTGGTCAAGCGCGTGGAAGAAGAATCCAAGACCAAGGGCNNCACCGCCAAGGAAAAGCCGCAGGAAGGCGAAGTCGTCTCCGTCGGCCCCGGCGTTCGCGATGAAACCGGCAAGGTCAACGCGCTCGAGCTGAAGGCCGGCGACCGCATCCTGTTCGGCAAGTGGTCGGGCACCGAGGTCAAGCTGGAAGGCGAAGACCTGATCATCATGAAGGAATCCGACGTCCTGGGCGTGCTTTCCTGAGCACCCGCGTCGACGACCTTCTTCTTCGAAAACAATAGATAAGGAGCTGCCTCAATGGCTGCCAAGATCGTACAGTTCAACACCGACGCGCGCGACAAGATGCTGCGCGGCGTCAACGTCCTCGCCAACGCCGTCAAGGTGACCCTGGGTCCCAAGGGCCGCAACGTCGTGATCCAGAAGTCCTTCGGCGCCCCGCGCTCGACCAAGGACGGCGTTTCGGTCGCCAAGGAAATCGAGCTGGAAGACGCCTTCGAGAACATGGGCGCCCAGATGATCCGCGAAGTCGCTTCGAAGACGAACGACAAGGCGGGCGACGGCACCACCACCGC
>DBBK01000158.1:10655-11455 GCA_002292165.1 Brevundimonas sp. UBA986
GGCATGAACCCGATGGATCTGAAGCGCGGCATCGACAAGGCGGTCACCGCCGTCCTCGAAGAGATCAAGTCGAACTCCAAGCCGGTCTCCAACAACTCGGAAATCGCCCAGGTCGGCACCATCTCGGCCAACGGCGACGTTGAAGTCGGCACCCTGATCGCCGAAGCCATGGCCAAGGTCGGCAACGACGGCGTCATCACCGTCGAGGAAGCCAAGACCGCCGAAACCACCGTCGACATCGTCGAGGGCATGCAGTTCGACCGCGGTTACCTGTCGCCCTACTTCATCACCAACGCCGACAAGATGGAGGTTCAACTCGAAGAGCCCCTCATCCTGCTGTTCGAGAAGAAGCTGTCGTCGCTGCAGGCCATGCTCCCGATCCTGGAAGCCGTGGTCCAGTCGGGTCGCCCGCTGCTGATCATCGCCGAGGACATCGAGGGCGAGGCCCTGGCCACCCTGGTCGTCAACAAGCTGCGTGGCGGCCTGCGCGTCGCCGCCGTCAAGGCTCCGGGCTTCGGCGACCGCCGCAAGGCCATGCTGGAAGACATCGCCGTCCTGACCGGCGGCCAGGTCATCTCGGAAGACCTGGGCATCAAGCTCGAGAACGTGACCCTGGACATGCTGGGCCGCGCCAAGAAGGTCACCATCACCAAGGACGACACCACCGTCGTCGAAGGCGTGGGTGAAAAGGCCGACATCGAAGCCCGCGTCGCCCAGATCAAGGCCCAGATCGAAGCCACGACCTCGGACTACGACAAGGAAAAGCTGCAGGAACGTCTGGCCAAGCTGGCTGGCGGCGT
>DBBK01000158.1:11566-11994 GCA_002292165.1 Brevundimonas sp. UBA986
AACGCCACGCGCGCCGCGGCTGACGAAGGCATCGTTCCCGGCGGCGGCATCGCCCTGCTGAAGGCCTCGAAGATCCTGACGGGCGTCACCGGCGACAACGCCGACCAGACGGCCGGCATCGCGATCATCCGTCGCGCCCTGCAGGCTCCGATCCGTCAGATCTCGGAAAACGCCGGCGTCGAAGGTTCGATCGTGGTCGGCAAGGTGCTGGAAAACGACAGCGCCACCTTCGGCTTCAACGCCCAGACGGAAGAGTACGGCGACCTGGTCGCCATGGGCGTCATCGACCCCGCCAAGGTGGTCCGCACCGCCCTGCAGGACGCCGCCTCCGTGGCCGGCATCCTGATCACCACCGAAGCCGCCGTGGCTGACGCTCCCAAGAAAGGCGGCTCCGGCGCCCCCGACATGGGCGGCGGCATGGGCGGCAT
>DBBK01000269.1 GCA_002292165.1 Brevundimonas sp. UBA986
TTGCCGGCGCCGTTCGGGCCGATGATGCCGACGATCGCGCCCGGCGGCACGCTGAAGCTCAGGTCCTCGATCAGCAGGCGGTCGCCGAACTTCTTGGAGACGTTCTTGAACTCCATCACCATGTTGCCCAGGCGCTCGCCCGGCGGGATGAAGATTTCATTGGTCTCGTTGCGCTTCTGGTAATCGACCGACTGCAGCTCTTCCAGGCGGGCCAGACGGGCCTTGCCCTTGGAGCGGCCGCCCTTGGCGTTCTGGCGCGACCACTCCAGTTCCTTCTGGATCGCCTTCTGGCGCGACTTTTCCTGGTTTTCTTCCTGCTTCAGGCGCTCGTCCTTCTGCACCAGCCAGTCGGTGTAGTTGCCCTTCCACGGAATGCCGCGGCCGCGGTCCAGTTCCAGGATCCACTCGGCGGCGTTGTCCAGGAAGTAGCGATCGTGGGTGACGGCCACCACGGTGCCGGTATAGCGCGCCAGGAACTGTTCCAGCCATTCCACCGACTCGGCGTCGAGGTGGTTGGTCGGTTCGTCGAGCAGCAGCATGTCCGGCTTGGACAGCAGCAGGCGGGCCAGGGCCACGCGGCGCTTTTCACCACCGGACAGGTTGGTGGTCATCCAGTCGTCCGGCGGGCAGCGCAGGGCGTCCATGGCCATTTCAATGCGGCTGTCGATGTCCCAGACGTCGCCGGCGTCGATCTTCTCCTGAAGGGCGGTCATCTCCTCCATGAGTTCGTCCGAGTATTCCTCGGCCATTTCCATGGCGATGGCGTTGAAGCGGTTGACCCATTGCTTCTCTTCGCACCAGGCCTCGACGTTCTCACGAACGGTCAGGGCGTCGTCGAGGTGGGGCTCCTGCTCCAGATAGCCGCGCTTGACGCCATCGGCCGCCCGGGCCTCGCCGGTGAACTCGCTGTCCAGGCCGGCCATGATCTTCAGAAGGGTGGACTTACCCGAGCCGTTGACGCCGACGACGCCGATCTTGGCGTCGTTGTAGAAGCTCAACCAGATGTTTTCGAAGATCTTTTTGCCACCGGGGAAGGTCTTGGTCAGACCCTGCATCTGGAAAATATATTGCTGCGCCATGGGGAGCGGTGCGCCCTTCGGGTTCATCGGAATGGGGAAACTGGCGCGGGATGTAGCGATCCCCGCGCCGGGTGGCAAATGAGCTAGCGGACGCAGGGGGCGTTTTGAGGGCGAACGGCCTTAGTCAGCCGCGACCGTCAGGCTGCGCACCGTACAGGCGTCGCAATGCTCGACCTTGAGGATCAGGGTGTTGGTCCCGGCGACGAAGGGCAGGGCCGGGCTGGCAATGTCGTGCCAGTCAGTCGAGACGGGAACCACGACCTCCACCGCCGCCGCGCCGTTCAGGCTGATCGACAGCCGGGCCGGCGTCCCGCTCCGCGCCGACACCGTCACCGTCCGCTCTCCCGCCGCCTCCGCCGTCACCGAGTACCGCAGCCATTCGCCGGAGGTGAACTCCGTGACGTAGGGCGACCCGTCCGCTTCCCGCGCGATGTCGACGCCGTCGTTGCGGTAGGTGCGGCCGGTGTTCCACCAGATCCTCTGGCTCGGGGTCTCATAGCTGGCGTTGCGCGTGTCGGACCAGGCGTGGCCCGCGCGGCCGAGGTCGTAGTCGGCGGCGGGGATGACCGTGGGGCCGGTTCCGATGCGGTGGTCGGCGAAGGGCCGCGTCTCATCTGAATGCGGCTGACGCAGCATGGCGTCGATGACGTCGGGGTGGGCGGTGGTGTTCTCGAACCGGATGTCGTGTTCGGCCATCCGCATCAGGGTCGCCTCGGCCTCGGCGGGTGTGGGAGCCGGGCCCTTGCCGGTCAGCCAGGCGACCAGAGCCGCCCAGCCGGGGTTGGAAACGACCTCCAGCGGCTGGTTGAAGCCGATCTTCTTCAGCGGCCAGAAGGCCCAGCCGATGTTCTGGTCCTCGACCAGACGGATGGCGTCGCGGAACCAGGTGTTGGAGTTCTCGCCCGACTCGCCCAGCCAGATCGGGACCTGATTGTCGTCCCGCAGCCGCACGATGTCGGCGATGGAGGCCGCGTCGTTGGTGTTCCAGTATTTGTGGAAGCTCAGGGCCATGTTGTCGTCCCAGATGGGCAGGACGCCGCGATAGTTGTTGCCCCAGCAATTGCCCTCGATGACGATCAGATGGCGCCGATCCACCTCGCGGATCGCGGCGGTGATCTCCATCATCAGGGAGCGGAGAGGGGCGTTGGTCGTCTCCTCGCAGCCATGACCGCCACCGGGCTTCTCGAAGTCCTGGTTCGGTTCGTTGATGATGTCATAGGCGCCGACGGCGGGTTCATCCGCATAGCGTTCGGCCAGCTTGCGCCACAGGGCGACGGTCTTCCTGCGGTTCTCGGCACTGTTCCACAGCGAGGGCTTCGAGGGATCGCGGTCGGAGATGGCGAGGTCGGTCCCCTGACCGCCGGGCGCGGCGTGCAGGTCGAGGATCAGGACCATGTTGTTGGCCTTCACCCAGCCGATCAGGTCGTCGATCTGCTGGAAGCCCGCTTCATTCCAGGTGTCGGCGCCCGGTGTCGGTTCGCGGTCGGCGGGCAGGGTCAGCTGGTCGTAGTGCAGGGGCACGCGGACCGAATTGAAGCCCCAGCGGCCCATGGCGTCGATGTCGGCCTTGGTGACGTAGTTGGCGCGCCAGGCCGCGTAGAAGGCCTCGGTCTTCTCCTCGCCGATCAGGGCGGCGATGCGGGCGTGGATGACGTGCTGCTGACCCAGTTCGGGCAGTTGCAGCATATAGCCCTCCTGCAGCACCCAGCCGCCGAGGCCCATGCCGCGCAGGATGACCGGACGCCCCTGACCGTCGACGATCTCGGTCCCTCGCGCATGAAGGAAGCCGGGGTCGGGCGAGGCGACCTGCGCCGCCGTCGGCGACGCTGCGAGGGCGAGGCAAAGGGCGCCGAAGACGGCGATCAGGCGTGTGGCGACCATTGATGTTCTTCCACGGGACGTTTCCGTTGAGAACGATCACATTTCAGGTGTCGCTTGACCAGAGGGTAGCTGGGACCGGCGACGAATGGCCGCCGGTCCCGCTGCTTTCAGGCGTCGATCAGGCGCCGATGCCGCCGTCGACCAGGATGCTGGTGCCGGTGATGTAGCTGGCGCCCGGACCGGCCAGGAAGGCCACGGCGGAGGCGATCTCCGACGGCTCGCCGTAGCGGCCCAGCGAGATGCCCGCCAGCATGGTCGGGGCGTTCGGGCCGTCGGCCGGGTTCATGTCGGTGTCGGTGGCGCCGGGCTTGACCATGTTGACGGTGATGCCGCGGGCGCCGACTTCGCGCGACAGGCCCAGGGTGAAGGCTTCCAGCGCCGACTTGGTCGCCGAATAGACGGTCACGCCGGGGAAGGGCACGCGGTGGGCAAGCACGCTGGAGATCGAGATGATCCGGCCGCCTTCGCCGAGGTGGGGCAGGGCCGCCTGGCTGGTCAGGAAGACGCCGCGGACGTTGACGTTGAGCAGGGCCTCGATCTCCTCGACCGACTGGTCGGCGAACAGGGCGCCGCCGGCGATCCCGGCGTTGTTGACGACGATGTCGAGGCCGCCGAGACCGGCGACAGCGTCGGCCACGGCCTTTTTCGGCCCTTCGACGGAGCCGGCGTCGGCCTGGATAGCGACGGCCGTGCGGCCCAGGGCGCGGATTTCGGCGGCGAGAGCCTCGGCCTTTTCGGCGGACTTCTCATAGGTAATGGCGACGTCGGCGCCGTCGGCGGCCAGCTGGCGGGCGATGGCCGCGCCGATGCCGCGCGCGCCGCCGGTGACGAGGGCGCGTTTGCCGGAAAGGGGGAGAGAGGAGGTGCTCATGGCGGTGATCCTGTTGCGTTCAGCCAATTCTGTATCGATCGGCACAGAACTAGCTGGGGAGCTTGCTTCAGGAGCGCAAGGGATTATTTATCGGTCAGCACAAAATGAGGTCCGAATGTCGCTATCCGTTGATGGCGCCCCCGCTCCCACACGGGGCCGCCCCCGCAGTTTTGATCGCACCCAGGCCCTGGAACAGGCGATGCGCGTGTTCTGGGAGAAGGGTTACGCCGGCGCGTCCATGAGCGAACTGACCACCGCCATGGGCATCGCCTCGCCCAGCCTCTATGCCGCCTTCGGTTCCAAGGAAGGCCTCTATCGCGAGGCCATCGACCACTATGTGTCGAGCTTCAGCGGCGGCTTCTGGGGGGTGATGGAGGCCGCGACGGCGCGCGAGAGCGTCGAGGGCTTGCTCAGGAACGCCGCGCGGGTCTTCACTGACGGCGACTTCCCGAGCGGCTGCATGGTCATCCAGACCGCCGCCGAGACCGGGGAGATGTCGCCCGAGCTCGCCGCCAGCCTGTGCGAGATCCGGGCCAGCACCACCGAGACCCTGGCCGCGCGCATCCGCAAAGGGATCGCCGAGGGCGAGCTGTCGCCGACCACGGATGCGCAAGCCGTCGCGCAGTTCTACGCCGCAATCCACAAGGGGTTGAGCCTCAGCGCGAAAGGCGGGGCGGGGCGTGAGGAACTGGACTCGGTCGTGACCTCGGCGATGAAGGCCTGGCCCGCGCTCACCGGGGAATGATCACCAACGGAAGGCGAACTTCCCGATCACCGCGCCTGCCGCCACCGCCATCGCCATCCCCATCGTGTACCAGAGGCCCACGAAGGCGGCCGCATGCTCGGGGCAATGCAGGCCGTAGAGGGTCGTCGCCAGACCGCCGGTCAACAGGCCCGCCGCCGCCCCCGCCAGCATCGGCCGGGTCGGGGCGAAGGCGCGCGCGGCCCAGAAGACGAACGGCGCCGCCACGAGGCTGAGCAGGGCGATGTTGGGCGCGCAGACATGGGCGCTGTCGCCCATCATGGCCGGCATCCGCTCGGGCATGGGCAGGGTGAACAGCTCATAGAGCCCCAGGCCGACCGCCAGGGTCAGGACAGCGGCCAGCAGGATCAGCGGCCCGCGCGGACTGGCTCCCGGCCGGCCCAGCCGGTCCAGCAGCCAGAAGCCGGCGCCCGCCATGACGGTGGTATAGGCCGCCTTGGCCCAGAAGACCGGGCCGCGCATCGCCGCCATCAGGTCGTCGCGATAGCCGAGCCACAGGCCGACGGTGACCAGCACAACGATCGCGGCGGGGATCAGGGACAGCAGCAGCCGCCGGTCGAGACGACGCGCGGGCGGCAGGTCGGCGGCCAGGGCCTGGATCAGGTCGTCAGTCTTCATCGACGGCCTCCCCGGCTGGCGCGAAACGGGCGTTCAGCGATTTCAGGCTGCGATGGATCGAGACCTTGGCGGCGGTCAGGGAGTAGCCGTTGCGCTCGGCGGCCTCGGCGACCGACAGGCCTTTCAGCCGCACGTCCTCGATCAGCTTGCGTTGGCGGGCGGGCAGCAGGGCGAGGCAACGGCTCAGGTCGGCCTTCGTCGCCCCGTCCTCGACGGTGTGATCGGCGAACAGGGCCGAGGCCTCTTCCAGCGGATGGGTCGGGCGGCGGCCGCGCCGGCGCAGATGGTCGACCAGCTTGTGGTGGGCGATCGCCCAGGCCCAGCCGCTGAACGACTGGGACGGATCCCAGGTCGCGCGCTTGGCGTGGATGGCGATCAGGGTTTCCTGCACAAGGTCCTCGGCGTCGGCGCCGCCGTCGAACAGGCGGGTCCGGAAATAGGGGCGTAAGTGGGCGCCCAGGTCGGTGAGAAGCACGCGCCAGGCCGCCGCGTCGCCGTCGAGACCACGGAGCATCAGGCTTTTCAGATGGGCTTCACGGTCCGTCACGGTCAAAGGCGTCTTCGTCCGGTGCGCGCCGAAGGTTACACGCCTATCGCGTCAGGCATAGTTGAAGCTGATCGAGATGCGTTCCGACTTTGCCTGATTGGTCGGCACCTCGTGGCGCAGCCAGCTTTCCCACATCAGCACCGTGCCGGCCGAGGGCGCCAGATAGACGAAGGGTTTCTCGGCCTCGGGCGCGTCCTCGGTGACTCCGGGGCGGGCCATCATCATCGGCAGGCGCGGATCTTCCAGCTTGAGCGCCGAGGCGCCGTCCGGGACCTCGACATAGACGGTGCCCGACAGGAAGGCGTGGGGGTGGATATGGCCCGTATGACCGCCGCCGGGCCTGAGGATATTGACCCAGAGATTTTCAAGCCGGGGCTTCTTCGCGAGGTCGAAATTCAGCGCCTTCGCATAGGCCAGGGCGTGGCGGTCCAGATGCTTCTTCAGCTCGGCGAACTCGGGGAAGCGCAGCGGCAGGTCGTTGAGCGAGCCGTAGGAGGTATAGCCGCGATAGTGATGCGCCTTGCACCAGGCGCGTCCGGCGCCGTCCTCGTCGGCCAGCATCCGGCAGGCATCGGCCAGGTCGGCATTGAAATCCTCGAACCCCGAAACGGTGGCGAGGCTGGCCTCATAGACCTGGGTGACGAAGAGGGGGCGAAGGGTCATTCGCGCTCCTTAGCCCGCCGCGGCTTATCCATCCATAAGCATCCCCTGTGTTGACCCCGGCTCCCGTCCGTGGTCCGTGCCGCGTCCCATGTTGAGCCCGACGTCCCAAACCGCGACCAAAGACCTGCTGCGCCTCGCCTGGCCGGTGATCCTCGCGCGTCTGGGCATCATGACCATGGGCCTGACCGATGTGATCGTGGTCGGCAACTATTCGGCGCGGGAGTTGGCGTTCAGCTCCTTGGCGCTCGCTCCCATGAGCATTGTGGTGACCACGGCGGTCGGGCTGATGATGGGGGTGCAGGTCATGACCGCCCGCTTCCTCGGCGAGGGGCGGCGTGCCGAGGTCGGCGCCGTCCTGCGTCGTGGCGTCGCCTATTCGCTGCAACTCGGTATCGCGGCCATGCTGGTCCTGCTTCTGCTCGGGCCGCTGGGTCTGCAGCATGCGGGTCTGGCCGATGGTCTGGGCGAGGGCGCCAGCCCGGCCCTGCGCATCTTCGCCCTGTCCATGCCCGGCTATCTGGTCAGTGTCGCGGCCCAGTTCTTCCTGGAAGCCCTGCACAAGCCCAAGGCCGGGATGTGGGCCATGTGGGTGGCCAACGGCATCAATCTGGCGCTCAACCTGCTGCTGGTGCCCGATATTCTCGGCCTCGGCATCCACGGCGCGGCGGCCTCGGCCTGGGCGACCTTCGCGGCGCGGACCTCGCTGGCCGTCTTCCTGATCGTCTATATCGTCCGCCTGCCCGAGGCGCGCGAGCTGGGCGTCTTCCTCAAGCCCTCGCGCGATCCGCTGGCCGAGCGGGAGCAGCGCAAGGTCGGCTACGGCGCCGGCTCCAGCTATTTCATCGAGGTCGGGGCCTTCGCCGCCATGACCTTCATCGCCGGTCAGCTGGGCGCGATCGAAACCTCGGCCTGGGCCATCGTGCTCAACGTCTCGGCCATCGTCTTCATGGTCCCGATGGGGCTGTCGGCGGCGACCGCTGTGTTGGTCGGGCGGGCCTATGGCGCGCGCGACGGACGCGGCGTGCTGCGAGCGGGTCTGGTGGGGCTGGGCGTGGTCAGCGTCCTGACCATCATCGTCGCCATCGGCCTGTGGCTCTTCGCCCCCGTGGTGGCCAGCGCCTACAACCGCGATCCGGCCCTGTTGGCGGTGGTGACCCCGGCGCTGGTGCTGGCCACCCTGTTCTTCGTGGCGGACGGCATTCAGGTGGTCTCGGCCAGCGCCAACCGCGCGGCGGGCGACGTCTGGTGGCCGACCATCATGCATTTCGGCGCCTATACCCTGGTGATGATGCCGGTCGGCTGGGTGCTGGCCCACCATCTGGGCGTCAACGGACTGGTCTGGGCGGTGATCATCGCCAGCCTGGTGTCCTCGGCCCTGCTGACCGGCCGGTTCGTCCGCGTCGCGCGCCGTCTTGAGGCTCAGGCCGCCAGCGTCACGGGCTCCTGACCGGCGGCGGCCAGCCCGCGCCGGTAGATGGCGTCATAGACCCCCCATACCGCCGTCGCGATATAGCCGACCAGCAGGGCGTCCACGCCGAACAGGACCCAGAGCGTCGGCCCCAGCCCGATCAGGGCCATCGCCACGTTCAGCCCCGTGTGCAGCACCAGCAGCGGCAGGAAGACCACGAAGTAGAGCACCAGCCCGGCCGGCAGCACCCTCAGCCCCTTCCAGATCGAACCGAAGAAGCCCATTCGCCGATCGCGCAGGGGCACGCCTACGCGCCAGCCCGCAGTCAGGACCTGAAACACCGCGCCGAGGACGAACAGGCCGATCCCGGCCGCGATGGACGGGATTTGACCGATCGCCGTCGCACTGAGCCACGGCCCCGCCGCCATCTGGGCGCCCTCCCAGGCCAGGGCCACGATGATCACGGGGATGAAGGCCATGAACAGCCCGCCGGTGACCTTGCCGGCGATCTTCCGGTCGCCGCCGCTGTGCCGATAGCGGCTGATCCACAGACCGACCACCAGCAGGGACGCCAGTTTGACGAAGCCGAACCCCAGCCGGATCGGATGGTTCGACAGGGCCTCCGCCTTCTGCACGCTGTCGAAGACGCCGAGCCGCCACTCGATCACATGCTGGATAAACTCGACGACGGGCGGCACGAGGAAGATCAGCGGAAAGGCGAGGGCGAACCCCCATCCGAGTCCGTAGCTCGACTTGATATCAGACCCCATCGGAACCTCCCCTTCTGATTGAGTGAACGTCGGTCCGGGATCGCGCGCAAGTTAAGTCGCGGTAAGGCGGCGCCTCAGCGCTGCACGAAGCAGATCGTATTGCCGTCCGGGTCGTCGACGGCGAATTCGCGCGTACCCCAGGTCTGGTCGACCGGTCCCTGATGCAGGGGCGACTCCTCGCGGTCGGGCGGAACGAAGCCGCGCTCCTTCATCCGCGCGAAGTCGGCGTCGACGTCCTTGGTCAGGACCAGCACCGTCTGACCCGCGATCCCGTCGTCCGGCTGGCTGGACAGGTGCAGTTCGTCGCCGTCGCGCGTCAGGATGGCGTAGGCCGGGTCCGTCGGGCCGGGAAAGATGTGCGCCAGCTTGAAGTCCAGAATCCAGGTGTAGAAGAGCACCGAGCGGGACATCCGCTCGCATTTGACGACGGGAATGACGGCCAGGGCGGATCTCCGGACGGCTCACAGGTGACGGACGCGCCCGCCCACTCTATATCCCACGCCTTCCCCATACGACCGGATTCCCATGGCCCGCATCCTGATCACCTCGGCCCTGCCGTACATCAACGGCATCAAGCACCTGGGGAATCTGGCGGGCTCCATGTTGCCGGCCGACGTCTGGGCCCGGTTCAAGCGCGGTCAGGGCCATGACGTCCTATATATCTGCGCCACCGACGAGCACGGCACCCCGGCCGAGCTGGCCGCCGCCGCCGCCGGTCAGGACGTGCGCACCTATTGCGACGAGCAGCACCAGATCCAGAAGGCGGCGGGCGAGGCCTTCGGCCTGAGCTACGACCATTTCGGCCGCTCCTCCAATCCGCCGAACCATCGCCTGACCCAGCATTTCGCCGAGGCGCTGGAGCGGAACGGCCTGATCGAGGAACGCGTCGACCGGATGATCTATTCCATCGACGACGCCCGCTTCCTGCCTGACCGCTATGTCGAGGGAACCTGCCCCCACTGCGCCTATCCCAAGGCGCGCGGCGACCAGTGTGACAACTGCGGCCGCCTGCTCGACCCGACCGACCTGATCGATCCCTATTCGTCCGTCTCGGGTTCGAAGAACCTTGAGGTCCGCGACACCCGCCACCTCTATCTGCTGCAGACGAAGCTGGAGCAGCCGATCCGCGACTGGATCGCCTCCAAGGACGACTGGCAGACCCTGGCCAAATCCATCGCCTACAAACACCTCGACGAGGGCCTGATCGACCGCGGCATCACCCGCGACCTGTCGTGGGGCATTCCGGTGGTCAAGGACGGCTTCCCGCGACCGGGCATGGAGGACAAGGTCTTCTACGTCTGGTTCGACGCCCCCATCGAATACATCGGCGCCACCCAGGAGTGGGCCGAGAAACACGGCACGACCTGGCGTGACTGGTGGCGTCTGGACGCCGGCGCCGAAGACGTTCGCTACGTCCAGTTCATGGGCAAGGATAATGTCGCCTTCCACACCGTCAGCTTCCCCGCGACCATCCTCGGCTCGGGCGAGCCGTGGAAGACGGTCGATACGCTGAAGGCCTTCAACTGGCTGAACTGGTACGGCGGCAAGTTCTCGACCAGCCAGAAGCGCGGCGTCTTCATGGATCAGGCGCTGGAGCTGCTGCCCGCCGACTACTGGCGCTGGCACCTGACGGCCTATGGCCCCGAAGGCTCGGACGCGGCCTTCACCTGGGAGCAGTTCCAGTCGACGACGAACAAGGACCTGGCCGATGTGCTGGGGAATTTCGTCAACCGCATCGTCAAGTTCACCGAGTCCAAGTTCGGCGGCGTGGTCCCCGAGGGCGGCGAGGCCGGTCCGGTCGAGGCCAAGCTGATCGAGGACGTCAACGCCGGGATCGCCGAGGCCACCGCGGCCTTCGAGGCCATGGAGTTCCGCAAGGCCGCCCAGGCCCTGCGCGCCGTCTGGGTGCTGGGCAATGAATATCTGCAGGTCGCGGCGCCGTGGACCGCCTTCAAGACCGATCCCGCGCAAGCCGCGGTGGGCGTGCGCATGGGCCTGAATCTGGTGGCCCTGTTTGCCCGTCTGGCCGCGCCGGTCATGCCCTTCTCGGCGGTCAAGATCGCGGCCTCGGTCGGCGCGACCGACCTGACCTGGCCCGCGCCCGGCGAGGACTGGACCACGGCCCTGCCGCTCGGCCAGACCGTTCAGGCCGCCGAGGTCCTGTTCAGGAAGATCGAGGACACCCAGGTCGCCGAATGGTCCGAACGCTTCGGCGGGGCGGAGGCGGCCTGAGGGAGCGGCCTAGACCTTCGCCACATCACCGCCGGTGTGGGCCGCCTTCGCGTCCTTGGTCCCGCGCAGATACTCCGCCGCCTCCTCTGAGCTGATGTCGAGGAAGGCCGGGGCCGAGGCGTTGAACTCGTCCATATGGCCGGTGCGGACGATGACCGAGCGGCCGCCATCCCAGATCATCCGGCCCGCGACGAACAGGACGATGATCAGGCCGACATAGCCGATCCAGCGGAAGCGGTTCAGCAGCTTGGCGATATAGGTCGCCGCCAGACCCATCAGGGCGATCGAGATCAGCAGGCCGCCGGCCAGGATCCACGGATGCTCGTGCGCGGCGCCGGCCACGGCCAGGACGTTGTCCAGCGACATGGTGACGTCGGCGATCAGGATCTGCAGCAGGGCCGCGCCGAAGGTCTTGCGCTTGATGCCCAACTCTTCCGGCGAGGGGCCGGTGCCGTGCTCGATCGAGGCGGCGAGCTCCAGCTCCTTCTGGGCCTGGGCCTGATCGTGGGTCGCCTGTTCGCGCAGCTCGCGCCACATCTTCCAGCACACCCACAGCAGCAGGAAGCCGCCCGCCAGCAGCAGGCCGACGATGGCCATCAGCTGGACGGTGATCAGGGCGAACAGGATGCGCAGCACCACCGCGAAGCCGAGACCGACCAGAATGGCCTTGCGGCGCTGCTCCTGCGGCAGGGAGGCGGCGGCGAGACCCACGGCGACGGCGTTGTCGCCGGCCAGGACGAGGTCGATCATCAACACCTGGCCGAGGGCGGCGAGCTGGCTGATCAGAAGGGGCGTGAAGAGGGATTCCATGAAGGGCTCTCTAGCGGGGCCGTGGCTGACCGCCAAGTGTCCTCACCACGCGCAGCGTGGGGAGGGGGACCGCGAAGCGGTGGAGGGGGCTCTTTGCCGAATCCAGACGGTCGGCCCGCAGCGAGTTGCGCAAGAACCCCCTCCGTCTCTTCGCTACGCTACGAGCCACCTCCCCATCGCCAGCGCGATGGTGAGGAGATCAGGCCTTCTTCTGCTTCCGGCTCGCCTCATAAAGCGCCACGGCGGCCGCGTTGGAGACGTTCAGGCTCTCGAACCCGCCGGGCATGGGGATCTTCGCCAGCACGTCGCAGTGTTCGGCGACCAGGCGACGGATGCCGTCGCCTTCGGAGCCCATGACCAGAACGGTCGGACGGTCGTCGAGCGCCGTCTCCAGCGTCTCGTGCGAATCTCCGTCCAGACCGACGGCGCGCCAGCCGAGGTCGGCCAGACGCTCCAGCGCGCGGCTGAGGTTGGTGACCCGGGCGCAGGGCAGTTTCTCGGTCGCCCCGACAGACGCTTTTGCAAGCGCGCCGGCGAGGGCGGGGGAGTGACGGTCCTGAACCACGATGCCGCGCGCTCCGAAGGCCAGGGCCGAGCGGAAGATGGCGCCGACGTTCTGGGGATCGGTCAGCTGGTCCAGCATGACGATGATCCCTTCGGCCGGATCGGCGATGTCATCGAGCGCCACGCCCTCCAGCGGAGTGACCTTGAACACCATCCCCTGATGCACGGCGCCGACGGGCAGCATCCGGTCCAGGGCCTGGACGTCGAAGACCTCTATCTTGTGTCCGTGATTCAGATGACCGCGTTCGAGTTCGGCCGCGCGGTCCTCCGTGACCATCAACCGACCCATGCCTTTTCGCGCCGGATTGGCCAATGCGGCCAGAACCGGGTGGCGTCCCCAGACGAAGGCGTCGGGATCGGCCTTGGCTCCTCGCGAGGGCTTTGGCGTTGAATCGGAAAAGGATTTCGACGGAGGATTGGGATTCCAGCCGCCCTTTTTCGACCCGTCCGGGGCCGTTTGAGGCCGGTTTCCAAAAACAGGTTTTTTGCCTGCTTTCCGGTCGTTGCGTTCTGGATTTCTCGACACTATAAGACGCCCTCCGATTTGGAGCCCTAGGGCTTTCGGGTCTGGCGCTCCCTCTATCTCAGGCGTGCCGGAACATCGAAGGCTTTTGTTGAGCCGCCCCTCGAAAGAGGAACGGCGAGACGGTTTGGTCGGTTCGAAAGGCGCGTTGGGGGAATGTCCCGAGCGGCAAAGGGGGGGGACTGTAAATCCCCTGCGTAAGCTTCGTAGGTTCGAGTCCTACTTCCCCCACCACGCGCTTTCGAAACGAACGATCAGGACGACGGAACGGACCGGTCGTCGAGGCTCCTGTCCCGCAAGGGGAAGGTCCGAGGCGGTCTTCGCGCGGGTATAGCACAATGGTAGTGCAGCAGCCTTCCAAGCTGAGGATGTCGGTTCGATCCCGTCTACCCGCTCCAGGTTTTTGAATGCACACAGCGCCCCTCAACCCGGGCCATCAGGAGTTTGGCCATGGCCAAGGAAAAGTTCGAACGC
>DBBK01000026.1 GCA_002292165.1 Brevundimonas sp. UBA986
CCGCAGCCGATGTAGCAGATCTTGTCGAAGGGGGCGTCCTCGCGCACCTTCGCCAGCGCGATCTCCGGCAGCACGGTGAAGTTCGAGAAGGTCGAGCAGCCCATATAGTGGGCGATGGCCTGACCCTTGTAGCTGAAGCGGCTGGTGCCGTCGGGCATCAGCCCCTTGCCTTGGGTCGCGCGGATCGAGGTGCACAGGTTGGTCTTGCGGCTGAGGCAGGATTTACACTGGCGGCACTCGGGGGTGTAGAGCGGGATGACGTGATCCCCGACCTCCAGCGAGGTCACGCCGGGTCCGACCTCGACCACCACGCCCGCGCCTTCATGGCCCAGGATCGAGGGAAAGATGCCCTCCGAGTCCAGGCCGTCCAGCGTATAGGCGTCGGTGTGGCAGATGCCGGTGGCCTTGATCTCGATCAGCACCTCGCCGGCGCGTGGCCCCTCCAGATCGACCTCGACGATCTCCAGCGGACGTTTGGCCTCGAAGGCGACGGCGGCGCGGGTTTTCATGGGGGAGGTCCTTTCCGTGAGTCTGGAAGGGTTCTAGCGGGCGGGCGCGCGGATCGAAACCACCTTGGCCGTTGCCAGCCATGATTGGATGGTTCAGCGTCCCTGGCATGAGACGCGTGAACCTTCTCGAAGCGTATCTCCCGCTCCGCCGATGGGTGGACAAGGTCCTGTCGAATCCCTCGCCGAGCATTCAGGGCGGGGCCTTGGCGCCGGCCTGTCTGCTGCTTCTTCCCTTCACCCTGCTTGAGTGGGCGACGGATGGGGCCATGCCGGACTGGTTCTGGCTTCTTCCAATCCCGTTGGCCCTGGCATGGACGGCGTTCGTCATCTGGCGGGCCGGTCGCCTGACAAGAGCGGCCTCGATCCTGAGCGCACACGACTACGACCGCAGCGGCAAATTCCTGCTGCCGCCCGAATATGCGAACAGCGAGAGCAGTTTCGCCGCCGCTCGCCGTGCGCGACGCGAATCGTCACACGGGCGCGGTACGAGATCGCATGGCTCATAGGAACCTCGTCGTCCTGACCGGCGCCGGCGTCTCGGCGGAATCGGGCGTGCCGACCTTTCGCGGGGCGGACGGGCTGTGGGAGGGTCATCGGTTCGAGGATGTGGCGACGCCCGAAGCCTTCGCGCGCGACCCTGTGCTGGTGCAGCGGTTCTACAACCTGCGCCGCGCCGCCCTGCCGACGGTTCAGCCCAACGCCGCCCACCGGGCCCTGGCCGAGCTGGCTGCGCGATGGGAGGGCGACTTCCTGCTGGTGACCCAGAACGTCGACGACCTGCACGACCGCGCCGAAGCCGAGGCCCCGCCCGCGCCGGGCTTCGAGCTGATCCACATGCATGGCGAACTGCTGAAGGGGCGCTGCACCCGTTCAGGCGTCGTCAGCGACTGGACCAGCGACATGGCCCCCGACGAGCCCTCCCCCGACCATCCCGAAGGCCGGATGCGGCCGCACATCGTCTGGTTCGGCGAAATGCCCTTGCACATGGATCGGATCGAGGCGGCGCTGGCGAGGTGCGACCTTTTCGTCTCCATCGGCACCTCGGGGACGGTCTATCCGGCGGCGGGCTTTGTCCAACTGGCCCGGATGGCCGGAGCGCGGACGGTGGAGATCAATCTGGAGCCGGGCGTGGGCGCCGGCGCCTTCGACGAGCGGATCTATGGCCCGGCGACGGAGACGGTCCCGGCCTTCCTCGCCGGGCTTTGACCACCGGCCTACACCTTCAGTTCAGCGGCAGCTGGATCATGGCGATGACGCCCCAGGCGCACTGCAGCACCGAGATGACCAGCATGACGACGTGCAGGGCCGGCCGTCGAAACGCCTGGCCGATGCCGCCAAAGAAGAGGGCGCTGGCGAAGATGACGGTGGCGCGAACGAAGCCGTCGCCGATGTGGTTGGCCCTCTGGCCGTCCTCGAACATGGCCGAGGCCTGCGTCTCAAGGGCCGAGGCTTCGGCGCGGGCGGCCAGCCGGTATTCCGGCATGACGAAGGGGGTCGGCGGGGCGGCCGGATCGGTCAGGGGCCGGCGGGCTCGCCAGGCGGCGTGGGCGGTGCGGTATTCGGGGCGGAACCTCTGTTCGTAGAAGCCGGCCAGGCCGGTGTCGCCCCGCGCCTCGGCGTCCAGCCACTGGGTGAACATGACGATGTCGGCGGCCTCGATCTGGCCGGCCTGGATCTGACGCCGCGAGGCCTCGGTGCGCAGGGCGCCGGCCTGGCTGTAGGAGGCCGCCTGGTCCCCGTCCCACAGGGCCGCCTGATAGCCGGACCAGGAGGTCAGCAGCCCCGCGATCGACAGGGTGACGGCGCTGGCGATGTCGGCATGACCGCCGATCCAGTGGACGACGCGGGACCAGAAGGTTTGGGGCGTGGCGGGCGCGATGTCAGCGGCGGTGGCCATGGCGATCTCCGGGGATCAACCCGCAGGGATGGTGACGAGTGGCGAGCGGGCGGCGCCGGTGTCGTCGTTGAGGGACATCAGGATCTGGGCCAGCAGGAAGGCACGGATGGAGGCGGTGTCTCCTGTTCGATCCAGAACCAGCGCCCCCGCTGCTGGACCGCGACGTGGACCTGGTCGGGCGCCTTGGGGCCGGAGTGGACGCGGATCAGGTCGCCGGGGTCGAACCGGTCTTCGCCGGTCAGGTCGACCCCCTGCCCCATCTCCTGCAGCACCTCGATCATGGAGCGGGTGGTCAGGGCCAGTTCGTCCTTCGCCACCGGCTCGACGGCGAAGACAACGCGCATGTCGCGACCTTCGGGACGCAGGTTCAGCAGGTTGCTGAGGGTCGCCAGATCGGCGCGGTCCTGGTCGGTCATCGTCTCCGACAACCGGGCGACGGAAGCCCAGACGCCGTCCTCCTGTTTCAGCCGGATGCTGAGGGCGCCCGAGGCCTGGAGCCGGCGCAGGGCTCCGACGACGACAGCGAAGTCGGGGTCTCCGGGGGTGGCGAAAAGCGGGGCTCTGGCGCCGGCGCGCACCCCGTTGATCGAGCGGACGGCGATGTGGAACAGGTCGTCCGCCGCCCAGCCCGCCTCGATCATGCCCAGCAGGGAGGCGGGCGGAATGGGCGACAGCAGACTGCGCGCGAACCGCTCGCCGGACATGGGGGTGTAGGTGACCGTGGGGGTCTCGCGAAACAGGATGGAGCCGTCGGTATTGCCCGGGCTGTCGTCGACCGGGGGCGAGAGGTCCAGGTGCAAGCGGCCGCTGGTCTCGCGCGTGTACTGGCTGATCACCGAGGCGACGCTGAGGAAGCTGGGGGCGTCGCCAAAGCGCAGGGCGACGATGTTGGACAGGAGCTCGGCCTTCTCGCTGTCGCGCAGGCGGACGGTGTAGTCGGCGCGGTCGATGCCGATGCGCTGCCCGCCCAGCCCGATGCAGCCCCCGCTCGTGAGAGCGAGGGAGACGACGCCGGCAAGGGTGACCAGACGGCTGGACATGGCGGCAGAAAAGCCGGATCGCCTCAGCCCCGCCATCGGGCGAGGACCTGAGGGGCGGGTCAGGCGGGTTTGACCCGATCCCGGCTCGATCAGGGCGGCGCTACCCCTGCCCTACCTTTCAGTGGAGAACCGCCATGCCGAACGGAAAACCGAACATCCTCGTGATCTGGGGCGACGACATCGGGATCAGCAATCTGAGCTGCTACACCAAGGGATTGATGGGCTACCAGACGCCCAATATCGACCGTATCGCCAATGAAGGCATGCTGTTCACCGACAGCTATGGCGAACAGTCCTGCACCGCCGGCCGGTCCAGCTTCATCACCGGCCAGAGCGTGCTGCGGACGGGCCTGTCCAAGGTCGGGGCGCCGGCCGCGCCCGTGGGCATGAACGACAAGCTGGTGACCATCGCCGCCCTGCTGAAAGAGCAGGGCTACGCCACCGGCCAGTTCGGCAAGAACCACCTTGGCGACCTGAACCACATGCTGCCCACCAACCACGGCTTCGACGAGTTCTTCGGCAATCTGTACCACCTGAATGCGCAGGAAGAGCCGGAAATGTACGACTATTATCCGGACGCGGACTTTCCGAACTTCAAGAAGAAGAACGGGCCGCGCGACGTGGTGCACAGCTGGTCGACGGATGTCGACGACGACACCACCCATGAGCGCTGGGGTCGGGTCGGCAAGCAGAAGATCGAGGAGACCGGCCAGCTGACCATCGAACGGATGGAGACCTGCGACGACGAGTTCGTGGAGGCGGCGGCCGACTTCATCAAGCGGGCGGACGGCGACGACAAGCCCTTCTTCGTCTGGCTCAACACCACCCACATGCACATGTTCACGCACACGAAGAAGGAGAGCCTGGGTCAGGCCGGGCGGTGGCAGTCGCCGTATCACGACACCATGATCGATCATGACAAGAACGTCGGCCAGATGCTGGATCTGCTCGATGAGCTGGGCCTGGCCGAGGACACCATCGTGGTCTATTCGACCGACAACGGGCCGCACCGCAACAGCTGGCCGGACGGGGGCACGACCCCGTTCCGCAGCGAGAAGGACACCAACTGGGAAGGCGGCTTCCGGGTGCCCGAACTGATCCGCTGGCCCGGGAAGATCAAGGCGGGCTCGATCTCCAACGAGATCATCCAGCACCATGACTGGCTGCCGACCTTCCTTGCGGCGGCGGGCGAGCCGGACATCGTGGAGAAGGTCAAGAAGGGCGTGACGGCCAACGGCCGCACCTACAAGAACCACATCGACGGGTTCAACCTGCTGCCCTATCTGACCGGCGAGGTCGACAAGTCTCCGCGCCAGCTGTTCGTCTATATCTCGGACGACGGCGACATCCTGGCGGTGCGCTACGACAACTGGAAGGTCGTGTTCATGGAGCAGCGACTGAAGGGCACCATGCAGCTGTGGGCCGAACCGTTCACGCCGCTGCGCCTGCCCAAGCTGTTCAACCTGAGGACCGATCCGTACGAGTACGCGGACATCACCTCGAACAGCTATTACGAGTGGTTCCTCTACCACGCCTACATCATCTACGGGGCGTGGGGCGTCGCCGACGGTTTCGCGGCCACCTTCAAGGACTTCCCGCCGGTGCAGAAGCCCAACAGCTTCACCATCGACGATGCGGTGGCGAAGATGGCGGAGGCCGGCGGGGCCGGCTGAGCGCCCGCAAAATCCGGAAGGCCGAAGGGCCGGCGGGCGACCGTCGGTCCTTTGCCTAGAGGCCCCGAAGGCCGAGCTGGGCCTTATGTGGGTTTCACCTGATCCCGCTCCGGCCGCAACCGTGGCTGTCTGGCCGCCTCTCTCCCATGTCAGCGGCCCGTTCATGACCGAACCCCTCCCCTCCTGGCGCGCGGGCGCGATCCGCAAGGCCATCATCGGCTTCGTCGAGGCGGTGACGACCAAGGGGGCTCACTTCGTGCCCCCGGCCGAGCGGGTCGCCGTGTTCGACAATGACGGCACCCTGTGGTGCGAACAGCCGGTGCAGCCCCAGGTCGCCTTCTGCCAGGCCCGGCTGAAGCAGTTGGTCCGGACCAATCCGGGGCTGGCCGACCGCGCCCCCTACAAGGCCTTCCTCGACCACGACCTGGCGGCGCTGAAGGCTCTGGGCAAGCGCGGGGTGTTCGAGGTCGCCTTCGCTGTCCATGCCGGAATGACCGTCGAGACCTTCATCCGCTCGGCCAGAGATTGGCTGGCCGAAGCGCGTCATCCGCGGTTCGATCGCGCCTATACGGATCTGGTCTACCAGCCCCAGCTGGAGCTGCTGGACTATCTGCGCGCCCACGATTTTCAGATCTGGATCGTCTCCGGCGGCGGCGCCGACTTCATCCGGGCCTTCGCCGAGGCCCGCTACGGCGTGCCGCCCGAGCGGGTGATCGGCAGCGCGGTGCGCACCCAGGTGCTGGACAGCAACGGCCATCTGGACCTGTTCAAACTGCCGCACCTCGAGACCTTCGACGACCGCGAGGCCAAGACGGAGAACATCGGCCTTCACATCGGGCGGCGGCCGATCCTGGCGTTCGGCAACTCCGACGGCGACCTGTCGATGATGCGCTACACTCTGTCAGGCCCCGGCAAGCGGCTGGCCCTGTTGCTGCATCACGACGATGCGGATCGGGAGGTCGCCTATGACCGCGACTTCATCCTGAGCCCGCTTTCCGAAGCCCTCGATCACGCCGACGGCTTCGGGCTGAAACGGGTCAGCATGAGCCGGGACTGGGCGTCGGTCTTTCCGGCCGTCTGCGAGGCGCAGCCGGTCAGGCGGGTCCGGCGGCGCGGCTTCTAGAAGGCTTCGCCGATACGGAAGTAGAAGGCCGAGGAGTCCTTGCCCACCGCATAGTCGACCCCGACGTTGACGCCGTATTTGCGCGAGGCCTCGAACCGCAGCCCCGCGCCGCCGGCGGGCAGGAAGGCGTCGCCGACCGACCCGAGAGCCGGTCCGATCCCGCCGACGCCGGCGAAGACGACGCCCCCGAACCGGCCGAACATTTTGCGCCGATACTCGACCTGGGCGGCAACCATGGCCCGGTCGCGGTACTGACCCGAGGCGTAGCCCCTGAGGTCGCCCTGACTGCCGTAGTTGCAAATGTCGTAGAAGGGAGCGTCATCGCCGGCGACGCAGACCGAGCCCCGCCAGGCCAGGACGGACTTCGGATCCAGCCGGTGATAGCCGTTGATGCGCGCCTCGCCGCGGCTGTAGTCGCGGTCGCTGCCGAGGGCCGTATCAGAGACCAGCCAGACGCCCGTGGCGTAGAGCCCGCTGGACGTCTGGTATTCGCTATCGCGACTGTCGTATTCGGCCGACAGGCCGAGGGCCGAGGAGACAGACTCCAGCTCCGCGTCCGGCGGCCTGAGGTCCGGGAACGGCGGCGGATCGATATGCAGGCTCGTGCCCATATCGAGGTAGCGATACTGCAGCCCCGCATAGAGATGGGGTGCGACGCGAACCAGACCCTGTGCGCCGATGAAGCCCGCCCTCTGGGTGATCGGGATCGATACGTCGCGGTCTCCGGCGTCGGGTCCGATGCCGTAGTAGTCGATGTGGAACTCACCGCCGCCGACCGCCCCGACAAGCCGAAGGCGGTCGTCACCGATATAGGCCTTCTGGACCAGGGCCAGACCCCAGCTTTCGGTGTTGGTGTAGAGGAAGGCGACGCCCGTGACCCAGGGCTTGTCCGACTTGCCGGCCTTGTAGAGCGCGCCCGCGCCGAAGGCGAAGCCACTGCCGATGGTCGGGTTGGAAACGGGGATGGGCAGGGCGACGAAGCTGAAGTCGTGGGGCTTTCGGGTGGCGTCCTGTGCGGCCGGTTCAACGGCCGGAACGGAGGCGACGGCGGCTTGATCCTGAGCCGAATTCTGGGCCGACGCCGTCGCCGCACTTCCCACCACGAAGCAAAATGCCGGAACCGAAGCCCACGGCCCGAGCCGCCTCTTCACGGCGCCGATCGGCGCGGGATGGTGAAATCGGAATCGGTCGAACGGCATTCGCGCGCGCCTCCTTACCTATCCCGTATCCGGCGCCGCGCCGGGAAATCCTATCGGGCCGGCACCCTAGGCCGGCCCAGGGCACTCCCGGCCCGGACACGGGCATCAGGGGCAGGACCGCAAGGGTCTCAGGTCTTTACCCGATTACTCCGGACCACCGGCGGATCGAACATTGGGGCCGACATTCAGCCCGAAGGGATCGTCCCATGTCCGTTGTCTCCACCCGTCTTGCGGCCCGGATCGGCCTTGCCGCCGTCGCCCTGTCCGCCCTGACCCTGACCGGTTGCGAAACCCCCGCAGGCAAGGTCGATGTGCTTCAGTCCAGCGCGACCTCGGTCGTCGCGGGCTCTACCTACGCCTGGGCCCCGGTGACCAGCCCGACGCAGCGCGCGACCGATCCGCGCGTGGCCAACGACATCATCAATCAGCGTATCATCTCCGCCGTCGACGGAGCCCTGGCCGCCAAGGGGTATCGCCGCGTCAGCTCGCCGGGTCAGGCGACCCTGCTGGTCTCCTACTACGTCGGGCTGGAGGCGCGTTCCGACATCCAGTCCAACAACATGGGCCCGCCGCCCGCCGCCGCCTGCGGCTTCCGCGGCTGTGTCGCGGGCTGGGGCTTCTACGGCGCGCCGATGATGGATGTGGAGACGATCAACTATACCCAGGGCACGATGATCCTGGACCTGGTCGATCGCGCGTCGGGCCAGCTGGCCTGGCGGGCGACATCGCAGCGCCGGGTCGACAGCGCCGACGCCGATCAGGCCGCGCTGAACGCCGTCGCCGCCGATATGCTCAAGACCCTGCCGTGAGCCCGACCATGCGCAACATCCTCTCAACCCTGGCCCTGACGTCGGCGATCGCCGCCGCCCCCGCAGCCATCCTCGCCCTCGCGCCGGCTTCGGCGGCGGCCCAGAGCTCGACGAGCCAGACCTCGGCGGCCCCCGCCGCCCCCGATCCCGCCACCGCCCTGCACCGGATGGGCGCCTATCTATCGACGCTCGACGCCTTCGAGGTGACCTCGGAGAGCAGCATCGATCTGGTCACCGAGGACGACCGTCGGATCGATCTGGACGGAACCACGACCTATAAGGTCCGCCGCCCCGACGGCTTCGTGATCGAGACCAGGACCGACAAGAAGCTTCGTCGTTTCATCTATGACGGCAAGCGCTTCACGGTCTATGCGCCGGCGCGCGGCTTCTACGCCAGCGTCGAGGCCCCGCCGACGATCGCCGAGGTGCTGGACATCGCGGCCGACCGCTACGGCATCGTCCTGCCGCTTCAGGACCTGTTCCACTGGGACGATCCGGCCAATCTGCCGACCGGCTATAACCACGCCGACTACATCGGCGTGGCCACCGTCGACGGCGTCGAGACCGACCAGTACGCCTTCGGCGGCGACGAGATCGACTGGCAGATCTGGATCCAGCGCGGCGACCAGCCCCTGCCGCGCAAGATCGTCATCGTCGATCGGACCGATCCCGCGCAGCCGGAGTTTTCGGCCAAGCTGTCCTGGACCGTGAACCCGCGCTTTAACGCCTCGACCTTCGCTTTCAGTCCCGCCAGCGGCGATGCGGCCATCCGCATGGCCGAACAGTGAGGTTCGCCATGACTTCTTCTCACAAGCTGATCGTCGCCGCGGCCGTCGCCCTGCTCGCCTCGGCTCCGGCGCTCGAAGCCGCCGCCCAGGTGCGCGGCGCCGGACGCTCCAACGTCGGTCACGGCGGCGGCGCTCACGCCGGGGCGCCCCGCAGCCCCGGAGGCGGCGGTGGTCGGGCCGAGCCCGGCCGCAACGGCGGCGGCGTCCACAACAACACCGTCAACAGAGGCGGCAACAACAGCGGCAACCGCGGCAACAACAACCGCATCAACACCGGTGACGTGAACATCAACGTCGACAACGACCACCACGACCACGACCACGGCTACGACTGGGACGACCATTATCACCCGGTGGCGACGGGAGTGGCGATCGGCACGGCCGCGGCGGTGACCTCGGCGGTGATCGGCTCGATGGTCTATTCCCTGCCGCCGGCCTGCTCGCCCTATGCCGGGAGCTACTACTATTGCGGAGGGGTTTATTACGCCCCGCAGTATCAGGGCGACACGATCACCTACGTCGTCGTCGACCGGCCCTGAGGGGGTGGGCGGATGACGCGGGGAAATCTGATCCGGACGGCTGCGATCGTGGCCGCCTGGGCGGCGCCGGGCCTGGCCCGGGCACAGGACGACGCCCAGGAGCTGGCCAAGAAGCTGTCCAACCCTGTGGCCAGCATGATCAGCGTGCCGTTCCAGTATAATTACGACTGCTGCTTCGGCCCCGACGACGGGGCGCGGCAGACGCTGAATATCCAGCCCGTCGTGCCGATCAAGCTGAGCGACGACTGGAACCTGATCGTGCGGACCATCGTGCCGCTGGTGTATCAGGAGAGCCCGGCGCCGGGGGTGGAAGAGGCCTACGGCCTGTCGGACGTCACCCAGAGCTTCTTCTTCTCGCCCCGGTCGAAGGACGGCCTGACCTGGGCGGTGGGGCCGGTCTTCCTGTGGCCCGTCGGCACGGATGAGCTGGGCACGAACAAATGGGGCGCGGGGCCGACGGGGCTGGTGCTCAAGCAGCAGGGCCAGAACACCTATGGCCTGCTGGCCAACCACATCTGGTCCTATGCCGGATCGAAGGCGCGCGACGACGTCAGCCAGACCTTCCTGCAACCCTTCTACAGCTACACCACCCACGACGCGACGACATGGGGCGCCAATCTCGAGGCGTCCTACGACTGGACCCACGAGACCTGGAGCGTGCCGGCCAATCTGTCGGTGTCGCACCTCTATAATTTCGGCGGCCAGAGGGTGCAGCTGGGCGTCGGGGCCAAGATCTATCTGGTCAATGAGACCAATGCGCCGGACTGGGGCCTGCGCGCGAACGCGACCTTCCTGTTCCCGAAATAGCGCGCCCGCGAGGCCGCGCGGCCCGCATGGGGTTTCGCCCGATGGGCCATGCGGAGCGACCCCGAAATACTGAGGCGGACCAATCGTCCGCCTCCGGAGAGTCCCGACAATGAAGCCGCTCATCCCCGCCGCCTGCGCCGGTCTGGCCCTCGCCCTGCCCCTGGCCGCAACCGCCCTCCCCGCCGCCGCACAGGTCACGGTGACCCCCTATTTCTGGGCCGCCGGCATGAAGGGGGACGTCGCCCCGGTGCCGGGCCTGCCGACGGTGGAGACCGATTCCAGCTTCAGCGACATTGTCGATGAGCTGCAGCTGGGCCTGGCCTCGTCGTTCGAGATCCGCAACGGCCTGTGGGCCTTCGTCGGCGACCTCAGCTATGTCGACACCGGTCAGAGCGCTGATCTGAAGGTTCCGACCTCGGGCTTCGATTCCGCGGGTCTGGATTCCAAGTCGT
The DNA here is from genome assembly GCA_002292165.1 of Brevundimonas sp. UBA986. Classification (GTDB taxonomy): domain Bacteria; phylum Pseudomonadota; class Alphaproteobacteria; order Caulobacterales; family Caulobacteraceae; genus Brevundimonas. The sequence goes on from DBBK01000026.1 coordinate 10,837, forward strand.
TGATGAGCACCCTGGCGATCTCGTATCGGGTCGTGGACGGGGACGGCGCCTCGCTGGACCTGCTGGGCGGCGCCCGGATCAACTGGGCCGACAACGACGTGCGACTGATGCGGCCCGACAGCAGTTCGGTGAAGGCTAACGACAACGAGACCTGGGCCGATCCGATCATCGGGGCCAAGGGGATGGTCTGGCTGAGTCCGCGCTGGTCGCTGACGGGCTATGGCGACGTCGGCGGCTTCGGCGTGTCCTCGGACCTGACATGGCAGGCGCTGGCCTCGGTCAACTACCACTTCAGCGACGGCCTCGCCCTGACGGCGGGCTACCGGTACTACGCCATCGACTACGACCACGACGGCTTCGTCTTCGACGTCGCGGAGTATGGCCCGCTGATCGGGATGTCGATCACCTTCTGACGGCGGGCCGAGGCTCAGACGGTCGCGGCGGCCGCCGGTTCCGGCTTCGTCGTGCGCTTGATCCACATCTTGTAGGGGATGCCGAGGACCAGGCCGACGAGCAGGAACAGGAGGATGGCGGCGACGACCCGGCGGTCCTCGAAATTGGCCCCCGCCAACGCGGCAGCGATGCCCGGGTGACGCACCGAACTGGCCACCGCGAGGGTCGCGCGATCAACGCGGTCGGGGCCGCCCAGCAGGTGACCACCGGCCATGCACAGGCTGATCACCACCGCCATGGCCACGAGCGTGCCGTCGCCGATCAGGCTTTGAAACGCCGGCCAGACCTTGATGAGGATGGGGAGGAAGGCCAGCACCACCAGCAGCAGGCTGAGCTTGTAGAGCCAGGGCGCGACCTTCACCGCGAGGGCCGGGGCGAACCGGCGAACCAGCAGGCCGAGGGCGAGCGGGATCAGGACGCCGGTCAGGACGGTCATGGCGATCTTGCCGACCGTCACCGTGTCGTCGCGCCCGAACAGCTGCGAGGCGAGATTGAAGGCGATCGGCACGGAGATCACGGTCAGCAGGGCCATGGCGGCGTAGAGGCCATAGGCGAACTCCTTGCGGGCGCCGACGCCCAGCTCCTTGCCCGGCACCAGGGGGGGCACCGGCGCGACGGCCATCAGCATGATGCCCGCCTTGACCACCGGATCGAGTGGCAGGAGCCAGACCACCAGGCCCGCGACGATCAGCGGGATGATGATGACCGCGAGGATGCTGCGGCCCAGAAGGCCCGGCCGGCGCAGGACGTAGAGCAGGTCTCCCGACGTCGAGTTCAGGGCGACGGTCAGGACCAGACCGGCGAGGCTGCCGGTCAGGATGATCGGGAGGAGGGTCTTGAGGGCTTCCATGATCGCGCCTTCGGGATCGTGAGGAGAGACGCGAAGTGTCCCCGCCCGGCCCGATCCCGGAAATCAGCACGAACCCTGACGGCCGCGCCGGAGACCCGCGTGCGGCGGATCTCCGGCCTCAGGTTCAGCGCGTGACGCGGAGGGTCACCCCGACCATGCGCGGGGCGCCGAGGAAGGCGCCGATGGTGCCGGTCTGGAAGGGGGCGCCGAAGGCCACCTGGCGATACTGCTCGTCGAACAGGTTGCGGCCCCAGAGCTCGACCGACCAACCTGCGTCCGCCTCCAGACCCACCGAGCCGTTGGCCAGCCAGAAGGCGTCTTGCACCTTCTCGGGCGCGAGGTCCGAGCCGGTGTTGTAGGCCGAGGAGTATTTGGCCCCGAGAGCCGCGCGGACCGCGAACCCGTTACCGATGTCGCGGCGCCAAGTCCCCGCCAGATTGCCCGACCACAGGGGGGCGAAGGACAGGCGCGAACCGGCCAGAAGCGGCAGGCCGGACACCGGGGCGTCGCCGTATTCGGTCTGGGCATAGACGACGCCCGCCTGAAGGCTGAGGCCGGCGAAAGGACGGTATGTCCCTTCGAGCTCGGCGCCCTTTGCGGTCACCTCGGGGATGGATTTCACGAGGAAGGTGGTGCCGAGGAAGGTGTTGAGCTGGAAGTCCGCATAGGCCTGATGGAAGGCGTCGCCGGAGAGCAGCAGGCGGCCATCCAAAAGGTTGGCCTTGGCGCCGACCTCGACGGAATCGACGACCTCGGGCGCGAAGGCGGTGGAGGCGTCGGGGACGAGGTTGGTCTGGGCGCGGTCGAGATTGTAGCCCGCGCTCTTGCGGCCGCGGGCCCAGGACACATAGCCGAGGACCGCCGGGGTGAACTGGTATTCGACGCGGGCCAGACCCGACCAGCCGTCGTCGGTCAGGCCTTCGGAGCGGCTCAGATTGTTGAAGGCCGGATTGGCCCAGGGCAGGCAGATCGTGGCGTTGGTGATCCCGCGCACGAGGGCGGCGGCGCAGGCCTTGCCGCCGTCGGTGTTCGTATAGCGGGCGTCGAGATCCTTCTCGATATGGCTGTAGCGCAGACCCAGGGTCAGGCCGAGCTTGTCGGTGGCGTGCCAGGTCGTCTGACCGAACAGGGCGGCGGTGGTGGCGGTCTGTTCGTAGGTGTCCAATGCCCCCTGCCCGGCCACGAAACTCTGGCCCACGGGCAGGCCGGTCAGGGTCGAGACATATCCGGCGAGGCCGACGGGATTGGCGGTCGAGCGGGTCAGGACACGGCCGAGATAGTCCTCATAGGCCGAGCCGTAGAGAAAGGCGTCCTTGCGCAGCAGGGTCTCGCGCAGGAGGAAGACGCCGCCGGTATAGTCGACCGCGCCGCGCGAGCCGGTCAGGCGAGCCTCCTCGCTGAAGGTGCGGAAGCGGTTGGACCAGCTGCCGTCATCGGGACGGTAGGCGATGTCGGCGGAGGTGAAGTCCCAGTCCTGGCTGAGGACGGCGCGCCACTGGCGACCCGCCGTGGTCAGTTCGACGAGGCCGAGCCGGGTGTCGATCTTCGTATGCAGGGAGACGCCGCCGTCCTTGATGCGGGTATTGGTGTCGCGGTTGGCGTAGCCCGTGCGGGCCGACGGATCGGCCGGGTTCATGACGCCGCCATCGGGGCTGAGCAGGGCGAGGATGCCCGCCGTCGGACCCGTCGATTGCTGGACGCCGATGCAGCAGCGTTCGTCGCGATGGGTGAAGTCGGCGCTGAGGCGGTTCGAAATCGTCGCCGACGGGGTCCAGAGCAGCTGGCCCCGGACGGTCTCATAGGCCTCGTTCTGGTCGTCGGTTTCCGTACGCGGACCATTGCCGGTGCGCACGTCATAGAGGCCGTCGCGGCGGCGGACGGCGGCGTAGAGGCGACCGGCCAACTTGTCCTCGATCAGGGGTCCGGTGACGGAGACCGAGCCACCGCGCGTCCCGTGATCGCCAACGGTGACCTCGCCCGTCGCGCCGAAATCGAAGCTCGGCCCGGCGGTGACGACATTGATCACGCCCGCCGAGGTGTTCTGGCCGAACAGGGTCGATTGCGGGCCGCGCAGCACCTCGGTGCGCACGACCTCGCCGAGGTCGCCCAGGGCCACGCCGTTGCGGGCGCGGAAGACGCCGTCGACCACGACGCCGACCGAGCTCTCCAGACCCGGATTGTCGCCCACGGTGCCGACGCCGCGGATGCGGGCGGTGGTGTAGGTCTGGTTCGAGGTCGAGGCGACCAGCAGGCCGGGCGTCACGATGGCCAGGTCCTTGATGTCGACCACGCCCGCGCCGGCCAGCAGAGGCTGGGCCGCGACGGAGACCGACAGGGGTGTGCGCTGGAGCGAGCTCTCATGGCGTTCGGCGGTGACGACGATCTCGTCGAGCTGTGCAGTCTGGGCGAGAGCCGGAAGGGCGAAAGCGGACGCGGCGAGCGCGAGGGCGCTCGCGCGGGCGAGAGAGGCGGAGGTCATTGGAGGACTCTTGTTGGGGGAAGAAAGGCCGTCGGGTGACGGATCAGTGAGCGCCTTTCGGCGTCTCCATCAGTTCGATCAGGACGCCGCCCATCTCCTTCGGATGGAGGAAGACGACGGGGGTGCCGTGGGCGCCGATGCGGGGCTCGCCCGTGCCGAGGATGGTCAGACCTTTGGCGCGGCTTTCGGCGACGGCGACGTGGATGTCCTCGACCTCGAAACAGACGTGGTGCTGGCCGCCCTTCGGATTTTTCGCGAGGAAGCCGATGATGGGAGAGGTGTCGTCGAACGGCTCGATCAGCTCGATCTGGGCGTTGGGCAGGTCGACGAAGCAGACCTTCACCCCCTGGGCCGGGAGGTCGAAGGGCTCGCCGATCGAAGTCGCACCGAGGACGTCGCGGTACAGCTTGATCGAGTCGGCGATGGAGGGCGTGGCGACGCCGACGTGGTTCAGCTTGCCGATCATCGGGCGGGTTCCTTGACGGGGGCGGGCTGGGCGTAGCCGAGACGCTGGTTCAGCTTCTCGATCAGGTCGACGGCGGTGTCGGCGACGGTCGAGCCGGGCGGATAGACGGCGGCGGCGCCCATCTCGATCAGGGGCTGGACGTCGCTCGGAGGGATCACCCCGCCGACCACGATCATGATGTCGGACCGCCCCAGCTTCTCCAGCTCGGCCTTGAGCTCGGGGACGAGGGTCAGGTGACCGGCGGCCAGCGAGGACGCGCCTACCGCATGGACATTGGCGGCGACCGCATCGCGCGCGGCCTCGGCCGGGGTCTGGAACAGGGCGCCGGCGGTGACGTCGAGGCCGAGGTCGCCATAACCGGTGGCGATCACCTTCTGGCCGCGGTCGTGGCCGTCCTGGCCGAGCTTGGCGATCAGGATGCGCGGCGGGCCGCCGTCATTCTCGACGAAGGTCGCGACCATGTCACGGGCGCGGGCGAAGCGGGCATCCTTGCCGGCCTCCTTCGCATAGACGCCGGAGACGGTCTTCACCGAGGCGACGTGGCGACCGAAGGCGGCCTCGAGCGCGTCGGAAATCTCGCCAACGGTGGCGTGGGCGCGTGCGGCCTGAACCGCCAGCTCCAGCAGATTGGCAGTGCCGCGCGCGCCGTCCGTCAGGGCCTGAAGCGCGGTCTGCGTCGCCGCCTCGTCGCGCTCGGCGCGCAGGCGTTTCAGCTTCTCGATCTGGGCGGCGAGAACGGCGGCATTGTCGACCTTCAGCATCGGAATGTCGTCGGCGACATCGTTCAGATAGCGGTTCACACCCACGACGGTCTGCTGGCCGGTGTCGATGCGGGCCTGGGTCTTCGCGGCGGATTCCTCGATGCGCAGCTTCGGGATGCCGGCCTCGATGGCCTTGGCCATGCCGCCGGCCGCCTCGACCTCGTCCATCAGGGCGCGGGCCTTCGCAGCCAGTTCCTGGGTCAGTTTCTCGACGTAGTAGCTGCCGCCCCAGGGGTCGATGACGCGGGTCAGGCCGGTCTCCTGCTGCAGCAGGATCTGGGTGTTGCGCGCGATCCGGGCCGAAAAGTCCGTAGGCAGAGCAAGCGCTTCATCGAGCGCATTGGTGTGCAGGGACTGGGTCTGGCCGCCCGCCGCCGCCATGGCCTCGACCATGGTCCGCGAGACGTTGTTGAAGACGTCCTGGGCCGCGAGGCTCCAGCCCGAGGTCTGGCAATGGGCGCGCAGGCTCAGCGACTTGGGATCGACGCCGCCTTCCTTGCGGACGGCCTCCGCCCACAGCAGGCGGCCGGCGCGCATCTTGGCCACCTCCATGAAGTAGTTCATGCCGATGGCCCAGAAGAAGCTGAGGCGTGGCGCGAACCGGTCGATGGCCATGCCTGCCGCCTTGCCCGCGCGCAGATATTCGATGCCGTCCGACAGGGTGTAGGCCAGCTCGATGTCGGCCGAGGCCCCGGCTTCCTGCATGTGGTAGCCCGAGATCGAGATGGAGTTGAACTTGGGCGTCTCCTTCGCCGTCCATTCGAAGATGTCCGCAATGATCCGCATCGAGGGCTCGGGCGGATAGATGTAGGTGTTGCGGACCATGAACTCCTTGAGGATGTCGTTCTGGATGGTCCCGGTCAGGGCCGCGTGCGGCACGCCCTGCTCTTCCGCCGCCACGACATAGAGGGCCAGGATCGGCAGAACGGCGCCGTTCATGGTCATGGAGACCGACATCTGATCGAGCGGAATGCCGTCGAACAGGGTCCGCATGTCGAGGATGGAATCGATGGCGACGCCCGCCATGCCGACGTCGCCTTTCACCCGCGGGTGGTCCGAGTCATAGCCCCGGTGGGTGGCCAGGTCGAAGGCGATCGACAGCCCCTTCTGACCGGCCGCGAGATTGCGGCGGTAGAAGGCGTTCGAGGCCTCGGCGGTGGAGAAGCCGGCGTACTGGCGGATCGTCCAGGGATTGCCCGCGTACATGGTCGGATAGGGACCACGCAGGAAGGGGGCGAAGCCGGGCAGGCCGTGCACCGTCTCATTGCCGGCGATGGCCGAGGCGTCATAGGCGGAGGCGACCTCGATGCCCTCGGGCGTGCGCCAGGGGTCGCGGGCGGGGCCGGTTCCGGTGGCGCCGAGGTCGAGCTCGACCCTGGTGAAGTCGGGGAAAGTCCCGGGAGCGGTCATTGTCCGGCCTCCTCGAAGGCGGCGGCGAAGCGGAGGGGGACTAGCGGAGCGCAACTATCGGTGATGGCGGCAGCCGGGCTCGGCGTCGAGGACTCGACGGGGGCCGGGCGGACGTCGGGGTCGACGTATTTGGTCACGCCGATCATCTGGTTCGCGCCCTTGTCGAAGGCGGTTTGCAGGGTCTGGCGGCTCGCGGCGACGCGCATCTGGATGGCGCCGCCCTTGAGCGAGGCGACGACGCCGCCCTCGCGTTCGATGCGCTGGAACTCGCCCCAGCCTGCCTCGGCGAGGTCGCGGGTGCGGGCGTCGAGGAACCAGCTGCCGGCGGCGGGATCGTCGACCCGGCCGAGGTGGGCCTCCTCCATCAGGACGATCTGGGTGTTGCGAGCCTGACGCCGGGCGAAGGCGTCGGGGCGGCCCGAGGCGCGGGTGAAGCCGTCCAGCACCACGGCGTCGGCGCCGCCGACGGCGCCGGCGAACCCGGCGGCGGTCAGACGCAGCAGATTGGGCCAGGGATCGCGCGCGGCCAGCATGCGGCGCGACGAGCGCGCTTCGATGTTCGCCGGGATGTCGAGACCGAAGGCCTTGGTCACCGAGGCCCAGACGAGGCGGAGCGCCCGGACCTTGGCGAGGCTGTCGAAATATTCCGCATCGACCGAGACGCCGAGGACCGTGCCCTTCAGCGCCCGTTCTGCGGACAGGCCGGCGTCGACAGCGGCCTTCACATAGGCGACGATGGCGGCGGCGGCGAAGCCCAGTTCCTGCCCGGACGAGCCGCCCGCCTCATGCACGGCGCGGCCCGAGGCGAGGAAGAAACTGGCCTCCGGATAGGCGCCCGAATGGCGATCGGCGGTGGCGGCCATCTGAGACAGATGCATCTCGATCGGCAGGGGCGAACCGCCGTTCGCGGCCCAGGCCGACAGCGGGTCCATGTGGAACATCAGCTTCGCGCGCGGGGAGCCCTTGGCGACGACGGCGAGGGCGTTGGCGGCCTCGGGACCATCCAGCCCGGCGTCGAGGCCGACGGCGGCCAGTTCCAGCGCCACACCAGCCAGCGCCTTCGAGAGGGGATCGGAATCCGACAGCACGCCGCCGGACAGGATGACGCTGGCGGCGCCGCCTTCGAGGTCGGTCAGGACGGCCACGTTAACGGCCTCGGGATCATCGCCCTCGACCTGGGTGCGCAGGTCCCAGGCCCGCCCCTCGGCGTCGGAAGGGCGAGGCGCGAACAGGGGCTGGATCCCGGTCGCGTCGGCATAGAGGGGCCGGACGACCAGATGATCCGTATCCAGATGAAGCAGGCTTTCGATAGGCCTGTCCTTCAGCGCCCTGACGGCGGACTCGCGCCATTGCTCGGGCGTGGGGGTGTCGAAGGCCCCAGATTCACCGGAGCTGGACATCACTCGAACTCGACCAGGACGTCGTCGGCGGCGACCGGGTCGCCAGCCTTCGCGCCGACGGATTTGACGACGCCGTCGCGCTCGGCCTTCATGATGTTCTGCATCTTCATGGCCTCGATGATGGCCACGGTCTCGCCGGTCTTGACCGACTGGCCGGGCTCGACGGCGATGGAGACGACCAGACCCGGCATGGGCGACTGGATCAGTTTGGAGGTGTCGGCCGCCACCTTCTCGGGCAGGCGCGCGAAGAGTTCGGCGTGATGGGGCGACAGGACGCGGACGCGGGCCTTCGACGCGCGGCTGCGGATCTCGAAGCCGCCGGGCACGCGCTTGACCTCGGCGGTGAAGGCCTCGCCATCCAGCACGCCGCGGAACTGGGCCAGACCCGGCCGCCAGTCGATCTCGGACAGCTGCAGGACGCGGTCTTCCTCGACCAGTTCCAGCGTCAGGGCCTCCTCGTCGTCATAGCCGACCGTGACGCCGACGGCCTCGCGGTCGATCAGGACGATCCAGTCGGTGCGTTGCGACGGGTCGCCGGCCTGATCCGACAGGATCTCGTTCATGGCCACGGCGGTCGCGACCATGACGTCCTTCTGCAGGGCGCCGGCGGGGAGGCCGTGGAAGCCCTCGGGGAATTCGTCCTTGATGTAGCTGGTCGAGAGGGCGCCCGAGCGGAAGCGCTCCTGATCCATCACGGCGGCGAGGAAGGGGACGTTGTGGCCGACGCCCGACAGATGGGTGTCCTCCAGCGCCCGGGCCATGCCGTCGACGGCCGCGATCCGCGTCTCTCCCCAGGTGCAGAGCTTGGCGATCATGGGGTCGTAGAACATCGAGATCTCGTCGCCCTCGCGGACGCCGGTGTCGTTACGGACCGTATAATCCCCCTGATCGCCCTCTTCCGGCTGTTCGTAGCGGACCAGACGGCCAATCGAGGGCAGGAAGCCGCGATAGGGGTCCTCGGCGTAGATGCGGCTCTCGATGGCCCAGCCCTCGATCCTCAGATCGTCCTGGCCGAAGGCCAGGGTCTCGCCCGCCGCCGAACGGATCATCTGCTCGACCAGATCG
>DBBK01000114.1:0-7181 GCA_002292165.1 Brevundimonas sp. UBA986
GGCGGCGCCATCGCCATCGGCCACCCCATCGGCGCCTCGGGCGCCCGCATCCTGACCACCCTCCTGTTCGAGATGAAGCGCTCGGGCGCGAAGAAGGGCCTCGCCACCCTCTGCATCGGCGGCGGCATGGGTGTCGCCATGTGCGTGGAGCGGGCTTAAGCCTCAGTCGTAGTCGCCGCGGCGCTTCCGTCTGGGCTTCTTGAGGATCCCGCGCCGCATCAGCGGATCGCGGATCGACAGCCAGACGAGGACGCCGACGGCCCCCGCGACGATGGCGTAGAACAGCAGTTGCATCGCTTCCCCCAAAGCGAACCAGCCCTGGGCAATTGACGGCGCCGGTCATGCGCCGCCTCATCGGGGGATGCCCTTCTCCCCTTGCGGGAGAAGGTGGCTCGCGAAGCGAGACGGATGAGGGGTCGAGTTGTGCTGAAAAGTCGAGGGACGTGTCTTCCCCGGACAGGTCGGTGTGACCCCTCATCCGCCCCTTCGGGGCACCTTCTCCCGCAAGGGGAGAAGGGGAGTGAGGGCGGAGCCAATCTCTGATCAAATCCGGGTCGTCGATGGTCGCCGACAGGGCCACCCGCCGCATCGCCGGGGCGAACTGCTGCAACCGCGCGATCCCGAGCGCCAGCAGGTCGCCGCGCTTGCCGCTCCAGATGGCGTGGACCTCGTCCAGCACGATGCATTTGAGGTCGGCGAAATAGGCCCGCGCGCCGTCCCAGGCGCAGAACAGGGCCAGCTGCTCCGGCGTGGTCAGGAGGATGTCGGGCGGGAAGTCGCGCTGGCGCTGCTTCTTGGACTGCTTCGTATCCCCCGTCCGGCTCTCGACATGGATGTTCAGCCCGATCTCGCGGATGGGCGTCATCAGGTTGCGTTCGACGTCGGTGGTCAGGGCCTTGAGCGGCGAGATGTAGATGGTGTGGATGCCCGAGCCGGGGCCGATGGCCGGCCGCGGCCCGCGCTCGGCCAATTCGATCAGACTGGGCAGGAAGCCCGCCAGGGTCTTGCCGCCGCCGGTCGGGGCGACCAGCAGGGCGTGCTGTCCGGCGATGCCCGCCGCGATCATCTCGGCCTGATGCCGTCTGAGGCTCCATCCCCGCCTGGCGAACCAGTCGGCGAACAGGGGCGGCAATGTCGCGGCGGTCGGCGTCACCGGCGACCTATAGCATGTTCCCGTTCCGTTTCCCTAGTGGGTCCGGGGCGGCGCCTTCGCCTCGATCCAGGCGATGCGGCGGTCCATGTCGGCGACGACCTCCTGGAGGCGGGCCTTTTCGGAGGCCATGTCGACGGGGGTGCCGTCTTCATAGGTGATCTGGGCGCCCTTCTCGATCAGGTCGAGGCGGAAGAGGGCGGTGACGCGCTGGGCCTTGAAGCGTTCGAGTTCGGCATCGTCGCTTTGGGCGCTCATTTCGCAGCCGTCACGACGATCTCGACCAGATAGTCGGGCGAGGCCAGCCTGGCTTCCGAGGTGGCGCGGGCCGGCGGGTTGGCGGGGTCGACCCAGGCGTCCCAGACGCTGTTCATGGCGGCGAAGTCGGCGATGTCGGCCAGCCAGATGGTCGCCATCAGGATCTTCGACTTGTCCGATCCGGCGAGACCCAGCAGGCGCTCGATTTCGGAGAGGCAGGTCCTGGTCTGGGCGACGACGTCCTCGCCGGGCTCCCCGACCTGACCGGCGAGGTAGATGGTGTCGCCGTGGATCACGGCCTCGCTCATGCGGGCGCCGGGTTCGAGACGGGTGATCATGGCGGGGCTCCTGAAAGTTTGGCCCCGCCTCTAACGCACTATGGCCGCTGCAGGAACCGGATCGCGGTCATCACATGGGCGCGGACGCCGACCGGCAGCACGCTTTCGTCGACGTCGAAGCCGGGCGAGTGGTTGGGGGCGGCGGTGGCGGGGTCCTCGCCGATCTTGGTCCCGCCGAGGTGGTAGAAGACGCCCGGGATCTGGCCCTGGAAGTAGGAGAAGTCCTCGGCGACCGTGGTCGGGGGGCTGGCCGGATTGACGTTTCCGGCGCCCGCCGCCTCTTCCAGCACCGGGGCCAGCCAGGTCGACAGGGCCGGGTCGTTGTAGGTCAGGGCCGCGTTCTGGCGGATCGAGAAGTCGGCGGTAGCGCCATAGATGCCGGCGACGTGGTCGATGGCGGCCTCGGCCCGCTTCACCAAATCGTCGCGGGAGGCGATGTCGAAGGTGCGCAGCGTCCCCGACAGCGTCGACTGGTCCGGAATGATGTTGTAGCGGACGCCGGCGTTGATGGTGGAAATCGTGAAGACGGTCGGATGGACGGTCGGATCGAGGGTCCGGGCGGTCAGGGTGTTGATCGTCTCGACCACCTGGCTGGTCGCCGCGATGACATCGACGCCGCGCCAGGGCCAGGCGCCGTGGGTCTGTTTGCCATGCAGGACGATGTCGATGCGGTCCGACGCCGCCATGAAGCCCTGCGGCCGATAGAAGAGGGTTCCGGTCTTACCGGGCACGACGTGGATGCCGAAAATGGCCTCGACCTTCGGATTGTCGAGCGCGCCCTCCTTGATCATCAGGGCCGCGCCGCCCAGCGGTTCCCCGGGAGGGGCCCCCTCTTCGGCGGGCTGGAAGATGAAGACCACGGTCCCGGGAATGCGATCCTTCATCTTCGACAGGACCTCGGCGGCGCCCAGCAGCATGGCCATATGGGCGTCGTGGCCGCAGGCGTGGGCGACCGGCACGGTCTGGCCCATGTATGTCCCGGTGGCGGTCGAGGCGAAGGGCTCGCCCGTCGCCTCCTGCACCGGCAGGGCGTCCATGTCCGAGCGCAGGGCGACGACGTGATTGCCCGGCAGGCCGCCGTGCAGGACGGCGATCACCCCGGTCTTGCCGACGCCCGTGCGGACCTCCAGCCCCATGGCCCTCAGATGTTCGGCGATCCAGGCGGCGGTGTTGACCTCGGCGAAGCCCAGTTCGGGGTTCTGGTGCAGGTGGCGGCGCCATTCGATGACGCTGGGGTTGATTTCCGCCGCCGCCGCCGCGACCTCGGCGGAAAGGGTGTCCGGCGCCGCCGTCTGGGCCTGAACCGCCCCTGCTCCCAGAGCCAGCGCCGAGGTCAGGGCGAACGACATCAGGCGGGATTTCAGGCGGGTCATGAGCTTCTCCGGGAGGGACGGCCGATCATGAAGCTTCGGCGACGCGATGCGCAAGGCGCTTGCGTCCGTCTCGCGAGTCAGCGATCTCCGGAGCATGGCTGACAAACCCATTCAGGTCGCAAAGACGCAGTGGAAGGACGTCGTCCTCGTCTGCAAGAAATGCTCGAAGAAGCTGGACGGCGGTTTCGGGCCCGAGGGCGACCAGTCGCTGAAGAAGGCGCTGAAGCGCTATCTCAAGCCGCCCAAGAGCGCGAAGGCCGGCAAGGGGCGCAAGGCCGAGCTGACCGTCAAACACACCGACTGTTTCGACGTCTGCCCCAGGAACGCGGTCATCGCCGTCAACGCCGCCAATCCCAAGGCCCTGCTGATCGTCCCGGTCGGCGCCGACCTGCTGGAGGTCAAGGCGCGGCTGGGGCTGAATGACGGACGGCGGACACGGCCGGACCTCACCCTGATCGGGAGCTAGGCGGCCGTGTCCATGCCGCCCCGGTCCCCCGCCTTCATCATGCTGTGCGCGGTCAGTCTGATCGCTTCGGCCGGGAATATGGCGCTGCAGGCGGTGCTGCCGGCGATCGGGCGGCAGTTTCATCTGGCCGATACGCTGGTCGTCGGGGTCTTCGCCATCTCGGCCCTGATGTGGACCCTGACCTCGCCGGTCTGGGCGCGGCTGTCGGACCGGCTGGGGCGAAAGAGGGTCATCCTGATCGGCATGGCGGGGTTCAGCGCCTCGATGGCCGGGTTCGGTCTGGCCGCCACCTCGGGGCTGGAGCACTGGTTGGGGCCGGTGATGGCCTTCGTCCTGATGGCGGTGGGGCGGACCATCTACGGCGTCTTCGGCTCGGCCGCCCCGATCGCCTCACAGGCCTATGTCGCCGACCGCACGGCGCCGGAGGAGCGGACCCAGGCCATGTCCCTGCTGGCCTCGGCGCAAGGGCTGGGCACGGTCATCGGTCCCACGCTGGCGCCGCTGCTGATCCTGCCGGTCGTGGGACTGGCCGGGCCGATGTACGTCTTCGCCGCCGTCGCCGCCGCGGCCTTCGTCTGGGTGGCGCGCAAGCTGCCGAGCGGGGGCGTGACCCGCATCCCCTCGCCGACGGGCCAGAAGGATCATGACGGAAGGGGTCTGTGGAAGGACGCCCGGGTGCGGGACTTCCTGATCTACGGCCTGCTGGTCACGGGAGCCCAGGCGATCAACATTTCGGTGCTGGGCTTCCACGTCATCGACGAGATGGCGAAAACGGGACTGACCACGCTGCAGGCCCAACCCTTCATCGCCACGGCCATGTTCGCCGGGGCCGCCGCGACCCTGATGGTGCAGTGGGGGCTGATCCCCCTGCTGAAGCTCGAGCCGCGCGCCCTGATGCGCTGGGGCGCGGGGATGGCTCTGGCCGGCAATCTGCTGAGTATCTTCGCGCCCGGTTTCTATGGGGTGGTCGTCGGCTATGCTGTGGTGTCGATGGGCGTCGGCTTCGCCCGGCCGGGCTTCACGGCGGGCGCCTCCCTGGCAGTCGGACCGGCCGAGCAGGGGGCGGTGGCGGGACTGATGATGTCCATCGCGGGGATCAGCTATCTGGTCCCGCCGGTGGTCGGGGTGGCGCTGTATCAACTGGCCGGGTTCGGGCCGTTCGCGGCCAATGCGGCGTTGCTGGCGCTCGCTTTTGTGATCTGCATGACCAGCGCGGCGCTGAGGGCTGCGGCCGTCTCGACGGGGGTCGGGGCGGAGGCGGCGTCCGAGCCGCCCGCCTCCCAGCCGGGTCCGGAAGGCAATCGCTGACCGCGACATCGGACCTGTCTTCCTTCCGCCCGCGCGCCGTGCCACAGACCGGGCATGGACAGTTCGACACGCATCGAAAACCGCATCGGGGTGCAGGCCACCTCGGACACGATCTGGAGCCTGGTCGGCGATCTGGCGACCTGGAGCAGCTGGAACCCGATCGAGACAGGCGCCGAGGGCCGCATCGGCTATGGCGGCTCGATCAGCCTGACCGAGGCCATTCCGGGGATGCCCGAGCGGCAGGTGATCGGCAAGGTCGGCGACTGGCGCCCCTACGCCCAGCTGATCTGGCACGAGCGGCGCGGCTGGCAGTTCAACGCCATGCGCTATTTCGAGATCGAGGAGCTGGTGCCCGGCAACTGCATCGTCGCCAACGGCGTCTGGTTCGGGGGCTTCCGCGGCGAGTTCTTCCACGACAAGCACCGCAAGGCGATCAAGGAGGCCTATATCGGCGTCGGCGAGGCCCTGAAGGCGGCGGCCGAGGCGATCGAAAAGGCGTAAGGATCCTCCCCCATCGGGGGAGGGGACCGCGAAGCGGTGGAGGGGGCCACATGCGGATCCCGCGTCTGGCTTGAGCCCCCTCCGTCTCCTCGCAAGGGCTCGGAGCCACCTCCCCCGACGGGGGAGGATCGGTCGCCCTAGTGGCTCTTCGCCATCGTGTCCTGGATATTGATGATCGCCGGACCCAGGATCACGACGAACAGCACCGGCAGGAAGAAGACGATCATCGGCACGGTCAGCTTGGCCGGCAGGGCGGCGGCCTTCTTCTCGGCGGCGGACATACGCAGGTCGCGGTTTTCCTTGGCCATGGTGCGCAGGGCGGCGCCCAGGGGCGTGCCGTACTGTTCGGCCTGGACCATGGAGGTGGTGACCGCCTTGACCCCGGCGTGGTTGGTGCGCTTGGCCAGCCCCTCATAGGCCTGACGGCGTTCTGGCAGGTAGGAGAGCTCGGCCGAGAGCAGCGACAGCTCCTCGGCCAGTTCGATGGAGGAGCCGCCGATCTCCTGTGAGACCTTCTGGATGGCGCCCTCGATCGACATGCCGGATTCCACGCAGATCAGCAGCAGGTCGAGGGCGTCGGGGAAGGCCTGCATGATCGACTGCTGGCGCTTGGCGATCATGTTGGAGAGATAGATGTTCGGCGCATAGAAGCCGATCACCGCCGCCGCCATCGTCGCCGTCACTCGCGCCATCAGGGGCAGGCCGAAGTCGTTGAAGATGAACAGGTAGAAGCCGACGAAGGCGAAGAAGATGAAGGGCGAGGCGAAGCGGAAGAAGTAGAAGCGGTTGAGTGGCTTGGGTCCGCGATAGCCGGCCTGGGCCAGCTTTTCGATGACCTTGGGGTCTTCCAGCATCTTGGCCAGGTTCAGCTTCTCGACCACGTCCTTGTGGAAGCCGGCGTCGGTATGGCGCAGGCCGCTGTCCTTGGCCATGGCCTGACGCGAGCGGCGCTTCAGCTCGTCGCGGCGCACGGCGACGGCGTTCATCCGGTTCTCGAGCTTGGCCCCGCCGCCGAAGGAGGAGAGCAGGGTGAAGAGGGTGGCGAAGGCCAGCACCCCCACGAGGATGGAGAGCAGGTTCTGCGGGTTGGTGAGGAAGGCGACCATGATCTTTCCCGCCTAGAACTTGAACGCGATCATCTTCTTCATCACGAAGACGCCGGCGGACATCCAGAGCCCCGCGCCCAGCAGCATCACCTGACCGCGCGGGTCGGTGAACAGCAGCATGATGTAGGCGGGGGTGGTGATGAAGACGAGGCCCATGACCACGGGGGGCAGGGAGCCGATGATGCCCGCCGAGGCCATGGCCTCGGAGGACAGGGCCTTGATCTTTTCGGCCATCATCCGGCGGGCGCGCAGCACGGTGGTCAGGTTGGACAGGGCTTCGGCCAGATTGCCGCCGGTCTTTTGCTGGATGGCGATGACGATGGAGAAGAAGCGCAGCTCCGAGGTCGGCATCCGCTCGTACATCTTGTCCAGGGCCTGTGGCAGGGTCAGGCCGACGCCCATGCCCTCGACCAGGGTCTGGAACTCCGGGCCCAGCGGGGCAGGGCTCTCGCGGGCGATGATCTTGAAGCACTCGTGGACCGGCAGGCCCGACTTGATGCCGCGCACGATGACATCGACGGCGTTGGCGAACTCGCCCGAGAACTTCTTCATCCGGCCCTTGCCGATGAAGCCCACGACCCAGCGCGGCAGGCCGGCGCCGAGGATGACGGCGGCGCCCAGGGCGATGAAGATATTGGCGCCGAGCAGCAGCGGCAGCAGCAGGCCGAAGACGCCCAGCAC
>DBBK01000114.1:7267-8336 GCA_002292165.1 Brevundimonas sp. UBA986
AGCTGATCGACGATCTGCTTGCGGCGCGCCTCGGGGGTGTTGCTGGCGGCGGCTGCGGCCAGCTTCTTGGCGTTGGCCGGGCTGCGTTGACCCAGTCCTTGCGCGCGCTTCAGGGCGGCGGTGGAGGAATCGTCGCCGCCGACGAGCGCCCAGCCGAGACCGCCGATGGTCACGAAGGCGAGGATGGCGGCGAGAATGGGCAGCATGGCGTGAACTCTACTCCGCCGCGTCGAGGGCTTCGGCCAGCTCGCGTTCCAGGCCGTAGTAACGGGCGCGGTCCCAGAAGCGCGGGCGGGCGATGC
This sequence comes from Brevundimonas sp. UBA986, assembly GCA_002292165.1. Lineage (GTDB taxonomy): Bacteria > Pseudomonadota > Alphaproteobacteria > Caulobacterales > Caulobacteraceae > Brevundimonas. The sequence goes on from DBBK01000114.1 coordinate 7,570, forward strand.
CGGTGGAGCGGTGACGGCCGACGACCTTGCCGTGCTCATCCTCGCCGGTGATTTCGTAGACGAAGAGGTCCTGGGTGACGATGACGTCGCCTTCCAGACCGACCACCTCGGTGATGTGGGTGATGCGGCGCGAACCGTCGCGCAGGCGGGCCGCCTGGACGATGACGTCGACCGAGCCGGTGATCATCTCGCGGATGGTCTTGGACGGCAGGCCATAGCCACCCATGGTGATCATCGATTCCATCCGGGCGAGGGCCTCGCGCGGGGAGTTGGCGTGCAGCGTGCCCATCGAGCCGTCGTGGCCGGTGTTCATGGCCTGCAGCAGGTCGAAGGCCTCGGGGCCGCGGACCTCGCCGACGATGATGCGTTCGGGACGCATCCGCAGACAGTTCTTGATCAGGTCGCGCATGTGGATGGCGCCCTGGCCCTCCAGGTTCGGCGGCCGGGTTTCCAGACGAACCACGTGCGGCTGCTGCAGCTGCAGCTCGGCGGCGTCCTCGCAGGTGATGACGCGCTCGGTGGGGTCGATGAAGGCGGTCAGGGTGTTCAGAAGCGTGGTCTTGCCCGAACCCGTACCGCCGGAGATGACGACGTTACAGCGGCAGGCGCCGATGACGCCCAGGACGCGGGCCCCTTCCGGGCTGATGGAGGCGTACTCCACCAGGTTCTTCATCGTCAGCTTGTCTTTCTTGAACTTCCGGATCGTCAGGGTCGCGCCGTCGATGGCCAGAGGCGGGGCGATGACGTTGACGCGGCTGCCGTCGGGC
>DBBK01000114.1:8468-9912 GCA_002292165.1 Brevundimonas sp. UBA986
CATGATGTCGGCGATGTCGTCGCGCATCAGCAGCGGCTCGAGCGGGCCGTAGCCGAGGACGTCGTTGACGATGTCCTGGACCAGATGCTCCTGCTCGGCGACCGACATGGAGACGTTCTTGATCGCCACCAGCTCGGCGACGATGTCGCGGATCTCTTCCGACGCCGCCTTGGTGTCCAGCTGGGCCAGCTGGGACAGGTCGATGGTGTTCATCAACGCATTGAAGATGGTGGTCTTCGTGGCGTGATAATAGTCGCTCTGCTCGCGCACGATCTCGGCGACGGGCTGGGCCTTCTTCAGCTGTTCGAAGCCGGCGGTGGCCCGGGGGCCGGGGCCGCCCGAGGTCTTGGGCGCGGGAGCCGGAGCGGCGGGTTTGGGACGCGCGGCCAGGGCGTCGAGCCGGTCGGGACCGGTCGGGGCGGCGGGCGCGCCGCCCGGAGTCTGGGCGAAGCCGGACGGGGCGGGCGCCGCGTCGTCGGCGTTGAAGGCGAAGGCCTGGGTCTGGACGCCCTGCTGCGGCTGGCCGCCGAACGCGGGCGCGGCCTCAGCCGGCTGCGCCATGGGTTGCCCCATGGGCTGCAAGGGGGCCGAGGGTCCGGGCTGGCCTGTGCGCTTACCGAACACGGCGGATCAGCGCTTCTTGAACATGGCGCCGAAGAGCGACTTGCTCTCCGGCTTGGCCGAGGCAGACGCGGCGGCGGGCTTGCCCTTGGGACCGGCGATCTGCGGCAGTTCGCGGCGCGAGACGATCTGGGCCAGGGTCTGGAAGGCCTCGGCGGCCTTGGTCTTGGCGCCCGAGTCGATGATCATCTGGCCGTTGTTGGCGGCGGCGCCGAACAGTTTGGCATCAAACGGGATGATCAGGCTGGGATGGACGCCCAGAGCGGCGCCGAAATCCTTGGCCGGGATCTCCGGACGGCCGGGCACGCCGACCTGGTTGAGCACCAGCCGCGGGGGGGCGTCGTTCGGACGGCCCGACTTGATCAGATCGATCATGTTCTTCGCATTGCGCAGCGAGGCCAGGTCGGGGGTCGCGACAACCACCACTTCATCGGCCGAAATCAGCGTCTTGCGCATCCAGCCGGACCACAGGTGCGGCAGGTCCAGCACCACGAAGGGGGCGGTGGAGCGGATACGGCTGGTCACCTCCTCGAAGGCGTCGGGCGAGATATCCCAGTCGACGTCGAGGGTGGCGGGGGCGGCGAACAGCGACAGCTTGTCGGTGACGCGGGCCATCATCCGGTCCAGCAGGGTGGCGTCCAGGCGGTCGGGCTGGCCCAGGGCGTCGGCGACCCCGTTCAGCGGATCCTGGTTGAAGTCCAGGCCGGCGGTGCCGAAGGGCAGGTCATAGTCGACGATGACGGTGTTGGCGCCGATCCGCTCGGACATCGCATAGGCGGTGTTATGCGCGACCGAGGAGGCGCCGGCGCCGCCGCGCGCGCCG
>DBBK01000179.1:0-7854 GCA_002292165.1 Brevundimonas sp. UBA986
GAAGACATAGTCGGTCGAGACCTGGATCAGGGGCACGCCCGCCGCCCGGGTGACCTCGGCGAGGATCGCCGGCCCCATGGCGTTGGCGGCGAAGGCGGCGGCGACCTCGGTCTCGGCCTTGTCCACAGCGGTATAGGCGCCGGAGTTGATCACGGCGGCGAAGGGCGTCGCGGCGAATGCGGCGCGCACCGAGGCGATGTCGCCCAGATCCAGCTGGTCGCGGGTCGGGGCGTGCAGCACGACGTCGGCGGGCCAGTCCGCGGCCTGAAGCTCCAGCCCGACCTGTCCGGCGCCGCCGGTGATCAGGATGTGAAGGGGATCAGCCATTGGAGACGCCCAGCCGCTGGGTGGAATAGCGGGCGCCGAGGATGTCCTGCCACCAGCTCTGGTTCTCCAGATACCAGACGACCGTCTGTTCGATGCCCTGTTCGAATGTCACCGAAGGGGTCCAGCCGAGGTCGGCGCGGATCTTGGAGGCGTCGATGGCGTAGCGATGATCATGACCCGGACGGTCGGTCACATAGGTGATCTGGTCGGCGTATTGGCCTTGCGCCTTCGGACGGACCCGGTCGAGGATGGCGCAGATCGCCGTGACCACTTCGATGTTCTTGCGCTCGGCGTTGCCGCCGACATTGTAGGTCTCGCCGGGCTCTCCCTTTTCGAACACCGCCTGCAGGGCGCGGGCATGGTCATCGACGAACAGCCAGTCGCGCACGTTCGATCCGTCGCCGTAGACCGGCAGGGGCTCGCCGTTCAGGGCCCGGATGATGATCAGGGGGATCAGCTTTTCGGGGAAGTGGTAGGGGCCGTAGTTGTTGGAGCAGTTGGTCACCAGCACCGGCAGGCCGTAGGTGTGACCCCAGGCGCGGACCAGATGGTCAGACCCGGCCTTGGACGCCGAATAGGGCGAGCGCGGATCATAGGGGGTGGTCTCGGTGAAGAAGCCGTCCTCGCCCAGCGAGCCGAAGACCTCGTCGGTCGAGATATGGTGGAAGCGGAAGGCCGCCTTCTCCGCCTCGGGCAGGCCGCGCCAATAGCCCAGGGTCTGGTTCAGCATGACGAAGGTGCCGACCAGGTTGGTCTGGACGAAGGCGCCGGGACCGTCGATCGAGCGGTCGACGTGGCTCTCCGCCGCCAGGTGGGCGACCACCTCGGGCTTGAAGTCGGCCAGCGCCTTCGCCACCGCCTCGGGGTCGCAGATGTCGGCCTGAACGAAGCCGTAGCGATTGCTGCCGGCGACCGGCTCCAGCGAGCTGAGCACCCCGGCATAGGTCAGTTTGTCGAAGACCAGAACCTCGTGGTCGGTGTGTTCGATCAGGCGGCGGACGAGGGCCGAGCCGATGAAACCGGCGCCGCCGGTGACCAGAATGCGCATGTCGATCTTCCTTAGAGCGCGGGCAGGGGCTCAAGCGGACGGCCGTCGTACTCGAACGGGCTGTCGAACTCGGCCAGGGTCGGCAGCACCTTGTCCTTCTCGGAAAGGACCGGACCCGAGGCGGGCAGAGGCCAGTCGATGCCGATGGTCGGGCACGACCACAGCACGCCGCCGTCGCAGTCGGGGGCATAGACGTCCGTCACCTTGTAGGCGACCTCGACGTTCGGCTCGAGGGTGACGAAGGCGTGGCCATAGCCGACCGGCACATAGAGCTGTTCCCCGCCTTCGGCGGTCAGCTTGGCCGCGACATGCTGTCCATAGGTCGGCGATCCACGCCGCAGATCGACGGCGTAGTCCATGATCGAGCCGCGAACACAACGCACCAGCTTGCCCTGGCCGTGGGGAGCCTTCTGGTAGTGGATGCCGCGGATGGTGCCCTCGAAAGCCGAAAACGACTGGTTGTCCTGGACAAAGACTTCGGCGATGCCGGCCGCCGCCGCCGCGCCGACGGAATAGGTCTCCATGAACCAGCCGCGATCATCGCCAAAACGACGGGGCTTGAGCAGGACAGGTATGGTGGTCGTCTGGATCATGGTTTCCGTCATAGTAGATGGGGGCGGCATGGCAACCTCGCCCATTTCGATCTCGTAGCCTTGCCTTGTCGGCCTTGCTACCCCGGGTATATGCGAAGTGGCCTTTCGGCGAGGGCAAAGCGGTTCAGAGGGATTTGCGTGGGCCGCGAATGGCTTGAGAGAGTTAGGGCCGGCTGGGCCGCCATGGTGGCGCGGCGCCGGGAACGCCTGCGCCGAGTGGCGGGCGTCGCCCGGGCGGATGACGCGCGCCGCGGGTCGGACTGGACGACGGCCGTCGAAGGCTACCGGTCCTATCTGCTGCGACGCCCCCGCGATATCGGCGTGGGGATCAGGCTGGCCCGCACGCTTCATGCCGCCGGCCGGCTCGACGAGGCCGAGGTTCTGATCGTCGCGCTTCAGCGCGCGCGCCCCGACAAGGCCGAGCTGGCCGAGCTCGCCGCGAGCGTTCGTGCGGCCAGAACCGCTTCGGTTCCCGTCGCCGAATATGAGGCTTTCCGGCGCGCCCTCACCCTGCCGGAGCTCCCGCCGACCGCCCCCCCGACCGCCCTGCCGCCGGGACGCGTGACGGCTCTGATTGACGCCCGGGACGCCTCCGCCTCGCGGATCGAGCTCACCCGCGCCAGCCTGCGGCGGTCGGAGGTTTCCGTCGATGCCGTGGTGGTGTGGTCAGGCGATCAGCCGCCGCCCCTGGAGGCCCAGCCCGTGCTCTTGCTCGACGCGGGTGTGACGCTCGACCCGAGGGGACTCGGCTGGCTTTTGCATGCGGCTCAGGCGACCGGCGCCGCCGCCGCCTATGGCGATGACGATCAGGCTGTCGGCGAAGGGGAGGCGACGATCCGGCTCCGGCCCGCCTTCCGCTCGGCCTTCCACCCCCTCGACCTCGCGACCGCCCCATCGGCTCCGGCCGCGATCCTGTTCCGCTCGGGGGAGCTGGGCGGCTTCGCCACGACCCGCGACAGACGCGTCCTTCTCGCCGAGGCCGCCGGTTCCGGAACCGTCGCCCATGTCCCCCTTGTGCTGGCGACGGCGCATGACGCGGCGGGATCGCCTGCGGATGTTCCGACGATGGGCCGAGACGGTCCGGGCGAGACGACGATCCTGGCGATCATCCCGACGCGGGACGAGGGCGCCGTTCTGGAGAAGATGATCGCGAGCCTGCGCTCCAGGGCGAGCCGGCCTGACCGGCTCGACATCCTCGTCGTCGACAACGGCAGCCGTGATCCGGACACCCTCGCCCTGCTGGCGCGCCTCGGGGATGAGGGGCGAATCCGTGTCCTGACCATCGACGAGCCCTTCAACTGGTCGCGTCTGAACAATCTCGCTGCGGCCGGGGCGGGGGCGGAGGCCGAAATCCTGCTGTTCGCCAACAACGACATGCAGATGCTCACCGAGGGTTGGGACGACCGTCTGCGCCAGAGTCTGCTTCTGCCGGGCGTCGGGGTGGTCGGGGCCCGGCTCGTCTATCCGAACGGCAGGATCCAGCACGCCGGGATGGCGCTCGGCGCGCTGGACGGCAGGCCGGTGCACGAAGGCCTGGGCGCATCGCCCGACGACGGCGGCCCGCTCGACCGCTGGCGCAGAAACCGGCCGGCCGCGGCGGTGACGGGGGCCTTCATGGGGGTGCGTCGCGAGGTTTTCGAACAGGTCGGCGGCTTCAACGCCGTGGAGTTCGCCGTGGGCTGCAACGACATCGACTTCTGTCTGCGCGTCCGCGAGCAGGGCTGGTCGGTGCTCTATGCGGCCGATCTCGAGCTGTTCCATCTGGAATCGCACAGCCGCGGCCACGACGACGGCGAGGCGCGGATGCGGCGGGCGCAGGGCGAGCTTGAAGCCCTGTTCCGCATATGGGGCGACGAGGCCCGACGCGACCCGGGCCGCAACCCGCATTGGGTCAATCACGAGACCCTGCTGTATTACGGCCTGCGTCAGCCGGATCGCGAAGCGGCCGAGGCCTGGATCGCGCGCAGTACGGATCTCTGGCGCGTCCGGCGGCGCGAGGGCTAGCCGGCCGAAAGCCCAAGGCCGCGGTAGAGGCTCGCCAGGCGCCCGGCATAGGCCGCCGGAGAGAAGCGGGCGGCGCGCGCCCTGCCCCGAACCGAAAGATCGGCCCGCAGGTCGGCATCGGCGTCGAGAAGCCTGAGCCCTCGCGCCATGTCCTCGATGTCATAGGGATCGACCAGCACCGCGGCATGCTCCGCGATCTCCGGCAGGGAGCCGGCGTTTGACGCCATCACGGGCGTGCCCAGCATCATTGATTCCAGGACCGGCAGGCCGAACCCTTCGTACAGCGACGGAAACAGGGTCGCCCGGGCGCCGCGCACCAGGTCCAGGAGGATCGCCCGGGGCATGTAGTCGTATTTCCGCAACCGGCCGCCGGCCCCCAGGCCGCCGGCGATCAACTCGGTGAGGAAGCCGCTCTCCTCCTCGTCCATCCAGGCCTTGCCGCCGATGACGATCAGCGGGGTGTCGACGCCGCTGCGCAGCCAGGCCTCGACCAGCCGGCCCAGGTTCTTCTTGGGTTCGATCGCGCCGAAGTGGACGAAATAGCCCTTCCACGGCAGGGCGAAGGCGCGCTCGATCTCGGCGGCGACCTCGGCTTCCGGACGGCCGGTGACCGAGGCGGGCAGGTCGGCGGACTGCCAGGTGGTCGTGACGCGGCTCTCGTCGGCGCCCAGCATCTCGATGACGTCGCGGCGCGTGGTCTCGGAGACGGTCACGACATGGTCCGCGTCCCGCACGATCCGCCGGCATAGGTCCAGGAACCGGCGTTTGTCGTCCAGGGTGGTGTGCGGAAGCTTCAGGGGGATGAGGTCGTGGATGGTATAGATGTTCGGTATCGCCCGGACCTTCACCGGCGTGGGCCAGGTCCAGTGCATGACGTCCGGAACCCCGGGGGCCGCTTCGAAACGCAAGGGCGTGACCACACGATCGTTGGCGAAGGCCCGATTGGCGATCCGGTAGAGGTCCTGCGACAGCCAGAAGCCTTCCGCTTCGGGCGCCGTCCCATGGTCAGGCCACAGCACGTGACCGCTGGGCGCCACGAACCGGGCGGACCGGCCGAAGCGCGCCAGCGCCGCCTGGACGCGGCGGTTCGGCCTCGGTGCGGCCATCGCCGCCATCCGTCGCCAGCGGGCGTCCCCGACCATGACCTCGCGCAGCAGCCGATCCTCGGGGACCGGCGACGGGGGCGCATGCAGAATCTGGCGCTCGAACCCGATGGCGTGCAAGCCGTCCAGCAAGGTTCGGGCATAGGTCGCGATGCCCGAACCCCGGGGAAGCGCGAGATTGTGCCCGTCGACGCAGACGGCGGTCATGCCTTGCCTCCTGATTTCATCTTTCGGGCCGGGCGGGATTTGCCGGTTTTCTTCGACGGCGCCCGCGCGGGCGGAAGATGGGCCGCCGGTTCTTCAGGCGGGAAATAGAGCCTCAACGGCTCCCGCCGGTCGGCGATCGGCACGATGCGGGCGACCTGGAATTCAGCCCAGGCGACCGCCAGCTTGACCGCGGCCTCGACCCCGCCGGCTCCCGGTTGGTCGGCCCTGGCCAGACAGGCGGCGCCCTGTTCGAGAATCTCGGCGGCCTGGCGAACCATTTCCTCGTCGGGCCGCGCCTCGCGGACCAGCTGTGGAAGGGTCGCGTAGCGCCATCCCTCGCCGGCGGGGGCCTCCAGAACCATGGCCCAGCGCTCCGCCGGCGTCATGCGGCTGGACAAGAAGGCCCATTCCAGCCGGTGTGGATCCCATCGATAGAAGCCGGACCGGTGCGGAAGTCCCAGCGCCTTCAGGACGCCGACGGCCTCCTCAAGCATCATGGCCAGGGCGCGACGCGCGATCTGTTCCGCCGAGCCTTCGGCCGCGGAGGTCTCGGCTTCGTCCGGAAGCGGATCGGAGCCTCCCGAAACGCGACGGCCGAGTCGCTGGAGAATCGTCCTGAAACCGAAGGGCTCCGATCTGGCCGCCATCAGTTTGTGGTCAGGGTGCTCGTGACGCTGACGTCGTAGATGATGCCGGTGATGCTGCGCACGAATTCGAAGAAGGTCTTCATCTCGGTCACGCTCGAGCGCGGCACGAAGATTACGTCGTCCGGGCGGATCTCGAAACCGTTGGCGATGAAGAAGCCGGTCGGCGACGACAGGTCCAGGCGATAGATGACCGGCACGCCCTTGGGCGTCGGAGGCAGGGTCACGCCGACCAGCCGGGCGGCCTCGGGGCGCTCGAAACGGAAGACCAGGACGGATCGGGCGTTGGCCGTGGTGGCGTCGAGCCCGCCGAGCTGACCCAGGGCCCCGGTCAGGGTCAGGGTGCCGCTGGGCATCTCCAGCTGGCTGACCCGGCCCAGGGCGCCGAAGCTGCTGTAGCGGCGCGGGGCGTAGACCAGATTGACCTGGTCGCCACGCTTCAGTCGGACGTTCTGGTCGAATTCGGACAGAACCTTGCGAAGCGGAGCCTCATAGGTGGTCCCGGCGCGGTTCACCGTCACCCGGATGTCGTCGATATTCCGGTTCGGGCCGCCGGCCGCGGCGATGGCGTCGAGCAGGTTTTCCGCGCCCGGCCGGACGGACGCCCGACCCGGGTTGCGAACCTCGCCCAGAACCACGATGCCGTTGGCCGGGCTGCTGGCGACGGCGACGAGAACCTGGGGATTGGCGACGCGGCCGCGCAGGCTCCTGCGAATCGCCTCGGAGGCTTCGCGGGTGGTCATGCCGGCGACGTTCACCGTGCCGCCGAACGGGATCACGATGGTCCCGTCCCGGTCCACCATCAGCGCCGGCAGGGTCTGATTGCCGGCCTGGACCGAGGCCGTGGTCGCCGAAGGGATCGCCGCGCGGGACGAGAACAGCCCGCCGCTGGGGTCGAAGATGGAAACCTGGAGTTCGTCGCCGATGTTGATTGTGTCGGCGGTGGTGCTGTTCGCCAGGGCCGCCAGACTGGAGTCCTCGACCTTGGGCGCCTGCAGCAGCTGCTGACTGACGGCATAGTTCAGATCGACCAGGGAATAGGTGAGGCCGGAGGTTTCGACTCCGTCCTGCCGGGTGATCGACCGCCCCGACGGGCCGTCGGCCGGCAGACCGGCGCAGGCGCCGAGAGAGGCGAGGAGGGCGAGGGTCGCGATACGGCGCATACGGGCAGGATCCGGCATCATGGAGTTGAGTGTGATTAAGCAGTTTTGCCGAAGCACGCCACGGCAATGTGCGGAAGCAGGTTCGGGGCGGGGCGCCAAATCGTCCGATATCGCAATCCTCTATTGGCGCGGCGGCGCGGGAGGACTAGGCCGGAAGCCTGCCAGTTTCCTCAACGGTCGCAAGGACACCGATGCGTTTTGATCGTCTGTGCGTCGCCGCGCTGCTCTTGCCGTTTCTGACTTCCGCCTGCCTCGGCGTCGCGCCCGGGGCGCGGTCCCCGGCTCCTGCGGTTTCCACAGCCGAGGCCGCCCCGCCCGCCCGCGGTCCCTTCGTCGCCGCCGCCAATCCCCTGGCGGTGCAGGCCGGGCTGGATGTGCTCAAGCGCGGCGGTTCGGCCGTCGATGCGGCGGTCGCGGTCCAGGCGGTCCTGGGTCTGGTCGAGCCCCAGTCCTCCGGCCTCGGCGGCGGCTCCTTCATGATGGTCTATGACGCCGCGACGCATTCCGTCACCGCCTATGACGGGCGGGAGACCGCCCCGGCCGCGGCCACGCCCGAACTCTTCTATGAGGACGGCAAGCCCCTGCCGTTCCAGCAGGCGGTGCTCAGCGGCCGTTCGACCGGCGTGCCCGGCGCCGTGGCCATGCTGGGAATGGCCCAGAAGGAGCACGGCAAGCTGGCCTGGAGCGAGCTGTTCGGCGACGCCGAGCGTCTGGCCCGCGACGGCTTCGTGGTCAGCCCGCGTCTGGCCGGGATGATCGCCGCCC
>DBBK01000179.1:7863-18061 GCA_002292165.1 Brevundimonas sp. UBA986
CCCCCGCCAATATGGGCCAGGGCCGTACCCGCTGGGCCGACGCCTATTTCACCAAGCCGGACGGGACCCGCTATGTGGCCGGCGACGTCCTGAAGAACCCCGCCTACGCCGAGACGGTCGCGACCCTGGCGCGCGAAGGCGCCGGAGCCCTGTATTCGGGCCCGATCGCCGAGGCCATCGTCGCCGCGACGCATGAGGCGCCGCGCCCCGGCGCCCTGACGATATCCGACATGGCCGCCTACAAGCCTATTGAGCGCGGCGCCCTGTGCCGACCGTTCCGCGTCTATCAGATCTGCGTGCCGCCGCCGCCGTCCAGCGGCGTGGCCCTGCTGCAGTTTCTGGCCATGTCGGAATATTCGCCGGACCTGGCCTGGGGACCCGAAAACCCCATCTCCTGGGTCGCTTTCGCCCAGCTGCAGCGGCTGATGTACGCCGACCGCGACCGCTACGTCGGCGACCCGGCCTTCGTCGGGGTTCCGGTCGAGGGGCTGCTGGACGAGGACTATGTGGCGGAGCGCGCGGCTCTGGCCCCCAATCTGACCGGCGCCGCGCCGGCGGGCACGCCTCCTGGCGGGGTCTTCCGCGGCGGCGACGCCACGCGCGAGCCCGGTGGCACCAGCCACATGGTCATCATCGACGCCGAGGGGAATGCAGTCAGCATGACCACCACGGTCGAGAGCATCTTCGGTTCGGGCCGGATGGTCGACGGCTTCTTCCTCAACAACCAGCTGACCGACTTCTCCTTCGTCCCGACCCGTCCGGACGGCGGGGAGGCGGCCAATGCGGTAGCGGCGGGCAAGCGGCCGCGTTCGTCGATGTCGCCGGTGATCATCCTGGATCAGCAGGGCAATCTGGTCGGGGCCATGGGCTCGCCCGGCGGGTCGTCGATCCTGGCCTATAACGCCAAGGGGCTGATCGGGACCCTGGTCTGGAACCTGCCGGTCCAGGGAGCCTTCAACCTGCCCAATCTGGTGGCCAAGGGCGACGGCTTCGGCGCGGACACCGAACGGTTCAGCCCGGCCCTGCGCGAGGGCATGGACGAGGCCGGCATCCACATTCAGCCCAATGCGTCGGAGAACTCCGGCCTGCACGGCGCCCTGTGGCGGCGCGCCGCCGACGGGACCTGGGGCTGGGACGGCGGGGCCGACGACCGGCGCGAGGGCCAGGCCAGAACCCACTGAGGCCAGAACCCGCTGAGGCCGGTTCCGGCCTTCAGGCCAGATCGAGCGCCGCGCTGCTCGGGTCCAGGAACTGGCTGGTCCGGACCAGCTGATCGAAGGCGACCATGATGTGGTAGAAGGAGCTGGCGGGCGCGGGTTCGTCGATGAACTCGCCCGACGGCAACCGCTTGTCGCGCCACACCCCGTCCTCGGTCAGATAGAGCTTCAGTGCGCGCAGGGCAGCGGCGGCGTCGTCCAGCAGCGTCTGCCGTTCGGCGTCGACGGCGTCCTCGGCCAGGATCAGCGCGGCCTTCAGCCACTCGGTCTGGGGCCACAGGCGGGCGCGGCGGCTGCGCAGGCTGAGGTCGTCGTTCATGGCGTCCACCGCGATCGGCGGCCGGTGGGCGACGCCCTTGCGGCCGACCTGATAGAGCCGGCGGGCGGCGGCCAGGATCGCCGGGTCTCCGGTCAGGTGACCGTAGCGCGTCAGCAGCCAGGCCCATTCGAACTGGTGCCCCGGCTCGACCAACCGGCCGTCCTCTCCGGCGGCGGGTTTCCAATCTTCGCCGAAGAACTCGCGCAGGAAGCCGCCGTCGGCGTCGATGAAGGTCGACAGGGCCAGGCCCGCGATCCGATCCGCCATCGCGCGCCAGGCCGGGTCCTCGCTGATCTCCGACCAGGCCAGGGCCGCCTCGAACAGATGCATATGGGCGTTGGACTGGTACGGATGGTCGCCGATCTCGACCATGGCTCCATTGGCCATGGCGCCGGCCAGCAGATGACCGCGCAGCCGGACCGCATCCGCCTCCAGGTCCGCGTCCTCAAGCCCCGCCTGTTTCGCGGCGCAGAGGGCGAACAGGACGAAGGCCTGGTCGTAGAGGGCGGCCTCGTCCTTCAGAACCGTCCAGTCATTGGCCAGCAGAGAGCGCGAGGCGCCGTCCGGCCGCAGATAAGCCTGGCGCAGACGGGCCAGGGCGGCGGTGACGATGGACCGCCAGGGGCCCTGCCAGCCCAGGAGCCCGGCCTGGGAATAGACGTAGATCTGACGCGTCTGCACCCGCGACCGGCGGAAGCCGATGGTCGCCTGGCCCCCCAGGGTCAGGGATTCCCGGAAGCCGCCGTCGGCGCCGAAGCCCACTGTCGACCACATCGGCAGGGCGCGCAGACGCAGCCAATTGGCGAACCAGCGACCGCCCTCGGTCAGGCCTTCGGGGGCGGGCATGGCGAAATCCAGATGCTTGGGCGAAATGGTGCGAACCCGCTCGACGATCCGCTTGATCTCCTGCGAGCGGTTGATGTCGCAGACCAGGACCGCGTCGTGCTCGACCACGATGGCGATGTCGTTGACGCCCAGGGCGGCGACCATGACCCCGTCCGGAGCCCGGGTCAGGACCCGTTCGGCGTCCTCGAGAATGCGGATGCCGGTCGAGCCTTCGCCGCTCTGGGCGATGGCGTCCCAGGCGCCCAGGTCGGACCAGGCGAAGTCCACGGCCAGGACGGAGGCCTTGGAGGTGTGCTCCATCACCGCATAGTCGATCGAAATCTTCGGCGAGGCGAGGAAGGCGTCCTCCAGCGTCTGCATCGAAGCGCCCTCGGTTGCCGGCGGCAAGGCCTGCGTCGCCGCCGCCAGTACATTGGGCGCGTACTTCTCGAGATCCGCCGTCAGGGTCGCGGCCGAGACGATGAAGTTGCCGCTGTTCCACAGATAGCCGGAGGCGATGAAGTCGGCGGCCGCCTCGGCGTCGGGCTTTTCGTGGAAGGAATCGACCGCGGACAGGCCCGGCCCCGTCGGCTTCACATAGCCATAGGCCGAGGACGGTTCTGTCGGCTTGACGCCCAGGGTGACGATGCGGCCGTTTCGGGCCTCCGTCGTGGCCTCCACGACCGCGCGCCGGAACGCCGTGGCGTCGGGGATGTAGTGGTCGGAAGCCACGAAGCCGATCACGCCCTCGGGGTCGTGACGGCGCACCCAGGCGGCGGCGGCGGCCATGGCGGCGGCGGAATCGCGCGGCTGGGGCTCCAGCAGCACCTGGGCCTCGATGCCGATCTCGGACAGCTGGTCGGCGATAACCTCGCCATGGGCGACGCCGCCCACCACGATCAGCCGTCCCCCGCCTGCCGCCAGTCCGGCGACCCGCTCCACCGTATCCTGGAACAGGGAGCGGTTGCCCGCCAGGGCGATGAACTGTTTGGGACGCGAGGGGCGGGACGCCGGCCAGAGCCGGGTGCCGGAACCGCCGCACATGATCACGGGAAAGAAGGCCATGATGATCCCTACAAGCGGCTGACGGGGAAGGAAAAGGGACGCGATGTTGCACTGCAACGCAACCCGGTTCGCGTGATCTTCAGGCCACATCCCATCGTTATGCGATGGCCCGGTTCTGCGGCAGGCGGATCTCGAAGGTGGTGCCGTTCGGCCCGGTGTCGACAAGCCGCAGCTCGCCGCCGTGATTGGCCGCCAGTTCGCGCGAGATGGTCAGGCCCAGGCCCGTGCCTTCCGACGCCTTGCCGCTGACGAAGGCCTCGAACAACCGTTCGGACAGGCGCGGCGGAATGCCGGGGCCGTCGTCGGCGATCAGGATGACCGCCACATCGCCGTCGGTCTCGGCGTTGATGCGGATGACGCCCTTGCCCTTGCGCGCACCGCGCGTGGCGTCGGCCTCGATAGCCTGGCGGGCGTTGCGCATCAGATTGACCAGGATGCGGTGCAGCTGGTCGCTGTCGGCGACGACGGCGAAGCGGGCCGGAATGGCCTTGGTCAGCCGCACGCCCGCCGGGTCCAGCCCCGCGTCCTCGGCGGCGCTGGCCGCCGCCGTGGCCAGCGGGATACGGATCAGCACCGGCGCCGGCTCCTCGGACTTGCCGTAGTCCAGCACATTGCGGGTCAGGGCGGCGGCCCGGCCCAGCGCCCGCTCCAGCCGCGGCATGGCCTTGGCCACCTGCGGATCGGCCGAGGCGGCCAGACGTTCGGACGCCATCTGGGCCGAGGTCAGCATGTTTCTGAGGTCGTGATTGATCTTGGCCACGGCCTCGCCCAGCGCCACGAGCCGTGAACGGGCGCGCAGCGACTGACGCACCTCGTCCTGCATCCGCGCCAGTTCGCGCTCGACCCGGCCGATCTCGTCATGACGGTCCGAGGGCGTGGGGGCGATGGTCTCGACGTCGGCGGCGAAGCCCTCGATGGACCGGGTCACCCGTCGCAGCGGCTGCAGCACCAGGAAGGCCAGGCCGGCATAGAGCAGGGCGCCCGCGACGATGGAGATCAGCATCGAGACCAGCAGGCTGTTCAGCAGGAAGGCGCGCAGCTCCAGCTTCAGCGGCTGGGCCGGCGCGACCACGTCGATGAAGTCGCCGGTGCGGTAGCGCGGCTTGGCCCGCACCCGGATCGACCGGTCGGGCTTGCCCGCCAGGGTCACGACCGGGTCCCACAGCCGGGCGGCCAGACCCCGGCGGCGCAGGTCGATGAAGTCCGGCGCCCGGGTCAGCTGGGGCGCCTGCAGCAGCTGGCGCATCACCCCCTGATCCGAGATGGCCACGGCCGAGACGCCGCCGATGCGCAGCATGCTCTCGGCGGTCTTGTCGTCCACCGCGTTGTAAGGCAGGGCCTCGACCCCGACCGAGGCCAGCTCGGCCGCCTGCAGCCGATCGGTCAGCCAGCGCTCGTGGAAGGAGGCGGCGCTGGGGGCGATGATCAGGGCCTCGACCGCCAGGGTGAAGGCGACGGTCAGCAGCAGCAGGCGCGACGACAGCCCGTCCGGCGCGTGCGGCTTCATCCGCTCACGCCAGTCGGCGGGAATCTTGAGGCGCTCGCGCACCTTTCCGGCCAGATCGTCCCCCAGGCTCATGTCCAGGGTCCTGCAAGACTGGCGCCGCGCGGTCGCTTCATCCGGAGGCCTTCGGCGCGAAACGGGCCTGCACCGCCTTCAGGGCGAAAGGCAGGACCACGGCCAGGACGAAGACGCCCGTCATCGGGGCCCAGAACTGGCCGAACAGGGCCTGGAAGTCGGGGTTGGGGTCGCTCACCAGAAGGGCGTTCAGCCGCGCCCCGATCCAGCAATAGATGATGTGGGCGGGCAGCAGGCCGATCACCGTTGCGATCACATAGGGCAGGAGCCGCACCCCCATGACCCCGGCGGCGATATTGATCATGTGGAAGGGCACCACCACGGCCAGACGCGAGGCCAGAACGTACCAGAAAGTATCCTTGTCGATGGCGACGCAGACCCTCTGCATCAGGCCGTCGTTCTGTTCGGCCCGCTCGCGCATCGACCGTCCCAGCGCCGACCGCGCCACCCCATAGACGATCAGGGCCCCCAGGGTCGCTGCGATCGAGGTCGAGACCCCGCCGACCCACGGCCCGAACAGATAACCGGCGGTGATGGTCACGAAGAAGACGCCCGGCACCACGCTGGCGGTGGCGATGGTGAAGATGGCCATCAGGGCAAGAAGGCTCAAAATCCAGTGCTCGGCGGTGAAGGCGCGCAGCTCCGCGCCGTGCACGCGCAGGGTCTCCAGCGACAGATAGCGGTTCCAGCCCATGCCGAAGATCAGGGCCGCCACACCGGCCAGAAGGATGAGGGGCGCGAAACGCCTCAGACGATTCATTCAAACTCCGACACGCGACTGCGTGCGATAAGGGCTTTCGGGCGCGTTCCGGCGTTGACTCATGCCGACAGGCCCCTTATACGCCCGCCCTCCTGCAGCGGACGCTTATCTGTCCGTCGCACAAACATTCAACCCGAGGAGCCGACCGTGAAGCGGACCTATCAGCCGTCGCGACTCGTGCGCAAGCGCCGTCACGGCTTCCGTTCGCGGATGGCCACCAAGAACGGGCAGAAGATCGTTGCGCGCCGTCGCGCCAAGGGCCGCAAGAAGCTGACGGCTTAAGCGGCCTGTATTCTTCCCCCCAATTCCTTACCTTGGGGGAGGAACCATGACGGATGTTCTGAAAATCGAACGCCTGACCTCGCGGCCCCAGTTTCTGGCGGCCGCGAAAGGCGTTTCCCAGGCCCGTGGCGCCGTGGTGGTCCAGCGTCTGGACCGGGCCGACGGCGATCCCGTCGTGCGCGTCGGCTTCACCGCCACCCGCAAGGTCGGCGGCGCCGTGGTCCGCAACCGCGCCAAACGCCGTCTGCGCGAGGCCGCCCGCGCCCTCGTTTGCGATCACGGCGTGCCGGGCAGCGACTATGTGCTGATCGCCCGCATGGGCACGGCGGCCCGCGAGTGGCCGCGTTTGCTTGACGACGTGAAATCGGCGCTTACAAGGCTGGCGACCGCGCCGGCGCCTCCGGCAGGGACTTCTGGCGACACGCCATCCGCTGCCCGCGACAAAAAACTCCCAGGACCGCTGACCGAATGAAATTCGATAACGCCCGCAACACGGTGATCTTCGTGATCTGCACCGTGGTGATCCTGATCCTGTATCAGATCTTCGTCCTGGAGCCGCAGAGCAAGGCGCGTCGCGCCGCCATGGCCGCGCACGAGACCTCGCAGGCCGTCCAGACCGGCAAGCCGGGCGTGTCCGACGCTGTCGGGCCGCAGACGACGCCGACCAGCGCCAACTTCGTTACAGACCGCGCCCAGGCCCTGGGCGGCGCCGCACGCGTGCCGATCGCGACCCCGACCCTGAAGGGTTCGCTGTCGCTGCAGGGCGGCCGCATCGACGACCTGTTCCTGACCAAGTACCGCACCACCATCAAGCCCGACTCCGGCATGGAGGAGCTGTTCCGTCCGCAGGGGATGGAGCACGCCTATTTCGCCCAGTTCGGCTGGACCGGCCCCAACATCACTGGCGGCGTTCCCGGTCCGAACACCGTCTGGTCCCTGACCAACGGCTCGACCCTGACGCCCGCCACCCCGATCACCCTGACCTGGGACAACGGCCAGGGGCTGCGCTTCACCCGCGTGGTCTCGGTCGACGACCAGTATATGTTCGCGGTCAAGGACACCGTCGCTAACCTGGGAACCCAGGCCGTGACCATCGCCCCCTACGGCCGCGTCGAGCGCCAGGGCGTGCCGCCGGCTCTGGGCAAGACCCAGATCCTGCACGAGGGCGCCATCGGCACCTTCAGCGCCGACGGCGGCAAGGGCTATTCGACCGAACAGCTCAAGTACAAGGCCTGGGAAAAGAAGCCGCTCGAGGAGCACGCCTCGACCGGCGGCTGGCTCGGCATCACCGACAAATACTGGATGGCGGCCCTGATCCCGCCACAGACCGAAAAGGTCACCGCCCAGTTCAAGGTCGATGACGCGACCCGTTTCGACATCCATGTCGCCCAGATGCTCGGCGCCTCGCACACGATCCAGCCCGGCCAGACCATCGTCGAGCAGCAGCACCTGTTCGCCGGCGCCAAGCGCAACGAAATCCTCGCCGGCTATGAGAAGTCGCTCGGCCTGCCGCGCTTCATCTACGCCATCGACTGGGGCTTCCTGTTCTTCCTGACGCGCCCGATCTTCCTGCTGGTCGAGTTCTTCTATGGCCTGGTCCACAACTTCGGCGTGGCCATCCTGCTGCTGACGCTGACGATCAAGCTCATCATGTTCCCGCTGGCGAACAAGAGCTACGAGAGCCTGTCGAAGATGCGCAAGCTCCAGCCCAGGATGGAGGCCATCAAGGCGGCGCATAAGGACGACCCGGCGGCCCAGCAGCGCGAGACCATGGCGCTGTACCAGTCCGAGAAGATCAATCCCCTGGCGGGCTGTCTGCCCATCCTGGTCCAGATCCCGGTCTTCTACGCCCTGTACAAGGTGCTCTACGTCACCATCGAGATGCGGCACGCGCCCTTCTTCGGCTGGATCCGCGACCTGTCCGACCGCGACCCGACCAATATCTGGAACCTGTTCGGCCTGATCCCCTGGGACCCGGCCTCGGCGCCCCTGATCGGCCAGTTCATCTCGCCCCATATGGGCGGCGGCTTCACCCTGGCGCTCAGCGTTCTGGCCATCGTCTACGGCCTGACCATGTGGCTGCAGCAGGCCATGAACCCGCCCGCGCCCGATCCGGTCCAGCGCCAGATCTTCATGTTCATGCCGCTGATCTTCACCTTCATCATGGCCAGCTTCCCGGCCGGCCTGCTGGTCTACTGGGCGTGGAACAACATCCTGTCGATCGTGCAGCAGTATTTCATCATGCACCGCTTCAAGGCCGAGAACCCGATCGACACCTTCTTCGCCAAGCTCAAGAAGGCGACCTGAGTTGGAATACGATGACGAGGAGATCGAGGCCGCGCGGATCCTGTTCCAGCGCCAGGCGACCTTCGTCATGGGGGCGGCCAAGATCGAGCAGCTGCCCGAGCCGAACCTGCCCGAGATCGCCTTCGCCGGCCGGTCGAACGTGGGCAAGTCCAGCCTGATCAACGGCCTCGTCGGGATGCACAAGCTGGCTCGCGCCTCCAACGAGCCGGGCCGGACGCGTGAGGTCAATTTCTTCGACCTGGACGGCCAGCTGCGTCTGGTCGACCTGCCCGGCTACGGCTGGGCCAAGGCGTCGAAGACCACGGTCAAGAAATTCCAGGATCTGGGCCGTGACTATCTGCGGGGGCGGGTGACGCTGAAGCGGGTCTATCTGCTGATCGACAGCCGCCACGGCCTCAAGTCGGTGGACACCGAGGCGCTCGACGCCCTGGACCTCGCCGCCGTCAGCTACCAGATCGTCCTGACCAAGGCCGACAAGCTCAAGAAGGGCGAGGGCGAAGCCATGCGGGAGAAGACCCTCAAGGCCATCTCCAAACGCCCCGCCGCCTTCCCCGACGTGGCCCTGACCTCGGCCGAGAAGGAGCTCGGCATGCCCGAGCTGCGCGCCGAGATCATGCGCACCACCGGAACCGCGCCCTAGGCCATCCTAGGAGGCCGGCGGCGTGTCCGCCGGGACGTCCGGACCATATTCGGCGAAGTGGACCCAACGGCTGAACTGGCCCTGCATGACGCCGTCGACACCCTCGGCGAAGGCGCCCAGGCCCGGACCGCGCACGACATAGGTCATGACCATTTCCCAGCCCCCGGCGACGCCGGACCAGCCGAGGCTCCAGTCGGCCTTGGTCGCCTTGCCCTTGAGCGGGCCCAAAGGGGCGTCGAGCAGGACGCCCGTCTCCGGATCGGCCGCCACGACCCGCCCGTGCTCGAAGGTCTTGCCGTCGGCCAGGGCCTCGCAGAAGCAGGCCCCGACTTCCAGCGGCAGGGTCAGGTTGTGCGCGTCGCCACTGTAGGTATGGGCCGAATCCCACCATTGCCCGATGTCGCCGATCGCGCCGTAGATGTCCTCTGGCGTGGTCTCCAGGGCGACGGAATAGCGCAACACGAAATGGTCGGCGTCCTTCTCGATCACCTCGGCCCGGGCGTTGGTGGCCAGAGCGGCTGTGGCGAAGGCGGAAAGGACGAACGCGGCGAACGCGGCTTTCACGGACATGGCGGTTCCTCCCCGGATGACCCTGCGACACGACGCGCCGCCCGGCGGCGCTCGTCAAGCCCGGGATCGATGTTACAACCGTCCCGAACCCTGGAGACGCCCATGCCCGCTGCCGCCCATCCCGAAGGCCCGGGCGTCTGGACCCTGCTGCAGGATCACGTCACCCACGCCCTGTGGCAGCAGGACGAGGCCGATGCGGGCGGGCGCACGGTCAGCCGCTTCTGGGTGGTCAATCCGCCCGAGACCCTGATGTTCGACACCTTCGACGAGGCCGAGGCGATGTTCGAACGGCTCGGCGAATTCGAGGACTGAGGATCAGTCGGCCGCGGAGGCGGGGCGAAGGTCAGGCGGGGGCGAAGGTCAGGGGCGCGCCCCAGAACTGGCTGACCAGCTCCGACTGCGGTCCCGGCGTCCCGCTGGTCAGGAAGTCGCGGCGGCCCGACGATCCCAGTTCATACTCCGGGTGCTGGGCGAAGTAGCGCTCCAGGGCGTCGGCGACGGCGGTCGGCTGATGGATCAGGCTCGTGCCCGCCGGCAGGGCCTGGGCGAACAGGTCGGCGATGATCTCATAGTGGGTGCAGCCCAGGATGGCCGTGTCCGGATGGCGGCCGATGCGGCGACGCAGGGCGTCGAC
>DBBK01000179.1:18124-19241 GCA_002292165.1 Brevundimonas sp. UBA986
GCCAGACCGGGGCAGGGCTCGGAGAAGACCGCCAGGTCCTCGCGCCGCTTGTCGATCTCGATCTCATAAACCCGGCTCATCGCCGTCGCCGCCGTCGAGAAGACCCCCAGGATGTCGATGGCCTGGATCTTGTCGTCCTTGGCCGTCTTGTCGGCCTCATAGGTCCAGGGCAGGCCGGTCGCGGCCTCGATGGTCGGGACGATGATGCCCAGCACGTTCACGGGACGGCCATAGTGGGCCTTCAGCCCCGGGATCCAGGTCTGCTGCAGCCGGCGCAGGGCCACGGCCGAGGCCGTATTGCAGGCGAGGACGACCAGGCTGGCGCCCGCGTCGAACAGGGTCGTGCAGCCCTCGCGGGTCAGTTCGACGATCTCCTCGCCGGTCTTGCCGCCGATCGCGCCACGCGCCTGGTCGGCGAAATAGACAAAGTCCCGCTCCGGAAAGCGGGCCACGAGTTCGCGGTGGACCGTCAGGCCCCCGACGCCGGAGTCAAATACGCCTATCGCCATGCCCGGGGCTTTAGCCGGGATCAGGGGCTCTGGGAAATCCTATCCGCGCCGCTCACGCATCTGTTCGGCCAGCCAGGCGGTCAGGGCGTCGATCAGGACGGGGTCGCCTGCCCGTTCCGGCGCGATTCCCGACCATGGCGCGCGGATCGCGGCCTCCGCCTCGGCCCGCAGCGAGGCCGCGTCTCCCGAGGGGCCGTATGCGCGCTGCCGGGCCCAGTCCCTGAGGTCGGGCGACAGGCAGTCGCGGCAGGGGGCGGGCGCCATGCGGGATGTGGGCGTCGGGGCGTCCAGAGCCGCATGCTGCACGGTCGGGGCCGCCTTCAACAGCGCGTCCCGGGCCTGCACCTGCCGCACCCGGTCGGAGATGGTCCGCACCTGGCCGCTCAGGCCCACGGCGTCGCGCACATAGACGCCCGAGTCGGGATCGGCGATGGCGGCGTTGGCCTCGGCGTCCAGGGCCTCCTGATCGCGCACCGGCCGCTCGGCCCGGTCCCGCGCCCATTCCTCCAGCCAGGGCGTCAGGGTGGTTGTCCCCGCCGCCCGCTGAGGCGTCTCCGACCGGGTCCGGGACCGGTATTCCAGCGGCGCCGGATGCGGCGAGGCCGGGG
>DBBK01000112.1 GCA_002292165.1 Brevundimonas sp. UBA986
CAACAAGACCGACTCGGCCGTGCGTCTGACGCACATCCCGACCAACACCGTCGTGTCCTGCCAGACCGGCCGCTCCCAGCACCAGAACCGTGACTCGGCCTGGAAGATGCTGCGCGGCCGCCTTTACGAGTTGGAACTGCAGAAGCGCGAGGCCGCGGCCCAGGCCCTGGCCGACGCCAAGACCGACATCGGCTGGGGNNGCAGCCCTATCAGATGGTCAAGGATCTGCGCACCGAGGTTGAGACCTCGGACACCGCAGGCGTCCTCGACGGCGACCTCGACGCCTTCATGGGCGCGGCGTTGGCCCAGCGGGTCGGCGAGACCCGCGGATCGACAGTGGACTGACCATGAGCCTGATCGCCTCCGTCCTGCTCGGCCTCGCTGTTCAGACAGCCGGACCGCAGCCGGCGGAGGCGACGCCTCACGACTGCCGGACCGTCCGCGCTCGCTATGAGATCGCCGCCAACAAGGACGTGCTGTGGGTGGTCGGCAGCACTCATCTGCTGACCGTCGTCATACCCGCGCTCGACACCGAGCTTCAGGCGCGCGGCTGGGAGGACACGGTCGTCTTCGGCGACTTCACCCTCTGCGCCGACCGCATGGGCGACCCGCGCCAATTGACCTCGAACGATCGCATCGAGGTCACGGGGTTCGCCAACCTCGATTATCGTCGGCGGACGAGCTCGACGCCTGACCGCTAGGCCGGACTCTCGCCCGCCGCATCAACGCCCGGCCTGCGCCCGTGCTTCGATCAGTTCCGGCCGCCCGGGCTGATCGGCGCGCGGAGCGAGGGCCACAAGCTGCTGGAAATACGCGCGCGCTTTCGTGGCGTCGCCCGTCTGTGTCGCGGCCTTGGCCGCGCCGTACAATGACCAGAAGCGATTGGGCTCCTGAACCAGCGAGGCCTCGAACGCCTCCAGCGCCTCGGCCGGCTGCTTCTGCTCCAGCAGCATCTGGCCCAGCATCTCTCTCGCCGGAGCCAGCGCGCCTGGGGTGACTGAAGCCAGCTGGGTGCTGTCCTCGAGGTCCGCCGCCGCCCGCATCCCCGCCAGTGCTTCCGGGACACGCCCTTCCGCGAAGGCGAGGGCCGCGGTCACCGCCCGGCGCTGGATGTCGGTTTGCTGCGCCCAATAGGTCTCGCCCTGACCGGACAGCCTGTCGTGGATCTCGTCCAGCGACCCGATCGCCGCCCGCGCGCCGGCGCCGTCGTTCAGATGAGCGGCGCCGAGACCCTTGGCGAACCAGGTGATCGAGTCGGCATAGGGGAAGCGGCTGGGTACGAGCTCGAGCCTCGCCGCCTGCGCCCAGTCCCGGCGCTCCAGGGCGTCGCGGGCGGGTATCGCGGCGCGGGCGTAGAAGGCCGCGGAGGCCGGGGCCGCCCCGTTGGCGGCGGTCGGATCGAAACGCGTGAACACCCGGGCGGCGGTTTCGACCAGTTCGGCTGCAGCCCGGTCCTGTCCCGTCTGCAGATAGCCGTAGATCATGTAGTCGCTGGCGTGCAGCTCGTCGGCGGGCTGGCCGGCGGNNGCGGCGCGCGCCGAGGCGGCCGAGGCGATGTTGGTGTCGATCGACGCCTGCCAGTCGCCGATCCGGGTGAAGGTGTGCGACGGCATGTGCAGGGCGTGGGGCGTCGAGGGCGCGATCGCGCCGTACCGTCGGGCGGCCTCGGCGGCGCGCGACGCCAGGGCGGGCTCGTCATAGGCGTGGATGATGTAGTGGGCGAGACCCGGGTGATCCGGATAGCGGGCGAACAGCCCTTCCAGGATCGCGCCGGCCTTCAGCTGCTTCGCATAGGTCTTGTCGGAGGGATCGGCGGCGGCGGCAAGGGCCAGGGCGTAGAAGATGCTGGCCTCGTCGTCGTCGGGCCAGTCGGCCGCGACCCGCTCCATCGCCTGCTCATAGGCCAGCGCGCGAGAGGACTGGTCCAGCCGGTCGGCGTCGACATACAGCCGGGCCACGGCCTCGATATAGGCCTTCTCGCGCGGCGTCCCGGTCCCCAGCGCGCGCGCCGCCGTGACCGCGTTCAGCCCCTGCGCCAGCTGGGCGGGCGACTTGAAGCCGGCGAACGGGTTGCTCCAGCTGCTCAGGGCGACGCCCCACCAGGCCATGGCGCAATCGGGATCCGCCTCCAGCACGGACCGATAGCCGGCGATCGCGGGCCCGAACTGGAAGGAATGCATCAGGGCGACGGCGCGATCGAAGCGCGGCTGGGCCGCCGCGTTGCAGGAGGTCTCGAAGCTCACGCTGCCGAGGCGTTCCATGGCGGCGTGGTCATGGCGGGTCTCGTCATGAGGCGGTGTCTGCGCCCCCGCGCCGGTGGCGCCAAGGGCGGTCAGGAACGCTGTAGCCAGAATGATCCCGGATCTCATGGCGGCTTCCTGCTTCGACGGCAGGACCATACCGCCGTTGTCCCGGGCCGCAAGCCGCTCGGCCGCTTACTCCCGGGCCCTGGCTGCGGCGTCCAGCATGCGGATGGCCGAGACCTCGGCGGCGTCGGCCGTCATCTTCAGCTTCGCCTCGGGCGGATCTACGGCCTCGACATAGCCGTCCACGGCCTTGGGATCGAGCGGGTCGACGATGAGGGGCGTCTCGGCGGGGAGGGGCGGCTCGACAGGCTTGGTCATGGCATCAACCCCGCCGCGCCCGTGGCTGTTCCTCGATGGCGCCGACGTCTCGGCGGCCGCCCCAAACAGAAAGGGCCCGGAT
>DBBK01000002.1:0-12088 GCA_002292165.1 Brevundimonas sp. UBA986
ACCCAGGCGCTGTCGGTCTCGCGCCAGCGGCGTTCGAGGTTGGGCAGGACCCCCTCGAAGGTCTTCACCGTCTCGTACTTCCGGGCGTTGTCGTCATAGACGAACTTGATCTTGTCGCCGCCCGAGCCATTCAGGATCACGCCCTGCGCCTTCGCCGGCAGCTCGCGCCAGGGCTTGTCCATAGAGAAGCCGTAGTGGAGCGCCAGGGCCTGCAGCGTCTGGGTGTAGAGGGGCGAGGGGCCGCGCGACCAGGGCGCGACGGCGCCGGCGTGCAGGGTCTTGTCGCGGTCCGGGATCACCAGATCGGCGTCGAAGGCCAGTTTGACGCCCAGGCCGTCACAGACCGGGCAGGCGCCGAAGGGGTTGTTGAACGAGAACAGCCGAGGCTCGATCTCCGAGATCGTGAAGCCAGAGACGGGGCAGGCGAACTTCTCGGAGAAGGTGATGCGGCGGGGCTCCTGACCCTCTTCCGCAGTCGCCCATTCCGCCACCGCGATGCCGTCGGCGAGGCCGAGCGCGGTCTGGATCGAGTCGGCATAGCGGCCCTCGAGACCCGCTTTGGTGACGATCCGGTCCACGACGATGTCGATGTCGTGCTTGAACTTCTTGTCCAGCGTCGGGGCGTCCTCGATGGCGTAGAACTGGCCGTCGATCTTGAGCCGCTGGTAGCCCGAGCGCTGCCACTCGGCGATCTCCTTCCTGTACTCGCCCTTGCGGCCGCGAACGACCGGGGCCAGCAGCAGCAGGCGCTCGCCGTCGGCCAGGGCCGTCAGCTTGTCGACCATCTGGGAGACCGTCTGGCTCTCGATCGGAAGGCCGGTGGCCGGCGAATAGGGCACGCCGACGCGCGCCCAGAGCAGGCGCATATAGTCGTGGATCTCGGTCACCGTGCCGACGGTCGAGCGCGGGTTCTTGGACGTCGTCTTCTGTTCGATCGAAATCGCCGGCGACAGGCCCTCGATCAGATCGACGTCCGGCTTGCCCATCAGCTCCAGGAACTGGCGGGCATAGGCGCTCAGGCTCTCCACATAGCGGCGCTGGCCCTCGGCATAGATGGTGTCGAAGGCGAGCGAGGATTTGCCCGACCCCGACAGGCCGGTCATCACGACCAGCTTCTCGCGCGGGATGTCGACATCCACGCCCTTGAGATTGTGCTCGCGGGCGCCACGCACGCGGATGAAGTTGTGCTTTTCGGTCATGGATCCGGGGAACGCGGGAGGGCCGGACAAGGGTCCGGTGCAACGGGAGTATATGGGGACTGATCCGGGGGTTTCAGCAAGAACAATGTAGGAACGTTGCGGGGGTCCGCAACCGCCCTCTAGAGTGCCGGGAACCGGGGGAGAGTTGTGTTGGAAGTCAGCGGAGCCTTTGCACGGCTGGAGACGGCGCGATACGGCAAGCGCCTGTATCACCGCATGGGCGGATGCCGGTTCTGTTCGCTACTGCCATTTCTGGGGCCGGTGGTCGGGATCGGGATCGCCGTCCTCGGCTTCCGGCTGGCGGGCGCGCAGATGGTCGGCGAGAACTTCGGCTTCTCCCTGCTGATCGGCGGCCTGATCGGTTGGGTGATCGGTCTGCGCCAATGCCAGAGGCTGTCGGCGGCCTCCTACAACCGGGCGATGGATGCGGGCGGCATGCCCTCGCAGAACACGTTTCGCGCCATCCTGTCGCCGGAGGGGGTCACCCTGAAGGGGGAGCGCCAGACCTTCTTCGGGACCTGGGCCTCGGTGTCCGAGTTGATGCTGATCGATGCCTACTGGGCCTTCAGCAGCGACGGGATGGGGCTGTTCGTGCCGCGGCGCTTCTTCGCCTCGCCGGAACAGGAGCAGGCCTTCCTGACCGAAGCCCTGTCCTTCATGACCGAGCGGGCGCGGGGGCGTTCGCCCGATGCAGTCGAGGTCTCGGAAGGACGGCCTCCGTCGGGATCCCGGCGCGCGGCCTGATCAGCCCGCCAAGGGCGCGCTCAGGAAGGTCCCGACGTTCAGGGTGATGGTGCAGCGATAGTCGCCTCGGCCGTCGGTGGAACAGTCGTCCAGGCCGTAGGGGTTGCGGACGATCTTCTGGGTGTAGCGCCAGGTGCGGCCCTCGGCGACGACCTCCGAGCCGCCGCCGGTCGAGGCCCAGGCGGCGAGGGCGTCGTAGAAGGCATGGGCGGGGGCGCCCGTGCAGGTCAGGCGCAGCAGGTCGATACCCGGCTCCTTCTCATAGGTCCCGGCGGCGGCCGAGGCGGCGAGGCAGTCGGCGTAGAGCTTCGCCTGGGGCGGGGCCGGTTCGCCCGGGGTGCGGATCACCGTCGGCGGGCCCTCGGGGGCGTCATCCCCGCCGCCGATGGTGATGCAGCCTGACAGCGTCAGTCCGGCGGCGAGGCAGGCGATCAGGGGCGTCAGGCGCATGGCGAAGTCTCCTTACGGCCCAGCCTGTCACAGAGCCGTGTTCGCCGCCAGCGGGGCGCCGCACTTGCGCAATGGTTCCGGACGCGCCATCCTTCCTGTCTGAGTTCGTTCAGGAGGCCCGACCGTCATGATCATCGCTTTGGAAATCGGCACCGCCCTTTCCCTCGTCGCCATGATCGCGGTCTATGTCTCGAACCTCCCCAAGCCCAAGCGCGTCCCCGTCCGGGTACGCAACCGCGGACCGCATCAGCGCTGATACGCCTGACGGCCGCCGTCTCTTCGACACTCTGAGCCTCGCCTTCGGGCGCGAGCGCACCGGCCTTGTGGGCCGCAACGGCGCGGGCAAGTCCACCCTGTTGCGCATCCTCGCGGGCGAGCAGCCGCCGTCCGGCGGGACGCTGGCGCGCGCCGGTACGGTCGCGATGCTGGACCAGAGGCATGAGCCGGGACCGCACGAGCGCGTGGCGGAGACGCTGGGCGTCGGCGCGGCTGTGGCCGTGCTGGAACGGGTGCTGGCCGGGGAGGGGACCGAAGCGGACCTCGCCGAGGCCGACTGGACCCTGACCGAGCGCATTGAAGCCGCGCTGGGCGATGTCGGGCTGGCCGGGCTGGCGCTGGACCGGCTGTCCTCAGGCCTCAGCGGCGGGGAGCTGACGCGGCTGCGGCTGGCGGGGTTGCTGATCGCCCGGCCGGACCTGCTGCTGCTCGACGAACCGACCAACCATCTGGACGCCGACGCCCGGCGGATCGTGGCGGAGGTTCTGGGCCGCTGGAAGGGCGGGGCGGTGGTGGTCAGCCACGACCGCGACCTGCTGCGCCGCATGGACCGGATCGTCGAGCTGTCGAGCCTGGGCGCGGCCGTCTATGGCGGGAACTACGACCTCTACGCCGAGCGGAAGGCGGCCGAGCGGGCGGCGGCGGCGAGGGACCTGGCATCGGCCGAGCGTGAGGTCGACCGGGCCGCGCGCGAGGGCCGGATGGCGGCGGAGAAGAAGGCGCGGCGCGACCGGGCCGGGCGGGCCTATGCCGCCAGCGGGTCGGCCCCGAAGATCGTTCTGGGCATGATGGCCGAGCGGGCCGAGGTCTCAGGCGCGCGCGAGGGGCAACTGGCCGAGCGGCGGGCCGAGGCGGCCGGGGCGGCTCTGGATGAGGCGCAGGCGCGGGTCGAGCGGGTGCGCGAACTGTCCATTCCCCTGCCGCCGACCGGACTGGCGGCGGGGCGGACGGTGCTGACGATGAGCGCGGCGGCGTGGGACGCGCCGGGTGGAAGGCGGATCGTCGGGCCCGTGGATCTGGGCCTGATCGGGCCGCGGCGGGTGGCGATCACCGGGCCGAACGGGGCGGGCAAGACGACCCTGCTCAAGCTGGCGTCAGGCCTGCTGGCGCCGACGGCGGGGACGGTCGAGCGGCCGGTGCGGGCGGCGCTGCTGGATCAGGAGACCAGCCTGCTGCGGTCGGATGAGACGGTGGTAGAGGCCTTCCTGAGGCTCAATCCCGGGGCGACGCCGAACGCCGCGAGGGCGGCCTTGGCGCGGTTCCTGTTCCGCAACACGGCGGGCGACCGTGTGGTCGGGAGCCTGTCGGGCGGCGAGCGGCTGAGGGCGGGGCTGGCCTGCGTGATGGGCGGCGAGCGTCCGAGTCAACTGTTGATTCTGGATGAGCCGACCAACCATCTGGACCTCGACGCCGTGACGGCGGTGGAGGCGGCGCTGGCCGCGTACGACGGCGCCCTGCTGGTGGTCAGCCACGACCCGGCCTTCCTGGAGGCGATCGGGGTGGAGGAGGAGATCAGGCTCTCTTCTCCACGGTGAAGGGCGGAAAAAGTTTTGCACTCGAGTGCAAAAGCGGAAGCCCAACATCAGGTGTTCCTGATATGAATCTGATACAGAATGATTTTCTGCCCCACGAAATTCCGGGAGCGCTTTGCACTCGCGTGCAACGGCGTGCACGCAGTCTCTTCCTCGCCAGCGATGTCAAAGACCCGAGACGGTAGTCTACACCCGCTGCGGACGGTGCTGAGCCGAATGCGGTCCAGATCGCTCAGGGCCTTGAAAGCGAAGGGTTTCGTTCGCCGCGCTATGCGAGGTCGAATCGGTCAGCCCCAGCTGGCGACGGCGCCCTTGCGGCGGACGGGCGCCGACGAGGTCTGGAGGATGGTGCGCGGCTCGGCCTCGGCCTTGCCGTAGAGCCAGCCCTGGGCGTAGTCGACGCCGAGGCCGCGCAGGATATCGGCGGTGCTTTCGGTCTCGACGAACTCGGCGATGGTGGTCAGGTTCAGCGAGCCGCACAGCTCGACCAGATGGCTGACGACGGTGCGCGCCTTGGGATCCTGGTCCAGGGCCTGGATGAACTTCCCATCGATCTTGACCGTGTCGACCGCCAGGCCGTGGACGTATTCGAGCGAGGCGGCGCCGGCGCCGAAGTCGTCGATGCACAGCTTGATGCCGGCCTCGCGCAGGGCGCCGAGGCGGCGGTTGGCGGCGGCGACGTCAGCAACGGCTGCCGTTTCGGTGATCTCGACGATCAGGCGGCGGCGCTCTTCCGGCGTACCGGCGGTCATCTTGAGCAGGGCCTCGACATAGGCGTCGTTGGCGAGCGAGGCGCCCGAGACGTTGATGGCGATCTTGAGCAGGCCCGAGCCCGGCTTGCGCAGTCGCTGCAGCGCCTTTTCGGCGACGGCCAGATCGAAGCCCTCGATCAGGCCCAGCTCCTCGGCCATGCGGATGGTGTTGACCGGGCTGGCGTCCGCGTTGAAGCGCGACAGGGCCTCGAAATGGTGCACGGCGCCGGTCTTGAGGTCGACGATCGGCTGGTAGTGGAGGTGGAAGGCGCGGGCCTTGACCAGGGCGCGGAAGCTCTCGGCCTCCTGCATGGTGCGGGCCATGGCCGAGTTGAAGGCGGCGTCGGGACTGTCGAGGCCGCCGTCAGCGAGGCAACCCTCGACGGTGAAACGCAGGGCCCGGAGCGCATTGACCGGCGGGCAGGCCGGCATTTTCGAGGTGGAGCCGGAGACGGACAACTCCAACCCCTCGCTGCGGACGGCCTCGCGGACCTCGCCGACCAGGTCGCGCTTGTCGTCGCGGTCGCGCAGCAGGGCGTAGCGTTCGGGTGTCAGGCGCGCGGCCGAGGCCCCGTCGAGCGACGCGGACTGCAGGGTGGCCTCGACGCGCGCCGTCGCCCGTCCGGCGTCGGAGCCGAGCGCCG
Source organism: Brevundimonas sp. UBA986 (assembly GCA_002292165.1). GTDB lineage: Bacteria > Pseudomonadota > Alphaproteobacteria > Caulobacterales > Caulobacteraceae > Brevundimonas. The sequence continues at coordinate 5,598 of DBBK01000002.1, forward strand.
ACAGGCCGCCGATATCGATGAAGGAGACCGAGAAGGGCCCGGCGTCCGGTTCGTTGAGCAGGCCTTTGGCGCTGTCGAGGAAGCCGGCCGAATCCAGCACCGGCGGGACCTCGTCCGGCACGCTGGAGAAGATCGGGCCTTCATAGTTGATCGAGCAGGAGATGTTCGGCGCCAGGTCCGGCAGCATGAAGGCGCGGAAGGTGGCGCGGCGCACCTTGCCGTCGCCGCAGGCCAGAAGCAGTGGCACCGCGCTGGTGCGGGCGCCGGGCTTGAGCGCCTCCATGGCGCGGGTCAGGATCTTTCCGCCGCCGGGGGCCAGACGGTCGGCGAACGGCCGACCCTGGAAGATTTCTGGACCCATGCCCACGGCCGGGCCCATGCCCAGGGCCATCATGACGCGGCCGTCCGGCGACAGCTCGATCAGGAGATCGGCCGAGGCGAAGGCGAAGCCGAGGAGGCGCTGGCGGATTGACATGACGCCACCGTACCGGATCAGCCCTTAAGGCTTCGCCGCATGGGTACGGTTAATGAGGCGAGAACGCCGGTATTCCGGGGGTTTAGGCCCGGGACCCGACCTGAGCTCAGGCGCTGCGGTTCAGGGTGATGGCGCGGCCGTCGCCGGCGGTGGCGCGGCCTGAGGCGCCGTAGCCCGTGCCCATGGCGCGCGAGGCCGCGACCTCGCCCGCGATCGTCTGGACCAGGCCTTCGGAGATGATCCGGGCGGCCTCGACGGCGACCGAATGTTTGGCCAGGACGGTGTTGAAGCGCTCGGTCGCCTTGACCAGCTTGATGCGCTCGCTGGACGGGGCGGCGGCGAGAATGGCGGGATTGGCCTTCACCTGGGCCGACTCGCGGCGGTACTGGTTGGCCAGTTCCTGGGTGATCGGCAGGCTGGCGACGACGTCCTGGGGCCGGCGTTCGGCGAAGGCGCGGGTCTCGGTCTCCAGCCGGCCGGTCAGGGTTTCGGTCAGTTCGGTGAGGTGGCGGGCGGCGGCGGTGGCGGTGTGGGGATCGGTCACTGACGGCCTTCCTGCATCTTGATCATTTCGGACATGACGACGTTCGAGAGGCCGATGCCCCCGGCCTTGACCGTCTGCTTGGCCATGGCGTCGATCATGAAGCTGCGCCAGGTGCCCTCGGCCTCGCCGCCGCCGAAGGGGCCGTCGGTCGACAGGCCCTCGAACATGGGCTTGAGCATCTCGGACAGGAAGGAGGCCTCGAAGTCGTCGGCGGTCTTCTTGATCCGGGCGCGTTGAGCGTCGCTGATCGTGGCGCCGGCGCCTGTCGCCGTGGGAGCGGTCGGCGTCGGGGTCAGGAGGCTGGTCGGGGCGGAGACGGCGGAAAGGTCGCTCATGCTCACATGACCTCGATTTCGGCCTGGAGGGCGCCGGCCGATTTGATGGCCTGGAGGATGGAGATCATGTCGCGCGGCGAGACGCCCAGGGCGTTCAGGCCGTTGACCAGGGTCGAGAGGGAGGTCGAGCCGTTGATGATGCGCATCTCACGGCCCAGCTCTTCCTCGACATTGACGGTGGAGGAGGGGACGACGGCGGTCTGGCCCTGGCTGAAGGGCGCCGGCTGGCTGACCTGGGGGTTTTCCTGGACCGAGATGGTCAGGTTGCCCTGGGCAATGGCCACGGTGGAAATGCGGACCGCCTCGCCCATGACGATGACGCCGTTGACCTCGTCGATGATGACCTTGGCCGGGGCGTCGACCGCGACCGGCAGGTTTTCGACGCGGCTGATATAGCCGGCCATGCCCAGCTGGGCCGGGGCGCGCAGGGCGACGACGGAGCCGTTCTCGGCCAGGGCCGATTGCGGGAAGGACTGGTTGATGGCGGCGGCGATGCGCTGGGCCGTTGTGAAGTCCGGGTTGCGCAGGGTCAGGCGAACCTCGGGCATCGAATCCAGGTTGAAGCCGGTCTCGCGCTCGACCGTGGCGCCCGAGGCGATGCGGCCGGCGGTCGGCACGCCGCGCGTCACCGAGGAGCCCGAGGCGCCGCCGCCCGAGACCGAGCCGGTCTGAACGGACCCTTGCGCCACCGCATAGACCTCGCCGTCCGCGCCCTGGAGGCTGGTGACCAGCAGGGTGCCGCCCAGCAGGCTCTTGGCGTCGCACATGCTGGAGACCGCGACGTCGATGCGCGAGCCGGGGGTGGAGAAGGGCGGCAGTTCGGCCGTCACCATGATGGCGGCCATGTTCTTGGAGTTGGCGTTGGCCCCGCGGATGTTGACGCCGAGGCGCTCGGTCATCCCTTCCAGCGACTGGCGGGTGAAGGGGCAGTTGCGAAGGCTGTCGCCCGTGCCGTTCAGGCCGACGACCAGGCCGTAGCCGACCAGCTGGTTGGAGCGGACGCCCTCGATGGAGGCGATGTCCTTGATCCGCGACTGGGCGTCGGCGGCGGTCGCGCCCGTCAGCGCGGCCAGTCCGATCAGGACGGGAGCGAAGAGGGCGGCAAGACGTTTCGACATCGAGGGTAATCCTGACTGTGGCCCGAAGCGGGATGCGAGGATCGTGCCGAAGAAAAAGGGTAATGATTTCAGCAATCGAACGGCGACGCTTGCCGTTCAGGGCGGCAGATTCTGCCCGCCCGTTAACCAAACAGTGACGGTGATCCGGCGAGAGTCGATCATGTTCCGGAGCGTTCGCCCATGAAGGTCACAGGCCCCTCAGGTCCGACATCCACGTCCAGCGCGCGGCCCTCGCAGGCGGCGGGCGGCTTCAGCCTGTCCCAGACAGGCGGGTCGGCGCCGGCCTCGGCGACCACGGCGGCGGCCAGCACCGCTGGTCCGGCCGGGCTTTCGGCCCTGATGGCCCTGCAGGGGGTGGAGAGCGCCACCGAGCGCCGCAAGCGTTCGATCCGGCGCGGACGCGGCCTTCTGGACCGGCTGGACGAGCTGAAGCTGGCCATGCTGGGCGGGGAAAACGACACCGAGGCCCTGGAGCGACTGTCCCGGTCCCTGCGCGAAGAGCGGCCCGAAGATGCACCTGAGGATCAAAACAATGGCCTCAGGGGTCTGCTGGATCAGATCGATCTGCGCGCGGCGGTAGAGCTGGCCAAGGCCGAGGCGCGCCGCGGGGCGCCATAAACCCCCGAATCCTTGAACTTTTCACCCTCCGGAAGAGTGGTGTGATGACTAAATGTCACGCTCCTCAGGTTGAGCGGGTTTTCCCTGATCACGGACGCGCGAACCGCGTTGCTCCGACTCTCGCCTGAGCCTAAAGGCGGTGTGCGCCACAGGGGGGCGTTTTAGTTGAAGAGCGTGAGTGCGATGAACGCAGTTGCGTCCATGACTGCAGAAGAGCCGGTCGCGTACCGGCCCTCAGACGACGAGCCGTTCATGAATGAACGGCAGCTGGCCTATTTCAAACACAAGCTGATGGCGTGGCGGGATGACATCCTGCGCGAGTCCAAGGGCACGGTCATCAATCTGAAGGCCGAGACCGAGAACCATCCGGATCTGGTGGATCGGGCCTCGTCCGAATCCGACCGGGCGCTGGAGCTTCGGACCCGCGACCGTCAGCGCAAGCTGATCTCCAAGATCGAGGACGCCCTGCGTCGGATCGAGGACGGTTCTTACGGCTATTGCGAAGACACCGGTGAACCGATCGGCCTTGGCCGTCTGGAAGCCCGCCCGACGGCGACCCTGTCGGTCGAGGCCCAGGAACGCCACGAGCGCCGCGAACGCGTCCACCGCGACGACTGAATCCGGGCTCAGCGCCTTGACTTGAGGGGGCGACGGGGCGACCTACGCGCCTCCCGTCTCAAGGTCGCCTGTCTCATGTCCGTCAAGGTCCGTTTCGCCCCGTCGCCCACCGGCAAGCTGCACGTCGGCAATGTCCGCACGGCTCTGGTCAACTGGATGTTCGCGAAGGGGCAGGGCGGCCAGTTCGTGCTGCGCATCGACGACACCGATCTGGCGCGCTCGACGGCGGAGTTCGAACAGGGGATCGAGGACGATCTGACCTGGCTGGGGATGCTCTGGGATGAGCGCTACAACCAGTCCAAGCGCTTCGACCGCTATGAGGAGGCCGCCGCGCGGCTGAAGGCCTCGGGCCGTCTGTATCCCGCCTATGAAACCGGCGAGGAGCTGGATCGCCGCCGCAAGGTGCAGCTGGCCCGTGGCCTGCCGCCGATCTACGACCGCTCGGCCCTGGACCTGACCGATGAGGAGAAGGCCGCCTTCGAGGCCGAGGGGCGTAAACCCCACTGGCGCTTCAAGCTGGAAGGCAAGCGTGTCGCCTGGGAGGATTTGGCGCGCGGTCACGCCGAGGTCGATACGGCCTCGATGTCGGACCCGGTGCTGATCCGCGAGGACGGGCTGTTCCTTTACACCCTGCCGTCGGTGGTCGACGACATCGACATGGGCATCACCCACATCATCCGGGGCGAAGACCACGTCACGAACACGGGCGCCCAGATCGAGATCTTCGAGGCGCTCGGCGCGACCGTGCCCGGCTTCGCCCACATGCCGCTGCTGGTCGGCGAGGACGGCTCGGCCCTGTCCAAGCGTCTGGGGTCGCTGTCGATCTCGGAGATGCGGGACCTGGGCTATGAGCCGATCGCCATCACCAGCCATCTGGGCCGCATCGGCACCTCGGACCCGCTGGAAGTCGGCGCCTCGGTCGAGGCGCTCGGCGAAAGCTTCGCCTTCACCAAGATGGGCCGATCGCCGGCGCGCTATGACACCGCCGATCTGGACCGTCTGAACGCCCAGGCCCTGCACGCCATGGACTATGCGACGGCCAAGCCCCGTCTGGAGGCTCTGGGCGTCGATCTGGGCGAGGCCTTCTGGGCCGTGGTGCGTCCGAACCTGCAGAAATTCGCCGATGTGGTCGAGCTGGCGAAGATCGTCCAGGGGCCGGTCACGCCGGTGGTCGAGGATGCGGCCTTCGCAGAAGCGGCGCTGGAGCTGCTGCCAGAAACCATCGACGAGACGGCCTGGTCGGCCTGGACGACGGCGATCAAGGACAAGACCGGCGCCAAGGGCAAGGCCCTGTTCATGCCGCTGCGCCTTATCCTGACCGGCCAGCCGCACGGGCCGGACATGGCGGCCATGGTCCCGCTGATCGGGCGCGAGCGGATGATCCGCCGCCTGAACGGCGAAACCGCCTGAATAGAAAAGACCGCCTGAAGCGGGGCTTCAGGCGGTCCGATCTGCGTCAGGTTTTAGAACGTCTCAAGCGGCGTTGCAGGTCGCCAGCTGTTCAGCGCTGAGGGCGACGCCCTTGTACGAGAAGGCGCTGACCTGACCGACGCGGGCCACGACGCGGCGGCAGGCGCGCGGGGCGGGCTGGTTGGCGCCGCCCGTGGCGGTGCAGCTGGCGCCGTCGCAGCGCCACGAGGCGCCGTCGATGATCAGGGTGGCGGCCGGGGCCTTGGCGGCGTCGGCGAGGGTCAGGCTGGTGGCCGGGGTGTCGGCCAGGGCAGGGGCGGCGGCGAACAGGGCGGCCGCGAGCACGAGAGCGCGCATGGGATGTCTCCGGGAACGGGTCGGAGCCACAGGACTGCGCTCCTGAAACGCCAATGTCAGTTTCATTAGAAAACTGTCAAGGGTGAAACAGCGGCGCGATGCACTTTTTATGATCGATGATCAGTTATCTCTGATCATGTTGCACGACGGGCGCATCGCCCTGGACCATCATTTCAACGGCTTGCTCGACGCTGTCGGCGACGGAATAGGCCTGGAGGAAGGTGGGCGGGCTGAAGCCGCGGGCGACGCTGTCTTCCAGCACGGCGAGCAGGGGGGCCCAGAAGCCGTCGATGTTCAGGAAGATGATCGGCTTGTGGTGCAGGTCCAGCCGCTTCCACGACAGGAGTTCGATGACCTCCTCCAGGGTGCCGACGCCGCCGGGGGCGACGACGAAGGCGTCGGACTGGTCGTACATCAGCGTCTTGCGCTCGTGCATGGAGGTGACGACGATGGTCTCCACGTCGTCGAACAGCCGTTCGCGGCTGCGCAGGAAGGCCGGCATGATGCCGACGACACGGCCGCCGGCGTCATGGGCGCCGCGCGCCGAGGCGCCCATCAGGCCCACGCCGCCGCCGCCATAGACCAGCCGCCAGCCCGCCCGGGCCGTCGCCGCGCCGAAGGCCGTCGCGGCCTCGATATAGGCGGGGTCGTTGCCGGGGGCCGAGCCGCAGAACAGGCAGACGGACTTGCCGTCGAAGGGGGCGATGGCGGTGGCGGGCAGGGACATGAATCCTCGAACGAAAAGCGGATAACAGGCCGAGACAAATCGGAACGGGCCGGGCTATCTGGGCCGACAGTCCTACAGACACGGCGAGCAGGATGAAACGGCGTATCTTCGCCATCGGCATGGCGGTTGCGGGCGCCCTCGGCGGCGCCGGCGCCTGTTCGCGTGCGCCCGAGGCCGGCGCGCCCCAGACCCAGGCGGGCTCCGACTGGGTCACGCCGCCGCAGGTCGAGAGCATCGAGCGCACCGGCTCGGGCCTGATGGTGCGGGGGCGGGCGGCGCCCGGAGGTCT
>DBBK01000002.1:12119-13455 GCA_002292165.1 Brevundimonas sp. UBA986
CCAACGGGCGTTTCGACCTGCAGATTCGGTCGCCCGCCAATGACACCCTGTTCCTGGTCGAGACCCAGGCCGGTCAGGACGCCGCCCCGGCGCCGTATCGGATGCTGGTCTCGCGCGATCCAGTCGGGCCCACGGCCCTGCTGGGCGGAGGCGGCCCGACGAAGCGGCTGGACCGGGCCGGACCCCTGGACGTGGTGGATTCGGACGGCCACGCCCTTCTGGCCTCGGGGCGGGCGACGCCCGGGACGACGGTCCAGGTCTCGGTCGCCGGGCGCGAGCCGAGGCCGGTCCGGGTCGGGATGGACGGCCGCTGGAGCCTGATGCTGACCAATGAGGGCGCGGGCGGCGCCGAGATCGTCGTCGGCGGGCGGCGCTACGCCTATCCGGGGCCTGCGATGGGCAGCGGCGGAAACGCCGGGGCGGGCGATGGTCTGGCCATGGTCTCCAATCCGCAGGGCTGGTCGGTGTCCTGGCCGGTGCCGCCCCGCTCTCGTCAGAGCAGCTGGTTCCCGGCGGGCTGACGACGTTTACCCCTCGTTAAGCAAAACGGCCGATGGAGGAATCGTCTTCTTTTTTGGGGACACCACCATCACCGAACTTCTTCAGCCCGGCGCCCGCGTCGGGCTTTTTTCTTGTCAGACGATCCCGATCAGGCCGCGACCTCCTTCATCGAGACGGCGGGGTCGGCCAGTTTGTCGGGGTCGACCGGGGTGGTGCGGCCGATCAGCAGGCGGCCGGCCATGAACTCGGGCGGGGCGTTGACGGCCTCGACGCAGACGACCTTGTCGCCCGACAGGTGGAAGACGGCGAAACGGCCTTCGGAGACATCGCCGCGCAGGATCTGGCGGTCGGCGTCGAAGGGCAGGCCGGCGATCTGGAGCTTGATCTCATACTGGTCGGACCAGAACCACGGGACCTCGGGCGCCGGGGCGGGGCGGCCGGTGATGGCGCTGGCCGCCTGTTTGGCCTGTTCGAGGGCGTTGGGCACGCTCTCCAGCCGCATGACGCGGCCGCCCATGACCGGGATCGGCCGGTGGGTCATGTCGCCGAGGGCGTAGATGGACGGGTCGGAGGTGCGGGCGGCCTCGTCGACCACCACGCCCCCCGAACTGGCGGTGTCGCAGGTCAGGCCGGCGGTGCGGGCGAGGGCGTCGCAGGCCAGGGCGCCGACGCCCACCAGGATGACGTCGGCGGCGATCAGCTCGCCGTCGGCGAGGCGGACGCCCCCAACCTTCCCGTCAATGGCCTCGAAGCCGGAGACCTCGGCGCCGGTGCGGATTTCGACGCCGTGGGAGCGATGGTGGTCGGTGAAGAAGGCCGACAGGGTCTCGGACGC
>DBBK01000020.1:0-4070 GCA_002292165.1 Brevundimonas sp. UBA986
ACCAGCCGGGCACGACCGCCGGCCTTCGCCGCGCCCGTGAGCGGGTCAAGCCGATCTGCCGCACCGTCATCGACGGCGTCGGCGTCGCCGCCCTGACCCAGGCCTTCCAGCGCATCGACCGCATGGGCGCGGGCGGTTCGGCCCCGTCCTCGCTGCAGGTCGACCGCGACACCGGCCGGGTGCTGGGCGTCTCGCCCGACGCGGGCTTCGATGCGGAGAAGGGCCACGCCATCGCCCTCGTGATCGCCCGCTATGAGGTCGGCGCCCCCGACGACCGGCCCCTGCGCGCCCTGACGGTGGCCATCAACGTCCAGCAACGCAGCGACGCCATCCACAACCCGGCCACCAAGGTCGCGGCCCGGCTGGTTCAGGACCGGGCCGTGCTCGACTGGCTGGCGCAGGATTCTCCGAACCGGGTGATCGGTTGATGGCCCGTAAGTCCGTCATCGCCGCCGCCCGGCCCAAGACCGGCTCCACCCTGTGGCGCGTCCCGGCGATCATCGCCGTGCTGGCCCTGCTGCTGATCGTCATGGGTCGGTGCGCGGGCCGGACGGTCGATCTGCAGGACCGGAAGCAGGGCGCGGCCGTCACGGTGGACGCCACCGGCATCCAGACCTGGGCCCAGTTCTTCGCCTGCTACCCGCTGCCCGACGCCTATGTGAAGGTCGCGGTCATGCGTCAGTATGCCTCCGGGGAGGATGCGGGCCGTCCGCCTAGCCGCGTCCGCATCCCCCTGGAGGCTGACGGGAAGGCGATTTCGGCGTCCGAGGCCGGCTGGCTGACGGCCCTGCGGACGGAGACCGTCGTCTGCCCGGTGACGCCGAAATAGGGGAGGGGCTCGCCAAGCCGCCTTGGCTTCTCCAGACTGCACCCGATTCCGCGACCCCGCGTTAAGAAGGGTCGAATGTTCCCTCTGGAGGGTCTGTCTTGAAGTGTATCGTGCTCGGAGCCGGCGTCATCGGGGTGACGACGGCCTGGTACCTGACGAAGCAGGGTCATGAGGTCACGGTGATCGAGCGCCAGCCCGGACCGGCTCTGGAGACCAGTTTCGCCAACGCCGGTCAGGTCTCTCCCGGCTATTCCTCGCCCTGGGCCGCGCCCTCGATCCCGCGCAAGGCGCCGCGCTGGCTGATGATGAAGCACGCGCCCCTGATCCTGCGTCCGGCCGTCAACTGGGACATGATCACCTGGGGCGTGGAGATGCTGAGGAACTGCACCTCGACCCGTTACGCCCTGAACAAGGAGCGGATGGTCCGTCTGGCCGAATACAGCCGCGACCAGCTCGACGCCCTGCGTGGCGAGACCGGCATCACCTACGACGGCCGCCAGCAGGGCACGCTGCAGCTCTTCCGCACCGACAAACAGCTCCATGACGTCGACAAGGACGTGAAGGTGCTCAAGGCCGAGGGGGTGCCCTGTGAGGTGCTGGACCCCGCAGGCTGCATCGCCGCCGAGCCGGGTCTGGCCCGCTCCGACGTGCCCTTCGTCGGGGGTCTGCGCCTGCCGCATGACGAGACCGGCGACTGCAACCTGTTCACCACCCGCCTGGCCGAGATGGCGGCGGAGGCCGGTGTGGTCTTCCGCTTCAACGAGACGGTCAAGCGCGTGAACGTTGACGCCGGCCGGATCTCGTCGGTCACCACCGACAAGGCCGAACTCACCGCAGACACTTACGTCCTGGCGCTCGGCAGCTATTCGACGGCCATCGCCCGGTCGATCGACCTGCGCCTGCCGGTCTATCCGGTGAAGGGCTATTCGATCACCATGCCCATCGTCGACGAGGCCGGCGCTCCGGTCTCCACCGTCATGGACGAGAGCTACAAGGTCGCCATCACCCGCCTCGGCGACCGCATCCGGGTGGGCGGCATGGCCGAGCTTTCGGGCTTCAGTCACGACCTGCCGCCGCCGCGCGAGCGCACGCTGAAGCATTCGGTGTCCAGCCTCTTCCCGGGCGCGGGCGACCTCGACGCCGCCCGCTTCTGGACCGGCCTGCGACCCATGACGCCGGACGGCACCCCGGTGGTCGGGCCGTGCCGCATCGCCAATCTGCACATCAACACCGGCCATGGGACCTTGGGCTGGACCATGGCCTGCGGCTCGGCGCGGGTGCTGGCGGACCAGATCAGCGGCAGGAAACCCGAGATCGAGACTGCCGACCTGGCGATTTCCCGCTACGCCTAGGCGTTGGCGGGCTCTGCGGCCCTTGTCCGCGCCTGTGACGCCGCCCGGGCGCTGGTCGCCGCCGACAGCAGGGCCTTGACCGAGGCCGTGGCCACGTCGGCGTCGATGCCCACGCCGAACCAGGTCGCCCCGTCCGCGCCCTTGCACTCGACATAGGCCGCCGCCTGCACGTCGGAGCCATGGCCGATGGCGTGCTCCTGATAGTCGGCGATCTCCAGATCGATGCCGACGCCTTCGCGCAGCCCGTCCAGCACGCTGGACATCAGGCCGTTGCCGCGCCCGCTGACGGTGTGCTCCTGACCGTCCAGGCTGATGCGGCCGACGAAGTGGCGCGACCCGCCGGTGACGGCGCCTTCCTGATAGTCGATCAGGCGCAGGGGCTGCGGGCTGTTCAGGTGATAGGCGGTCTGGAATGCGCTCCAGATATCGGCGGCGTTCAGCTCGCGGCTGGTCTGGTCGGCCATCTCCTGCACATGGCGGCTGAAGTCGGCCTGCAGGCGCTTGGGCAGCTTCAGCCCCTTGTCCTGCTCCAGAATCCAGGCGACCCCGCCCTTGCCCGACTGGGAGTTGACCCGGATCACGGCTTCATACGAACAGCCGATGTCGGCCGGATCGATGGGCAGATAGGGGACGTCCCACATCTGGTCGTTGCGCGTCTGTTGCGCCGCGAAGCCCTTCTTGATCGCGTCCTGGTGGCTGCCCGAGAAGGCGGTGAAGACCAGCTCGCCCGCATAGGGGTGGCGCGGATGGACCGGGATCTGGTTGCAGTATTCGACGGTCTGGACCACCTCGCCGATGTCCGAGAAGTCCAGCTCCGGATCGACGCCTTGAGTGTACATATTCAGCGCCAGGGTCACGAGATCGACGTTGCCGGTCCGTTCGCCGTTGCCGAACAGACAGCCCTCGACCCGGTCGGCGCCGGCCATGATCGACAGCTCCGCCGCCGCCACGCCCGTGCCCCGGTCGTTGTGCGGGTGGACCGAGATGATCACGCTGTCGCGGCGCGAGATGTTGCGGCCGAACCATTCGATCTGGTCGGCATAGACGTTGGGCGAGGCCGCCTCGACCGTCGCCGGCAGGTTCAGGATCAGCGGCCGATCCGGCGTCGGCTGCAGGATGTCCATCACCGCCTCGCAGCACTCGACCGAGAAATCCAGCTCGGCGGTGGAGAAGGTCTCGGGGCTGTATTCGAAGCGCCAGTCGGTGTTCGGACGCGCCGCGGCCTGATCGCGCAGCAGCTTGGCCGCCGTCTCGGCGATGCCCTTGATCTCGGGCCGCTCCAGCCCGAAGACGATACGGCGCCAGGCGGGCGAGACGGCGTTGTAGACGTGGACCACGGCCTGTTTGGCCCCGTCCAGACTGTCGAAGGTCTTCGCGATCAGGTCGGCGCGCGCCTGGGTCAGGACCTGGGGCATGACGTCGTCGGGAATGGCCCCGCGATCGACCAGCGAGCGGATGAAGTCGAACTCGGTGGCGCCCGCGGAGGGGAAGCCGACCTCGATCTCCTTGATGCCGATCTTCACCAGCAGGTCGAAGAAGCGCTGCTTCTTCTCGGCGTTCATCGGGTCGATCAGGGCCTGGTTGCCGTCGCGCATGTCGGTCGACAGCCAGCGGGGGGCCTTGGTGATCGTCTTCGAGGGCCAGGTGCGGTCGGGAATGTCGACCTGGGGGAAGGGGCGGTATTTTACGGACGGATCGCGCAGCATCGGGGCGCGTCTCCTCATATTGGAAGTGGTCTGGACAGGTTACGGCGCGGGTAAAGCCGCCGGGCGCAGATCAGGCGCGGCGGCTGCCGATAAGTCGCGCGTCAAGCCGAAGCGGCAGGCGGCGAAATTGCGTCGAGTGACAGACCATCCGGTCCCTATAGCGAAGAATCATCGCCTTGGCTT
>DBBK01000020.1:4129-5673 GCA_002292165.1 Brevundimonas sp. UBA986
CGGAAATCCGCCGGTTTCAGCCCGTGTTTCTGGAGCTTGTCGTAGAGCGTCTTCCTCGGCAGGCGCAGGGCTTCGGTCACGGCGGTGACGTCGCCGTCGCAGCGTTCCAGGGTCTCGCGGATCAGCTCGGCCTCATAGCGGGCGACGCGTTCGGTCAAGCCGCCGGCCTCCTCCTCGATGACCCCGACCCCGCCCGGATCGGTCAGCCCCGCCGCCACCCGCTCGGCGAAATGGACCAGTTCGCGGACGTTGCCGGGCCAGTCGTGCTCCAGCAGATGCCGCCGGACCGCCGCCGTCAGTCCGGGCGCGGACCGGTCCTCGCGCGCCGCCGCCCGCCGCAGGAAGTGGGCGAACAGCAGGGGCATGTCCTCGCGCCGCTCGCGCAACGGCGCGACCCTCAGCTTCACGACGTTCAGCCGGTAATAGAGATCCTCGCGGAAGCCCCCGGCCCGGATGGCGTCTTCCAGATCGATCTTGGACGAGGCCAGGATGCGCAGATCCAGCGTCTTGGCCGCGCCGCCGATCGGCTGCACCTCCCGCTCCTCGATGACCCGCAACAGCTTGACCTGCACGGCCATGGGCATGCTCTCGATCTCGTCGAGGAACAGTGTGCCGCGGTGGCTCTGTTCGATATGGCCGATGCGCCGCCGGGTCGCCCCGGGGAAGGCGCCGGGCTCATGGCCGAACAGCTCGCTCTCGATCAGACCCTCGGGCAGGGCGCCGCAGTTGACCGCCACGAAGGGGTGGATGCGCCGCCGTCCGCCGTTGTGCAGGGCCCGGGCGACGACCTCCTTGCCGACCCCGGTCTCGCCCTCGATCAGAACGTCCAGCCGGGCGTCGGCCAGCTGGGCGATGGTGGCCCGCAGTCGCGCCATGGACTCGCTGGCGCCCAGCAGGGGCAGCTCCAGCCCGGCGTCGCTCTGCGCCGCCGCCAGCCGCCGGTTGTCCAGCACCAGGGCCCGCTTCTCCAGCGCCCGGTTCAGACTGTCCAGCAGCCGCTCGAAGGCGAAGGGCTTGGCCACGAAGTCATAGGCGCCGTGCCTCAGGGCCTCGACCGCGTCTGCGATGTCGCCATGGCCGGTGATCATCAGGACCGGCAGACCCTCATCGATCGCCTGAAGCCGGGCCAGCAGCTGGCGGCCGTCGAGACCCGGCATCCGCAAATCGCTGACCACCACGCCGGCGAACCCCGCGTCCACCGCCTTCAGCGCGGCCTCGGCGGAAGGGAAGGCCGAGACGTCGAACCCCTCCAGCGCCAGCCGTTCGGTCAGGGCCTCGCGGAAGTCGTCGTCGTCGTCGACCAGGGCGACGGCCTTGGGTTGGGCGAAATCCATCACGCGGCCTTCAACGAAATCACGAATACAGCCCCGCCTTCGGACGGGCGGGTGTTCAGCTCCCCGCCGAAGCTGGCGACGATGTCGCGACAGATGACGAGACCCAGACCCAGCCCCGTCGCCTTGGTCGTGACGAAGGGGGTGAACAGGGCGCCCGCGATCTCTTCGGACAGGCCCGGGCCGTTGTCGGCGATGACGATCTCGACCCCG
>DBBK01000197.1 GCA_002292165.1 Brevundimonas sp. UBA986
AACAGGACTTGGCCGCAAACCGCCAGCGGGTTCGCGACAGGATTGGGTATTCGGAGGCTTCGTGACGCTTGAAATCGATCCGGGCAAGACCGCCCTCGTCCTCATCGACCTTCAGGCCGGGATCCTCGCCAATACGCTTGCGCCCTATGACAGCGAGACGGTGGTCGCCAAAGGCCTGACCCTGGCCCGGGCGGTCAAGGCGGCGGGCGGAACGGTCGTCGCGGTCAACGTCAGCTTCGGCCCCGGCCGGATCAACGGGCCGCAGGGGCTGATCGACAACCCGGTCTCCACCGATCCGGTCCCGGCGAACTATGCGGAGATCGTCCCCGAGCTGCTGGCCCTGGCCGACATCGCCGTCACCAAGCGCCAGTGGGGCGCCCTGCACGGCACGGAGCTCGACACCCTGCTGCGCCGGCGCGGCGTCGACACGGTCATCGTCGGCGGGATCGCCACCAACTTCGGGGTCGAGTCGACCGTGCGCGAGGGCTGGTCGCACGGCTATTCCATGATCGTCGCCGAGGACGCCTCGACCACCTTCTCGCAGGCCATGCAGGACTTCCCGATGAAGCTGGTCTTCCCCCGCATCGCCCGGGTTCGGTCGGTCGCGGAGATCGTCGGGGCGCTGGGAGGATGAGCCTGCCGTCTCTCAAGGCTTTCGGCGCCCGAACGATGGAGTTTCTGTTCGGGAGGCGTTTGACGCCCGCCGAGCAGGAGGCCGCCAAAGCGGCGCGGCCGCCGGAACACATCCGAACGCCCTTTTCCGTCATCCGCTGGATCATGCTTTTCGCCGTGCTGGGGACCTTCCTGTGGAGCCACGGATGGTTGCCCTTTGTTCGATCGCGGATTGACCTGAATTGGTTCTGGCTGGCTTTCGGCGTGGACGTTCTGCAGAGGTTCGCGTGGGAACAGATCACCAAACACTACCAAGGCCAGACTGAAGCCCGGATGACCCCCACCCCATGATGGCCAACACCTTCAAGATCGGCGTCGTCTGCGTCAGCTCCCGGTTCGCGAAAGAGCGGGCCGAGCAGGTCGAGGCCTGGATGGCCGAACACCATCCCGAGGGCGACATCGCCGTCACCTTCCATCCCGCCTGTTTCATGAAGCACGGCCATTTCGCCGGCGACGACCGGGCCCGGGCCGATGCCTTCGTCGAGTACGCCAACGATCCGCGCTTCGACGCCATCTGGTTCGCGCGCGGCGGCTATGGCTCGTGCCGCATCGTCGAGGACGTCATTCCGCGCCTGAACGACGTGGCCCGGACCAAGCGCTACATGGGCTATTCCGACGTCGGAACCCTGTTGGCCGGGATGTACAAGGCCGGCTTCAAACATCTGGCCCACGGGCCGATGGCTTCGGACTCGGTGCGTCACGACGCCACCGCCGAACGCGCCCTGGCCTGGCTGGTCAACGGTGACGAACAGGGGCTGGAGCCGTCGCTGGCCATCGACAAGAAGAAGGCCGTCGCCTTCAACCTGACCATCATCGACCAGCTGGTGGGCACGCCGCTGGAGCCCGACCTGACCGACCACGTCCTGATGATCGAGGAGGTGTCGGAGGCGCTCTATCGCGTCGACCGGATGATGTTCCACCTGACCAGCCAGCCGTCGATCCGCAAGGTCGCCGGCATCCGTCTGGGCCGGGTCTCGGACGTCACGCCTAACGACCCCGACTTCGGCCTGACCGCGCAGGAGATCGTCCGCTACTGGTGTCACCGGTCCGGCATTCCCTTCCTGGGCAAGGCGGACATCGGCCACGACGGCGACAACAAGATCGTGCCCTTCGGCTGAGCCTTGGCTTGCGCGCGGGGTGAGGATGATGCGCGGCGGACACGCCTGTCCCGTGTCGTTAACGCCTGTTAAGCGAGGTCTATCGACACCGGCGAATTGTCAGGGCCAGATGCGGGCGATGGAGCGGTTTGGCGCACCACTGTTGCCGGCCTGGGCGCGCGCCGCCGCCGTCGGCGCGGTGTGGCTGGTCGTCTCGGGTTTTGCGGCAGGTCCGGTGACGGCGTCGGGGGGCGCCTCATCGGTCCCGGGGATAGGGGCTGTCGAGAGCCGGAGCTTCATCACCAGCGACGGGGCTCGCCTTCACTATCTGGAGGCGGGCCCCCGACCTGATCAAACCGTTGGCGGGTCACCCACCGTCGTCTTCGTGCCGGGGTGGACCATGCCAGGGTGGATTTTCGAGCGCCAGATCGACGCCCTGAAAGGCCGTTTCCACGTCCTCGCCCTCGATCCGCGCGGTCAGGGCGAGAGCGAGGTCACCGCCTTCGGCTACAGCTATGAACGGCGCGGCCGCGACATCGGCGAACTGATCGATCAGGCCGCATCTGGCCCGGTGGTTCTCGTGGGCTGGTCGCTGGGGGTGCTGGACAGCCTCGCCTATGTGGCGGGGCAGGGGGACGCGCGGATCGCCGGCCTGGTCCTGATCGACAACTCCGTGGGCGAGGAACCGGCGCCGGTCGCGCGGCCTTCGACGGCCAGTCCCGCCGACCGTGTGGACATCCCGGAGGGCGAACGCCGTCGCGGCCGCGCCGCCTTCATCGCCTCCATGTTCGCTCATGATCCGGGTGCGGACTATCGCGCGCGCCTGACCGATCAGGCGCTGCGCATGACCCAGGCCGATGAGCGCCGCCTGCTGGCCTATGATGTGCCGCGCACCTACTGGCGCGCCGCCCTGCATTCGACGGACAAGCCGGTTCTCTATGTCGTTCGGCCCCGTCTGCGCGCGCAAGGACTGAACCTGATCCGCACCCATGCCGACGCTCGGATGGAGGTCTTCGACACCGCCGGCCACGCCCTGTTCGTTGATGAGGCCGACCGTTTCGACGCCCTGCTGATCGACTTCCTCGATCACCGGGTCGCCCCTCGCGCGACCGGGGAGACCGTCCATTGAAGGCCGTCGCCAATAGCCGTGCGGCCCTGATGCCCCTGTTCCTGATCGCGCTCGGCGTGGTCGGGATCGAGAACGCCCTGACCCGCTACTTCGCCGTCGCGAAATGGTCGGAGTACGGCTACTGGATCATCTCCATCGTCATGGCGGGATTCGCGCTGTCGGGCGTCTTCGTCGCCCTGTTCCGCGACACGGTGGCGAAGTCGGGCGTGGTGCTCAGAGCCATCCTGCCCGCCGCCATGATCCTGGCCGCCGCCTTCGGCTTCCAGATGATGACGGCCAATCCGTTCAATCCGCTGCAGCTGCAGAACCCGACCACCTGGCCGGATCAGGTGCGCAATATCGGCCTCTATTATGCGGCCCTGCTGCCCTTCTTCTTCCTCGCCGGCCTCTACATCTCCCTGATCTTCGTGCTCAATCACCGGGAGATCGGGCGGGTCTACGGCTATGATCTGATCGGCGCCGGACTGGGTTCGGCCGTGGCCCTGGGCCTGATGTTCGTGGTCCATCCCTTCCTGCTGGCGCCGGTGCTGCTGATCCCTCTGGCGCTCGGTCCGTGGTTCCAGCCGGGACGCAGCCGCTGGGTCGGCGGCCTGCTGGCGCTCGCGGCCCTGGCGGGCGCGGAGTATGTCCTCTTCACCGGGACGGCCCCGGCCTTCTCCGAGTTCAAGGCCATCTACGCCCCGATGAATACGCCGGGCGCGAAGGTGGTGGCGGAGATCCGCGCGCCGCGGGGTCACTATCTGCTGCTCGACGACTTCACCGAACGGGTCGACGCCGACGTGTCGAACAACGCCGGCCTGATGGGTATCTCCGGCCCGCCCGCGACCTATGGTCTGTATCGGGACGGCAATCGCATCGCCTCCCTGCCCAAGGCCTTCGGCCGCGACGCCGCCTATGCCCCCAGCGCGCTGAGCGCCGCCCCCTATGTGCTCAGGCCCCATGCCGAGACCCTGCTGGTCGGCCTTTCGGGCGGCTTCCGCATTGCCGAGGCGAAAGCGCTCGGCGCCGCCAACATCGACGGCGTCGAGGGCGAGCCGGTGCTGAAGGACGCCCTGATCCACGGCCTCGGCCCGTCGCCCGCGATGGCGAGCGACCCCAGCGTGCGCCTGCTCGACGGCGGTCCGATCGCGGCGGCCTGGCGCGCGGGGCCGGACCGCTATGATGTCATCGACGTGTCGGCCGACTTCGTCGATGCCGCGCCCGCCAACGTCACCGGCGTCACGGTCGAGGCCATGCAGGCCTATCTGGCGGCGTTGCGACCCGGCGGGATGGTGTCGATCTCCGTCTCCATCCGCGACTTCCCCGTCTACGCCCTGCGCGTCGTCTCGACCGCGCGCGAGGCCCTGCTGGNNGGCGGGCGTCGCCGATCCGTCCGCCCACGTCATGATCTACCGCTCGGCCTGGAATGCGCGGATCCTGATCAGCCCGACGGCGTGGTCCACGACCGACATCGCGGCGCTCAAGGCCTTCTGCGCCGCCCGCTCCTTCGACGTCTCCTGGGCTCCCGGAATGGACGTCGCCGCCGCCCGCGCCAGCCTGTTCAACGACCTGCCCGGCGTCTCCTTCGAGACCGGCCAGATGACCTCGAACGGTCCCGACGACGCCATCGCCAATGAGGTCGGCGCCGTTCTGGCCGGGCGGCCGTCCGCCTCCAGCGGCGCCTTCCACATCCGCCCGGCGACGCTCGATCGCCCGGCCTTCTATTCCTCCCTGCGCATCGAGCGTCCCCAGACCCTGATCAAGCGGCTCGAGGTCCTGCCGCAGGCCGAGATCGGGGCGCTGGTCAACGTCGCCGTCCTCGGTCAGGCCATCCTGATCGCCCTTCTGGTGTTGGCCGCGCCCGCCCTGTTCGTGCGCCGCAAGGGGATGGCGGAGGAGCCGCGACGCCTGTGGCCCGTGCTCTATTTCCCGGCGCTGGGTCTCGGCTTCCTGTTCATCGAGATCCTGCTGATCGACCGGGCCGCCTTCTATCTGAACGACTATTCCTCGGCCTTCGCCCTGGTCCTGACCTCCATGCTGATCTTCTCCGGCCTCGGCAGCATGATCGCGGGCAAGGTCGGCGGCATGCCCAAGGCCGCCTCGGCCATCGGCCTGATCGTGGTCCTGGCCTGGATCGCGGCCATGCTGATCGGGGGCGAGGACTATCTGATGCGGACGCTGGACCAGCCGCTGTGGATGCGGGCGGCCACGGTCGTTCTGGCCGCCGCCCCGGNNNNCGGCGCCTTCTCCGTGGTCGCCACGCCCCTCGCCAATCTGATGAGCCGCGATGTCGGCTTCTCGTCCCTGCTGATCGCCGCCGCCGGTCTCTATGCGGTCGCCTTCCTCGTCCTGCCGGTCGGGGTGAAGGCCGCAAAGGCTGTCCGCGCACCCGCGACTGACCCCGTTCCCAACCCCTCGGGCGCCGCCCCGACGCCGCTGGAGTTTCCTGCATGACGACCTCGACGATGGATCGCCGCGCCCTTCTGGCCGGCGCCGCCGGTCTCGCCGCCCTGCCGCTCGCCGCCTGCGACGACAAGGCGATGAAGGATGTCCAGGCGCGGCTGAACCCGACGCAGGGAACCGCCGAGACGGCGCCTGCCGCCACCCCTGCAGCGGCCGCACCGGCAGCGGGAACGGGCCCGGTCGCCTCGGTCGTCGTCAATGGCGTCAAGGCGGCGGCCAGTCCCTGGACCTTCGCCGCCTTCCAGACCGCGATGGAGGCCTCGGGGCGCCCCAGCGCCGTCACCGAGCCCCAGTGGGCCGAGATCCAGACCCGCAAGCCCGCCGCCATCGCCCGGATCAAGACCTATCTCGAGGGCCGCTTCAACGGCGTCGCCGATCCGAATGTCCTGGCCGCCTTCGAGGCCGTGCCGCGGGAGTATTTCCACTACGCCTACGCCCAACAGGCCTCGACGGCGTACCAGGCCTATGAGGCCGATCCCAAGCCCTGGGCCATCGGCCATGGCTCGGTCCTCTCCGACTATCTGGGGCAGGCCTATATGACCCAGCTGGCGGCGCCCAAGCCGACCGACGTGACGCTGGAGATCGGGACCGGATCGGGCTTCCAGTCATCCCTGCTCAGCCGCGTGGTGCGCGACGCGTACACCATCGAGATCATCGAACCGATCGGCCGGGCGGTGGACAGGATCTTCGCTCCGCTCGGCTATTCCAACGTCCACGGCAAGGTCGGCGACGGCTATTTCGGCTGGCCCGAGGTCACCGAAGGCTTCGACACCATCATGCTGACCTGCGTGGCCCAGTACGCCCCGCCCGAGCTGTTCCGCCAGCTCAAGCCCGGCGGCAAGCTGATCATCCCGATCGGCCAGCCCTTCCGCCGGGGCCAGGTCCTCTATGTCTATACCAAGGACGCCGAGGGCCGGGTCCACAGCCGCCGCGACGTCGGCGTCTTCTTCATCCCCATGACCGGCGCGATGCAGGCGCGGCCCAAGCCGGGCTGATATCGACCGGACACGGACGATCCGCCC
>DBBK01000177.1 GCA_002292165.1 Brevundimonas sp. UBA986
GCTTCAGGCCCAGGGGATCGCCGCCGCCGCGCAGGCGGAAGTCCTCCTCGGCGATTTCGAAGCCGTCCTCGGTGCGCCGCAGGGTCTCCAGCCGTTCCTTCGCCGTCTCTCCAAGCGTATCGCCGTACAGCAGGATACAGGCGCTGGCCTTGGCCCCGCGCCCGACCCGGCCGCGCAACTGGTGCAGCTGGGCCAGGCCGAAGCGGTCGGCGTGTTCGATGACCATGATGGAGGCGTTGGGCACATCGACCCCGACCTCGACCACGGTGGTGGCGACCAGGATGGGGATGCGGCCGTCGGCGAAATCGGCCATGACCGCCTCACGCTGGGCGCCCGGCATCTGGCCGTGGGCCAGACCGACCTCGACCTGAAGGATGCGGCGCAGGTCTTCGGCGCGGGCCTCGGCGGCGGCGAGGTCGGTGGCTTCGCTCTCGGCGACCAGAGGACAGATCCAGTAGGCCTGGGCGCCGCCCTCGATGGCCGCCTTCAGCCGCTTGGCCACCTCGCCGATGCGCGAGCCGGGAAGGACGGCGGTGGCGACGGGCGTGCGGCCGGGCGGCTTCTCCATCAGCCGGCTGACCTCCAGCTCGCCGTACTGGGTCAGCTCCAGGGTGCGGGGGATGGGCGTCGCCGACATGGTCAGCAGGTGGACGCCGCCGCTGCGCGGATCGCCCTTGGCCTGAAGCCTCTGGCGCTCGTTGACCCCGAACCGGTGCTGTTCGTCGATCACCGCCAGACCCAGCCGGTCAAAGCGGACCGCGTCCTGGAACAGGGCGTGGGTGCCGATGGCGACCTGGGCGCGGCCGGTGGCGAGGGCGTCGAGCCGCTCGCGCCGCTCCGCCGTAGTATCGCGGCCGGTCAGCAGGACCGAGGCGATGCCGGCGGCTTCCAGCATCGGCGACAGGCGCTGGAAATGCTGGCGGGCGAGGATTTCGGTCGGGGCCATCAGGGCCGCCTGGAAGCCGCTGGAGGCCGCGTCGGCCATGGCGATCGCGGCGACCGCCGTCTTGCCCGAGCCCACGTCGCCCTGCAGCAGCCGGCCCATCTGCTCCCCGCCCGCCAGATCGGCGCGGATTTCGGCGACGGCCTGGGCCTGCGCTCCCGTCAGGGTGAAGGGCAGGGCGGCCAGCAGAGCGGCCGAGGCCTCGCCGGGGCGGATCACCGGGGCCGGGGTGATCTGGCGCGCGCGGCGACGGCGGGCCAGGGCCAGCTGGTGAGCGAACAGCTCATCATAGGCCAGCCGTTGCCGCACCGGGGCGTCGGGCTCCAGATCGCGCTCGCCGGTCGGGGCGTGCAGGGCCTCCAGCGCCGGCCGCCAGCCGGGCCAGCCCTGTTTCGCGATCCAGGCGGGATCCTGCCACTCGGCCAGTTCGGGCGCGGCCGTCAGGGCCTGAAGCGCCAGCTTGCGCACCACGCGTGAGGTCAGGCCCGCCGTGGCCGGATAGACGGGTTCGACGGTGGGGATCTCCTCGCCCTGATCCAGGGGCACGATCCAGTCGGGGTGCAGGATCTGCACCTCGCCGTTGAACCGCTCGACCTTGCCCGAGACCAGCCGCCGCTCGCCGCGCGGGAGCTGGCGGTCGATGTGCTGGGGCGACCCGCCGAACCAGACGAGGTGGACATAGCCGGTCTCGTCCGAGGCCCGGACCTTGAGCGGCGCGCCCGGCCGCGAGGGCACGAACAGCCGGTCGACGACCACGTCGAACACCCCGACCTCGCCGTCCACGGCCTCGGCGGCGTTGGTGCGGCGGCGCGTGATCACCCCGGACGGGCTCAGGAACAGGACGTCGCGCACCAGTGGCCCGGCCAGTTTCTGGATCAGGGGCGCGACCTTGGCCCCCACCCCCTTCAGGGTGGTGGCCTCGGCGAACAGGGGGAAGAGGGCGGGCGGACGCATGTCAGGCGAAACCGGTGCGGCGAAGCTCGCAAAGATTGCAAACAGTGTTACCCGAGCGCAGGATTGCGGCCGTCAGGACAGTCTGAAGGGAACGGTCGATGTCGGTTTCGATTCTGCAGCAAAATCTCATCGACAAGGGCTACGACGTCGGCATCGTGGACGGCAAGCTGGGCGCCCTGACCTTTCAGGGGTTGGCCGAATATGTGAGCAGCAATGTCGCCCCCGACGGCACGGGCGATCTGCTCGCCCTGGTCCTGCCCAAGGCCATGAGCCAACGGCTGGAATACATCCATTTCTTCGCCCAGGTGTCCCACGAAAGCGGGTTCAAACCGCAGTCCGAGAACCTGAACTATTCGGCGGCGGGGCTGCGCGCGACCTTCTCCAAGGCCCGGATCACCGACGCCCAGTGCCAGAAGTTCGGGCGCAGCGCGAGCCAACCGGCCGACAAGGTCTCCATCGGCAACACCATCTACGGCGGGACCTGGGGGGCGAAGAACCTGGGCAACACCCAGCCGGGGGACGGCTATAAATATCGCGGGCGCGGCCTGATCCAGCTGACGGGGCGCGCCAACTATCATGCGCTCGGCGTGGCCTATGAGATCAATCCGGACCTGCTGCTGACCCCTGCGGGATCGATCGCGGCGGCGGTCGACTTCTGGACCTCCAAGGGGCTCAACGCCCTCGCCCAGACGGACAGCGTCTCCAAGGTGACCCTGCGCATCAACGGCGGGGACAAGGGGCTGGCCGAGCGCAAGGCCCTGACCGACAAGATCAAGGCGATCTGGCCCGTCTGATGGCAGGAGGCGTCCGTTCCTGACGCCGGGACGGCTGGCGGGGCGGCGCGGGTCTCGCTATATCCCGCGCCTCATGACCGATGCCCCCGACACCGCCACCCAAGACCAGAACCGCCTGTCTCGCGCGCGTTTTCGCGCCTGGCGTAGGGGCTTCCGCGAAGCCGACATGGTGCTGGGGCCGTTCGTCGAGCAGGTCGGGCCCGAACTGACCGAGGGCGAGCTGACCGAGTTCGAGGGCCTGCTGATGCAGGACAACGACCACGAGCTCTACAGCTGGATCATCGAGACGGCGCCCACGCCGCCCGAGCACGACACGCCGCTGATGGCCCGCATCCGGGCCTTCGTGAAGGCCCATGTCGCCCAGGCCGTGCAGCAGGGGATCGGCTGAGTGGCCCCGAACTTGAAACGGACTGACATCGAACTCGGCGGGGCGCCCGAGGGTCTCGACGCCCTGACCGTCGCCGAGCGGCTGAAGGCTTCCGGCGGGGTCGCCGTCTTCATCGCCCGCGATTATCAGCGCGCCGGCAACTTCTCGCAGGCTTTCCGCTTCTTCGCGAAAGACATTGAGGTTCTTGAGTTTCCGGCCTGGGACTGTCTGCCCTACGACCGGCTGAGCCCGACGTCGTCGGTGTCCGCCGAGCGGATGGCGGCCCTGACCGAACTGGCCGGACGGCCGGCGCGCGCGCCCCAGCCTCTGCTGGTCGTCACCACCATCGCCGCCGCCATGCAGCGCACCCCGCCGCAGGAGGTCACCGCCTCGGCCGGGTTCGACGCCGCCGTGGGCCGCGATCTGGATCAGGCGGCGCTGGAGAAGTACTTCACCGCCAACGGATACATGCGCGCCTCGACCGTCAACGAGCGCGGCGAGTATGCGGTGCGCGGCGGGGTCATCGACGTCTTCCCGCCCGGGTTCGAGGAGCCGGTGCGGCTCGACATGTTCGGCTCGGAGCTGGAATCGATCAGGACGTTCGACCCGGCGACCCAGCGGTCGACCGGTCAGCGCAAGAAGATCTCCCTGTCGCCGGTGTCCGAGGCCCTGCTGGACGCCGAGACCATCTCGCGCTTCCGCACCGGCTATCTGGGCCTGTTCGGGGCGGGCGGGGACGACCCGCTCTACGTCGCCGTCTCCGAAGGGGCGCGGCGTCAGGGGATGGAGCACTGGCTGCCGCTGCTCTATCCGAACCTGGAGACCCTGTTCGACTATCTGCCGGACGATGCGGCCCTGTTCCTGGATCATCAGGTCGAGGCCGCGCGCGCCGATCGCTGGGCGCTCGCCAAGGACGCCTATGAGGCCCGACGCGAGGCGGCCCAGACCAAGGCCGGCGCCGCCAACCGGGCCCTGCCGCCGGACCGGCTCTATCTGCCCGAGGGCGACTGGAACAGCGCGCTCGCGGGCCGCGACGTGCGCCGCCTGACGCCGTTCGACACGGCTGGCGAGGACGCCGGCGGCCGGCTGGGCCGCACCTTCGCCGCCGAGCGGGCCCAGGACAGCGTCAATCTGTTCGAGGCCGTCGCCCATCACGCCGGGGCGCTGAAAGGGCAGGGCAAGCGCGTCCTGTTCGCCTCCTGGACCGAGGGCTCGTCCGACCGCCTGTCGGTCATGCTGGCCGACCACGGGCTGGATCACGTCGTCGCCGTGCGCGACTGGGCCGATGTCCAGGCGGCGCCGAAGGACCTGTATCTGCGCGCCGTCCTGCCGGTGGAGCACGGCTTCACGACCGACAACCTCGCGGTCATCTCCGAGACCGACATGCTGGGCGACCGGCTGGCGCGGCCCAAGCGCAAGCGCCGCGCGTCCAACTTCCTCGCCGAGGCCTCGGCCCTGACGACCGGCGACCTCGTCGTCCACCTCGATCACGGCATCGGCCGTTATGAGGGGCTGAAGACGCTCGACATCCAGGACGCGCCGCACGACTGCCTGGAGCTCCTCTACGCCGGTGAGAGCAAGCTCTATCTGCCGGTTGAAAACATTGACCTTCTGACGCGCTACGGGACCGATTCCGACGACGTCCAGCTGGACCGTCTGGGCGGCGCCGCCTGGCAGGGACGCAAGGCCAAGGCCAAGGCCCGGCTGCGCGAAATGGCCGAGGGGCTCATCGCGCTCGCCGCCAAGCGCGCGCTGCGGGTCTCGGACGCCATCACCCCTCCCGCGGGGCTATTCGACGAGTTCTGCGCCCGCTTCCCCTATGAGGAGACGGACGACCAGCTCAACGCCATCGGCGACGTGCTGGAGGATCTGGGCAAGGGCACGCCGATGGATCGCCTGATCTGCGGCGACGTCGGCTTCGGCAAGACCGAGGTGGCCCTGCGGGCCGCCTTCGTCGTGGCCATGAGCGGGCAGCAGGTGGCGGTCGTCTGCCCGACGACCCTCTTGGCGCGCCAGCATTTCAAGACCTTCTCCGAACGCTTCGCCGGCTGGCCGATCACCGTCCGCCACCTGTCGCGCATGGTCACGGCCAAGGACGCGGCGGAGAGCCGCGCGGGCCTGAAGGACGGGTCGTTCGAGATCGTGGTCGGCACCCACGCGGTCCTGGCCGAACAGGTCGGCTTCAAGGATCTGGGTCTCGTGATCGTCGACGAGGAGCAGCATTTCGGGGTCAAGCACAAGGAGAAGCTCAAGAGCCTTCGCGCCGATGTGCACCTCTTGACCCTGACCGCGACGCCGATCCCGCGCACCCTGCAGATGGCCCTGTCGGGGATCCGCGAGATGTCGATCATCGCCACCCCGCCCGTCGATCGTCTGGCCGTGCGGACCTATGTGACGCCGTGGGACCGGGTGTTGATCCGCGAGGCCCTGCTGCGCGAGAAGTATCGCGGGGGGCAGGCCTTCTACGTCTGTCCGCGCCTGTCGGACCTGCCGGACATCGAACAGTTCCTTCGCGAACAGGTGCCGGAGATCAAGTTCGTGGTCGGGCACGGCCAGATGTCCCCGACCCAGCTGGAAGACGTGATGAGCGCCTTCTACGACGGCGAGTACGACCTGCTGGTCTCGACCACCATCGTCGAGAGCGGCATCGACATTCCGACCGCCAACACACTGATCGTGCACCGGGCCGACATGTTCGGCCTGGCGCAGCTGCACCAGATCCGCGGCCGGATCGGGCGGTCCAAGGCGCGGGCCTTCGCCTATCTGACCACCGACCCGAAACGCCCCCTGACCCTGTCGGCGGAGCGGCGGTTGCAGGTGCTGCAATCGCTGGACAACCTCGGCGCCGGCTTCCAGCTGGCCTCGCACGATCTGGATCAGCGCGGCGGCGGCAATCTGCTGGGCGACGAACAGTCGGGCCACATCCGCGAGGTCGGGGTCGAGCTCTATCAGCAGATGCTGGAAGACGCGGTCGCCAGCCTGCGAGAAGCGGGCGAAGAGGTCGTCGATCGCGGCTGGTCTCCGGCCATCAATGTCGGCGCGGCCGTATTGATTCCAGAGAATTACGTCCCGGACCTCAACGTTCGTCTGAGCCTCTATCGCCGCCTGTCGGACGCCGAGAAGACCGAGGAGCGCGAGGGCCTGGCCGCCGAACTGATCGACCGCTTCGGCCCTCTGCCGGACGAGGCGAAGCAGCTGCTGCGCATCGTCGGGATCAAGGCCAGCTGCAAGACGGCCTGTATCGAACGCATCGACATCGGGCCCAAGGGCTGTGTCATGACGCTGCGCAACAACAGCTTCCCCAACCCGATGGGGCTGGTCGGCCTGATCCAGAAGAACCACGCCTTCTGGAAGATCCGCCCGGATCAGAAGATCGTCGTCATGGGCGACTGGCCGACGCCGGAAGACCGCCTCAAGGTCGCCGAACGCATCACCGCCGATCTGGCGCGGGTGGCGGGGGCGGCGGCGTAAACCGCCTTTGCGAACCCGGCGTTAGGCGGGCTCCGGCAGGGTCTGGCCATGCGGGACTGGGCAGAAAAGGAACGGAGAGCTGCGGCGCTGCGGGAGCGCTTCCGTGACGCCACGCCCGGGCGGCTGCGCTCGCCGCGCTCGCCGGTGCCCGAGATCTGTATCGCGTTGGTGGTCGCAGGTTTGTGCGCCGCGATCCTGTTGTGGCCGCGGTAGGCGCCGCGCGGCTCTGAAGGCCTAGGCGTTCGCCGCCGCAGCCTTCGCCGCTTCCTGCTTGCGGCGCGACAGGTCGGCGGAGGCGCGTTCGAGGACCGAGGCGGGGCTTTCGCCGGGGGAGNNCCTCGGCCGAGCCGACGTCAAACTCGACCACGAAGGGCGAGCGGTCGGGGCCGGCGTCGAAGGCGGTGCAGCCGACCACGGCGGCGATGCGCTCGGCGGCCAGACGCGCGGCCGGGCCGGGGGTGGCGGGCAGGGCCAGGGCGAAGACCTCGGGCGCCAGCAGGGCGGCGGTGTCCTCGACCCGCACCAGACGAGAGACCATGGCCCCGATCTGGGGCATGGCGCGGTCCAGCCAGCCGGCGGCGCGGGCGTGGGCCAGGCTGTCGTTGTCGGCGACGCGCAGGACGCAGACCGACAGGGCGCGACGGCGCGACTTCGCCCCCTCGGCCAGACGGGCGAGGTGGGAGGCGAACAGGTCGCGCGTGAACAGGCCGGTCGAGCCGTCCATCAGGCCCGAGCCGCGCGCCGTCTCCAGCGCCTTGCGGATGGCCTGATGCCGCCGGTGCGAGGCGGCCAGACCGAGGACGCGCGAGGCGGTCTCGGCCTCGGGCGTATCGGCGGCGGCGATGTCGGCGAAGCCCCGGTTGTAGAGCTCGGCCAGATTGATCTCGCCGGCGCTGCGCAGATAGAGGACCAGGGGGATGTGATAGAGGCGGGTGTTGCGCTTCATCCCCGCCGCGATCGACAGGGCCGGCGCATGGTCGGGCGCGCCCCACAGCACGGCGGCGTCGAACGTCGTCTCATGCAGATAGTCGAAGGCCGTATAGGGTGTGGGAGCCGCCACCACCTCGGCGCCCGCCGCCGTCAGGGCGTTGGACAGGGCGATGAAGCGCGGATCGGCGCCGCCCGCGACCAGCACCTTGAGCGGGGCGGGATCGGGGGTGTCGGCGGTCAGGGTCGCGCCCTGCAGGGCGAAGGTCGCCTGACGCAGGCGGAACTCCTCCTCGGCGATGGCGGCGCGCATCAGGTGTTCGATGCGCAGCGCGGCCTGGGCCGGATGCGGCGGTTCCGACATGGCCAGGTCGACGCCGGGCGCGTCGGCCTGGGAGCCGACGGCGATGATCGACAGCCGCCGGTCGCCGGCGGCCTCACGCAGCAGGGGGGCGATCTCGGGGAAGCCGGGATGGCTGGCGTCAAGGACGGCGGCTTCCAGGGTGAAGTCGCCCAGGGCCGCGACGGCGGCGGCCGCCGAGCGCGCCGTCAGGGTCCGCCAGCCCAGGGCGTCGAGGCCGCGGCACAGGGGCCCGACCAGATCGTCCGTCTCGGCGACGACCAGAACGCGTGGATCGGGACCCAATATCGTCTCCTAAGCCTCGCAAAACCACGGGATTCAAACCCCTGCGAAGTCGGCGGGACCATAGCGACGCCCCCGCCGCCGACGCAACGGCTATGCTGCGCCGCGAGGGGAAAACTTCGTTCGACTTTCGTCTGCTTCCCTCGCGGGGATTTTCCGTTAGACTCGGTCGCTTGTACTGCGGTGGGGACCGGCTTGAGCGGACAGATGACAGAGGCCGAGACCGAAGGTCATCAGGGCAGGCTCTCTCCTGCATTCTGGGGGCGACTGGCGGTCCGGGCCTTCACCCGCAGCTGGGGCCGTGACGTCATGCTCTATACGGGCGGGGTCTCCTTCTTCGCCCTGCTGGCCGTGTTTCCGGCGATCGCGATTCTGATCGGCTTCTACAAGGCCGTGCTGTCAATCACCCAGGTCAGCGAACAGGCCATGGCCGTCGCCGACATGTTGCCCCACGCCGCCCGCGCCATCTTCCAGCAGGAGGTGCAGCGGCTGGCCAGCGTCGGGGCGCGCACCGTCTCGGCCCAGAGCCTGTTCGCCCTGTTCATCGGCGCCTATGCGGCCCATCGCGGGTTCAAGGCCCTGCTGGCCGGACTGAACCTGATCCATGACGAGACCGAGCCGCACGGCTTCGTGAAATTCAACATGCTGGCCTTCTTCGTGGCCCTGTTCGCCTTCGTCCTGTTCACCGTGGTGTCGGGCGCCGTGGTGACCTCGCGGCTGATGGAGCACACGACGGCCGAGGTGCGGGGCCATGCCCTGCCGCTGGACGGCGTCTGGCCCGCGCTCGGCCTCGCCCTGGGTCTGACCATGCTCTACCGCTACGCCATGTCGCACCGGACCAAGGTCGCCTGGGCCTGCTCCATCACCGGCGGGTTGGTGGCGACGGTGATGTCGATGATCTCGTCCTGGCTGTGCGCCATCTATGTGGAGCAGGTAGCGTCCCTGGGCGCGACCTACGGCTCGGTCGGCGCCGTGGTGGTGCTGCTGATCTGGTTGTCCTGGAACGTCAACGCCATCTTCTACGGCGGCGCCTTCGCCACCGAGATGGAGATCGCCTGGCGCACGCGTGGCAAGCCCCATATCGAGCCGGGCGACGGCGACGGTCGCGTCGTCAGCCTGTCGGAACGTCGCCAGTCGCGACGGTAGAGGTCTCGACGGTCAGCGTCAGGACGCCACCGGCCTCGGTCGTCTCGACCACCCGGCCGCCCAACTCGCTCATCAGAAACGGCACGTCGATCCGCGCCATGGGGTCGGTGGCCAGAAGGGTGGCGCGGGTTCCCGGAGCCGCCGCCTCCAGCGCCTTGCGCAGCCGCAGCGACGGCACCGGGCAGCGATGGCCGCGCGCATCGACGATCATCGGGCGGTAAGTCGGGCCAGAAGCAGGTTCAGCGCCACCCTGACGCTCTCCAGCCGCACGGTTTCGCGGCCCAGGTCGCCGAAGCGGCGTTCCTCGTGAACCACCCCGTCGGCGTCGGCCGCGGCGAAATGCACCAGACCGACCGGCTTCTCGGCCGAGCCGCCGCCGGGGCCGGCGACGCCCGTGATCGAGACGGCCAGCGACGCCCGTGAGTGGGCGACCGCTCCGA
Organism: Brevundimonas sp. UBA986; assembly: GCA_002292165.1. Taxonomy (GTDB): domain Bacteria; phylum Pseudomonadota; class Alphaproteobacteria; order Caulobacterales; family Caulobacteraceae; genus Brevundimonas. Next base: position 9,686 of record DBBK01000177.1, read on the forward strand.
CGGCCATGGCCCGGGCTACGGGCTCGGACACCGCGCCGTTGGCGACGATCAGGTCCATCGGCACGCCCAGCATCCCGTTCTTGGCCTCGTTGGAATAGGTGACGAAGCCCCGGTCGACGACGGCTGAGGAGCCCGGGATGGCCGTCAGGGCGCCCGCGACCAGACCGCCCGTGCAGCTCTCGGCCGTTGCGATCATGATCTCGCTCTCCAGAGCGGCGGAGATGACGGCGCGGGCCAGGGCTTCGATGTCTTCGGGAAACATTGTCCTATCCGCAGCGTTGGCGAGTCGGCCTAGGGTGACCGCCGCCCGCCGGTCTGTCGACCGCTGGACCGTGACGGAGCCCTGATGACCGACACCGATATCGACAGCGTTTCCGTTCAGCCCCTCCATGGCGCCTTTGGGCGCGATCCGGCGCCCCTGTTGTTCGCGGTGGCCATCTTCACCTCGGCGGCCCTGGTGTTCGTGGTCCAGCCGATGGTCACCAAGCTGGTGCTGCCGATGCTGGGCGGGTCGCCGTCGGTGTGGAACACCTCCATGGTCTTCTTCCAGACCGCGCTTCTGGCCGGCTACGCCTATGCCCATGCGCTGCAGCGGCTGAAGGCGGTGCGGACGCAGCTGATGGTGCATCTGGCCCTGCTGGTGCTGGCGGCCCTGTTCCTGCCGCTCAAGATCAGCGGCCTGCTGGGCGAGCCGAACCCGGCCGCGCCGATCGGGTGGCTGCTGGCCACCCTGACCCTGTCGGTCGGCGCGCCCTTCGCCATCCTGTCGGCGACCGCGCCCCTGCTGCAGGCCTGGTACGCCCGGGTTCGCGCCGGCCATGCGGACGGCCAGAACCCCTATGTCCTCTATGCCGCGTCGAACCTCGGCAGCTTCCTGGCCCTGCTGGCCTATCCGGTCGTGATCGAGCCCCTGATGTCGCTGTCGGGCCAGAGGGTCGGCTGGAGCGGCGGCTATGCGGCCTTCCTTCTGATGGTCGTGGCCCTGGCCTTCGTGGTCTGGCGCCGCCGCCTCGACGCGTCCGTTCCGGTCGAACCCGAGGCGCTGCCGGTCAGCCCGACCATTCCCTGGCGCGAGAAGGCGGTGCTGGTGCTGCTGGCGGCGGGTCCGTCCAGCCTGATGCTGGGGGTGACGGCGCATCTGTCGACCGACGTGGCCTCGGCGCCCTTCCTGTGGGTCATCCCGCTGGCGCTCTATCTGCTGACCTTCGTCATCGCCTTCCAGAACCGGCCCATCATCCCGCTGCCGATCACCCTGATGATCGCGGCGGCGGTGGGCATCGTCTGCATCTGCTTCACCGCCTCGCGCTCGGGCAACTGGGCGATGATGTTCGGCCTGCACCTGACGGCCTTCTTCTTCCTGGCGCTGATGTGTCACCAGAGGCTGGCGGCCCGGCGTCCGGCGCCGGACCGGCTGACCGAATTCTATCTGCTGATGTCGCTGGGCGGGGTGGTCGGCGGCGCCTTCACGGCCCTGCTGGCGCCGGTCATCTTCAGCACGGTGCTGGAGTATCCGCTGGTGCTGGTGCTGGTCGGTCTGGCGCGGCCCAACAGCAAGGCGCCGATCCGCAAGTGGGAGGTCTATGCCTTCGTCGCGGCCATCCTGATCTGCCTGGCCCCCATCGTGCTCAAGGGTGTGTTCGACGCCAACTGGGACCTGGCCTGGGCCTGGAGCCGCAACGTCAATGTCTCGATGGAGCAGACCACCCAGCTGATCCTGCTGTTCGCCATGATCGCGGCCTTCCTGATCCGCGACCGGATGCCGGCCTTTGTGATCATCAGCGCCCTGATCGCCATCGTCACCCTGACCATCGGCCGGGGCTACGACTGGGCCCTGACGGAGCGCAGCTTCTTCGGGGTGATGCGGGTCGCCGATACCCGCGACGACCGGCTGGGCGGCAAGGTGCACGTCCTGATGCACGGCACGACCCTGCACGGGGCCCAGCCGCGCGACCCGGCCCATGCCTGTCTGCCGACCCTCTACTATGCGCCCGCGACCCCGATCGGTCAGGTGACCCAGGCGGTGCAGAACCGGGCCTGGGGCATCCGCATCGGGGTGGTGGGGCAGGGCTCCGGCGCCATGGCGGGCTACAAGCGGGCCGAGGACCGGCTGACCTTCTTCGAGATCGACCCGATGGTGAACAGGCTGTCGCGCGATCCGAAATGGTTCACCTTCATCAACGGCTGTTCGAAGCAGGACGGGCCGGGCGGGGCCATCGACACCGTGCTGGGCGACGCGCGGCTGTCGCTGGTGAAGCAGCCGGCGGGGACCTACGACCTGTTGTTGATCGACGCCTTCTCGTCCGACTCGGTGCCGACCCATCTGCTGACCGAAGAGGCGATCGCTGGCTATCTGAAGCTGCTCAAGCCCACCGGCGTCGTCATCCTGCACCTGTCGAACCGCAATCTCGACATCACCGGACCGGCCGAGGCGGCGGCGCGGGCGCTGAAGGCGCCGCACCTGCACCAGATCTATATCGAGGACCCCGACGCCCCCGACATGGCCGAGGCCTCGACCGAGGCCCTGATCCTGTCGCCGACGGAAGAGGGGCTTGCCGAGTTCGAGGCGGACCGGCGCTGGGAGCATCTGCGCGACCCGAAGGTCCGGCCCTGGACCGACGACTATGTGAACCTGTTCGGCTCCCTGTGGCGGCACCTCAAGGCGCAGTGGGAGCAGCCCTGATCAGCCGGGTAGTTCGATCGTCGCGACGGCCTGGGCGGCCAGGCCCTCGCCACGGCCGGTGAAGCCCATGGCCTCGGTGGTGGTGGCCTTCACGCTGACGGCGTCGAGCGGCAGGGACAGGATGGCGGCGACGCGCTCGCGCATGGCCTGACGGTGCGGCTTCACCTTGGGCCGCTCGCAGATCAGGGTGACGTCGACATGGACCATCCGGCCGCCACGCGCCGTGACCTTCTGCGCCGCGTATTCGAGGAAACGGTCGGACGAAGCGCCTTTCCACTTCGGATCTGTCGGCGGGAAGTGGTCGCCGATGTCGCCGTCGCCCAGAGCGCCGAGGATGGCGTCGGTCAGGGCATGCAGGCCGGCGTCGGCGTCCGAATGGCCGATCAGGGTCTGGTCGTGGGGGATCTCGATGCCGCACAGCCAGACCGAGCCGCCGGGACCCCAGCGGTGGGCGTCGAAGCCGGAGCCGACGCGGGTCTGCATACGGGTTTCAGCGGCGATCAGGGCCTCGGCCATGGCGAAATCCTCGGGGAAGGTGAGTTTCATCAGTCGGGCGTCGCCCTCGACGACCACGTCCTCGCCGCCGTCGGCCTCGACCACGGCGCAGTCGTCGGTGGGGCTTTCCGCGGAGGACCAGTTGGCCCACGCCGCCTCAAGGCGATCCCGGCGGAAGGCCTGGGGGGTCTGGGCGCGCCAGAGGCCGTCGCGGTCGACCGTGCCGGTGATGGCGTCGCCTGAAGTCTTCTTGAGCGTGTCGGCGACGGGCAGGGCGGGCAGGGCGCCGTCGGCGGTGTCCAGGGCGGTGAGCAGCCGCCGGATCACGGGCGCGCTCAACAGCGGACGGGCGGCGTCGTGGATCAGGACGATCTGGTCGGTCGGGCCGGTCAGGCTCGCCAGCCCGGCGCGCACCGACTCGGCCCGGGTCGCGCCGCCGGTGACGGAGCGCCAGCCGGTCAGACCCGCCAGAGCCGCTCCGGCCGCCTCATGCCCGTCTTGGGAGACCACGACAGCGACGTCTTCCGCCCCCGCAGCCAACAGGGCCTCGACGGACCAGCGCAGCACGGGCTTGCCGCCCAGTAGACGCCATTGCTTGGCGATGCCGGCGGAGTCAGCGGCTCTGGAGCCGGTTCCGGCGGCGACGACGATGGCGGCGAATGTCATGGCGGCCTTCTAATCGCCCCGGTTCGGCTTGACGAGAGGAACTGAAAGACGGCGGAAAGGGCCGATGACGGACAGTTCTGGCAACATCCTCAAGATCGGCGACGTGGAGATCGCGGGCCGGGTGCTGATGGCGCCGATGACGGGGGTCACCGACCTGCCGTTCCGTCTGCTCGCCTCCAGGCTGGGCGCGGCCTATGTGGCGACCGAGATGGTGGCCTCGGCCGAGCTGGCGCGCGGGCGGCCCGACGTGGTGCGGCGCGCGGCTGTCGGCGGCGGCCTGCCCCTGACGGTGATCCAGCTGGTCGGCCGCGATCCCGGCGCCATGGCCGAGGGCGCGCGGATGGCCGAGGCCGCCGGCGCCGACATCATCGACCTGAATTTCGGCTGCCCGGCCAAGGAGGTCACGGGCGCGGCTTCGGGCTCGGCCCTGATGCGCACGCCCGACCTGGCCTCGCGCCTGATCGCCGCCGCCGTCGGGGCCGTCAGCCGGCCTGTGACGGTCAAGATGCGCCTCGGCTGGGACGACGACAGCAAGAACGCCGCCTGGCTGGCCAAGCGGGCCGAGGAACTGGGCGTCGCCGCCGTCACCGTCCATGGCCGCACGCGCCAGCAGTTCTACACCGGCGTCGCCGACTGGGACGCGGTAGGGGAGGTCAAGGCCGCCGTCGGCATCCCGGTCATCGTCAACGGCGACATCATCACCGCCGGTCAGGCGCGCGAGGCGCTGGAGCGGTCGGGCGCCGACGCCCTGATGCTGGGCCGGGGCGTCTATGGCCGGCCGTGGCTGGCGGCGCATCTGGACCGGGCTTTGGCCGACGGGACCGAGCTGGAGGAGCCCGGACCGGAGGAACGTCTGGCCATCGTCGCCGAGCATCTGAGGGCCTCCGTCGCCTTCTATGACGGGCCGGTGGGGCTGAAGATGTTCCGCAAACACCTGGGCTGGTACGTCGAACAGGCGCCCTGGCCCGCCGACCCGGCCGAGCGCCGCGCGGCCAAGTCGCGCCTCTGCCGGCTCGACGATCCCGAAGACGTGATCCGGGAGCTGAAAAACCTTTGGTTACGGATGCCTCATTTCGGCAACTCTGCTGTTGAGTTTTCGCCACAGCTGGTTGAAGCTGATGCGGCATGACGGACACACCCGCCTCCCTGCCGGGCGCCGATAATGAAGCCCTGACCACGACCGGGGCCGAGCCCAGCCTCTGGGCCCGGTTCGCGGCCGGTCGCGCGCGCGCCCTGTTCGGCGCGGCGTACGGCATCGCGGTGCTGACGGCGGCGGCGGCGATCTGGCTGGTGGCCATCGCGCCCGGCGCCACGGCCGACGGCGGGGCGCGCGCCGTCGCCGGTCAGGCGGTGCTGCTGATCCTTCTGGCCAACCTGATCCTGATCGGCGTCCTGGCGGTCATCATCGGGACCCAGGTGATGCGGCTGGTCCGCGTCCGCAACACCGATCCCGGCGCCCGGCTGCACCTGCGCTTCGTCGCCCTGTTCTCCCTCGTGGCGGTGGTGCCGGCCATTCTGATCGCCCTGGTGTTCGGGGTGCTGGTCAACCGGGGCGTGGACCAGTGGTTCAGCCGCAACGTCCAGGACGCGGTCGACAACGGCGCCTCGATCGGCAAGGCCTATATCGCCGACGTCGGCGGCCGCATGACCCGCGATCTGGGCGCCATGTCCAATGAGCTGGGCGGGGTGCGTCAGGTCTTCGACAACCGTATCCAGTTCACTGGCGCCCTGACCCAGATCGCCGACTTCTTCGGCTATCCCGCGGTCTATATCCTGAACGGCGACGGCGAGGTGTTGGCGCGCGGCGAACTGCCGGACGCCCCGCCCTATGTCGCCCCGCCGCGCTCCGCGCTGGAGATCGCGGCCGAGGGCTCTGACGCGCCCGTGCAGGTGACCGAGAACCCCGACACCGTCCGCGCCCTCTATCCCCTGCCGGGATACGGCGACGCCTACCTCTATGTCGTGCGGCCCCTGGCGCCGGGTCTGGTCGCCCAGATGCGCGCCGCCGTGGTGTCGATCCAGGGCTATCGCGAGGCCGAGGAGAGCCGCGCCCGCATCCAGTCCGCCTTCGCCCTGAGCTATCTTGAGACCGCCCTGCTGGTGCTGGTCGGCGCGGTCTGGCTGGGCATGTCGGCGGCCAGCGCCATCTCCGGTCCGATCGGGCGGCTGATCAAGGCGGCGGACCAGGTGGCGGGCGGCGACCTGAGCGCCCGTGTTGACAACCAGGGCGCGCCCGGCGAGATCGCCGACCTGTCCGAGGCCTTCAACCGCATGACCGGCGACCTGGAGCATCAGCAGGCGGCGCTGAAAACCGCGTCCGAAGACGCCCAGTCGCGCACCCTGTTCATCGAGACCGTGCTGTCGGGTGTCAGCGCGGGCGTGATCGGTCTGGACCGGCGCGGCCGGATCTCGGCCATCAACGACAGCGCCCTGCAACTGCTCTCCATCGCCGAGGCCGACGTCTATGGCCGCCCCCTGGCCGAGGTGGCGCCCGAACTGTCCGAGTTGGTCAGCAGGGTCGAGGCCCATATCGAAGAGGACATCGATGTGGCGCGCGAGGGCGAGACCCGGCGCCTGCGCGTCCGTATCGAGGGTGGGCAGGGCGGGGAGATGGTCCTGACCTTCGACGACATCACCCGTCTCGTCACCGCCCAGCGCAACGCCGCCTGGCGCGACGTGGCCCGCCGCATCGCCCATGAGATCAAGAACCCCCTGACCCCGATCCAGCTGTCGGCAGAGCGGTTGCGGCGCAAGTATCGCGCGCGGATCGGCGACGACGTCGAGGTCTTCGACCGCTGCACCGACACCATCATCCGTCAGGTGGGCGACATCGGCCGGATGGTCGACGAGTTCTCGTCCTTCGCCCGGATGCCGACGCCGCGCTTCACGACCGAGAACCCGGCCGAGCTGCTGCGCGCGGCGGTCTTCGCCCAGCGGGTCGCGGCGCCTGACATCGCCGTCGACATGGTCGAGCCCCTGCCGGAAGTGAAGTTCCAGGCCGACGGCCGCATGGTCGGTCAGGCCCTCGCCAACATCCTCAAGAACGCCGGAGAGGCCGTCGCCGCCCGCCGTCTCGGCACGCCCGATGCGGACGAGGCCGCGCCCGCGATCATCGCCAGGCTGTCGGTCGAGAACGGAATCGCCACCTTCGTCATCGAGGACGACGGCAAGGGTCTGCCGACGCGCGACCGCGACCGCCTGACCGAGCCCTATGTCACCACCCGCGAGAAGGGCACCGGCCTCGGCCTCGCCATCGTCAAACGCATCTGCGAGGACCATGGCGGCGAGCTGAAGCTGGCCGACGCGGAGACCCTGCATGGCGCGCGGGTCTGTCTGATCTTCCCCCTGAACCCCCACCCCAAGACCGCCGACGACGCCCGTGCGTCCGGTGTGGTCGCGGCCGAATAGCGAGGCGATATGCGTTCTACTGGCGCTGACATCCTGATCGTCGATGACGAGGCGGACATTCGCGAACTGGTCTCGGGCCTGCTCGAGGACGAAGGCCACGCCGTGCGCGTGGCGTCCAACGCCGAGGAGGCCCTGGCGGGCATCCGTGCGCGCAAGCCCACCCTTCTGGTGCTCGACATCTGGATGCAGGGCGGGGGCATGGACGGGCTGGAGCTGCTCGACATGGTCAAGGAGCTGGACGCCGATCTGCCGGTCGTCATGATCTCGGGCCACGGCAATATCGAAACCGCCGTCAGCGCCCTGAAGCGCGGCGCCTATGACTTCATCGAGAAGCCGTTCAAGTCTGATCGGCTGGTGGTGGTCATCGAGCGCGCGCTGGAGGCCGCCAGCCTGAAGCGCGAGAACCGCCGCCTGCGCGCCCAGGCCATGGCGCCGTCGGGCCTGATCGGCCGGTCGGCGGCGGCCCAGGCCCTGCGTTCGACCATCTCCAAGGTGGCTCCGGCCAACAGCCGCGTCCTGATCTCGGGCCCGCCCGGTTCGGGCAAGGAACTGGTCGCGCGTCAGATCCACGAGGCCAGCCCGCGCGGCCGCGGCGAGTTCGTCGCCATCTCCGCCGCCGGCATGACGCCCGAACGCCTCGATGTCGAACTGTTCGGCGAGGAGGGCGCCGACGGTCGCCCGCGCAAGATCGGCGTGTTCGAGCGCGCCCACAACGGCACCCTGTATCTGGACGACGTCGGCGACATGCCGCGCGAGAGCCAGAGCCGCATCCTGCGGGTCCTGGTCGACCAGCGCTTCCGCCGGGTCGGCGGCGAACAGGACGTCCAGGTCGATGTGCGCGTCGTCACCTCGACCTCGCGCGACCTGAAGGTCGAGATCACCGAGGGCCGGTTCCGCGAGGACCTGTTCCACCGCCTGAACGTGGTGCCGATCCGCGTTCCGCCGCTGTCGGAGCGCCGCGAGGACATCTCCGAACTGGTCGACTATTTCATCGACAGCCTGTCGAGCTCGCAGGGCCTGCCGCGCCGGCGCATGGGCGACGACGCCGTCGCCGTGCTGCAGGTCCATCCCTGGCCGGGCAACGTCCGCCAGCTGCGCAACAACGTCGAGCGGCTGCTGATTCTGGCGACCGGCGACCTCAACGACCCGATCAGCGCCGAGATGCTGCCGCAGGAGGTGGCCTCGTCCAACTCGGGCGCCTCCATGGGGGCCGAGCGCACCATCGCCCTGCCGCTGCGTGAAGCGCGCGAGGTGTTCGAACGCGAGTATCTGGCCGCCCAGATCATGCGTTTCGGCGGCAATATCTCGCGCACCGCCGCCTTCATCGGCATGGAGCGCTCGGCGCTGCACCGGAAGCTCAAGTCGCTGGGCGTCTCGCCGTCGCGCGGCGGGGACGACGACGAAGGAAGTCTGGACTGATGTCACGCGTCGCCTACGTCAACGGCCAGTACGCCCCGCTGGGCGAGGCCACGGTCCATATCGAGGATCGCGGCTTTCAGTTCGCCGACGGCGTCTATGAGGTCTGGGCCGTGTTCGACGGGCGGCTGGCCGACTATGAGGGCCATATGACCCGGCTGGGCCGCAGCCTGACGGAACTGCGCATCCCCGCTCCGATGACCCGGGAGGCCCTGACGCAGGTCCTGCGCGAGACCATCCGCCGGAACCGGGTGCGCGACGGCCTCGTGTATCTGCAGATCACCCGCGGCACGGCCCGGCGCGACCACGCCTTCCCCGCGGAAGGCACCCCGCCCAGCGTCATCGTCACGGCGAAGAACCTGAACTACCCGCGCTCCGAGGCCCAGGCCGCGAAGGGCGTCGCCGTGATCACCCAGCCGGACATCCGCTGGGGGCGTTGCGACATCAAGACCGTGGGTTTGCTGCCCAACGTCCTCGCCAAACAGGCGGCGAAGGAACGGGGCGCCGCGGAGGCCTGGTTCGTCGACGAGATGGGGCTGGTCACCGAGGGCTCCTCGACCAACGCCTGGATCGTGGACCAGGACGGCAAGCTGAGGACGCGGGATACACAGGCCAACATCCTGCGCGGGATTACCCGCGCCGCCGTGCTCGACATCCTGGCCTCGGAAGGCTTCGAACTGGACGAACGCCCGTTCAGCGTCGACGAGGCCAAGGCGGCGAAAGAGGCCTTCTACACCTCGGCCAGCGGCTTCGTGACGCCCGCGATCTCCATCGACGGCGCGAAGGTCGGCGACGGCAAGCCGGGCCCGGTC
>DBBK01000150.1 GCA_002292165.1 Brevundimonas sp. UBA986
CATCGGCCGCGCCATCGTGCGCGAGCCCGAGGTCTTCCTGTTCGACGAGCCCCTGTCCAACCTCGACGCCGCCCTGCGCGTGCGTATGCGCTATGAGTTCGCCGGCCTGCACGAGCGGCTGAAGACGACGATGATCTACGTCACCCACGACCAGATCGAGGCCATGACCCTGGCCGACCGGATCGTGGTCCTGAACGGCGGCGTCATCGAACAGGTCGGCTCGCCGATGGAGCTTTACGAGCACCCGTCCAACCTCTTCGTCGCCGGCTTCATCGGCAGCCCGAAGATGAACCTGATCCCGGCCGAGCTCTCCATCGTCGGCAAGGGCGGCGCCTCGGTCACCCTGCCCGGCGGCGAGACCATCCGCGTCGACGTCGACGCCTCCCGCGCCCAGGCCGGCGACAGCGTCACCCTCGGCGTCCGCCCGGAGCATCTGACCCTGTCCGGCAAGGCCAACGCCATCGCGACGAAGGCCGCCTTCGTCGAAACCCTCGGCCACGCCACCTACGCCTATGTGAATCTGGCCGGGGCGTCAGAGACCCTGACCGTCCAGCTCCCCGGCGACATCCGCCCGGCCACGGGCGACGCCCTGAAACTCCACGTCGCCGCCGATCAGGCCCACCTGTTCGACGCGGACGGGATGGCGTTCCAGCGGCTCTGATCTTTCGTCATCCTTCGGCGAGCGTAGCGAGACCGGAGGACCCAGCGGCGCGCGAGAGCGCGAACCTGTACCGCACGCCTCACGTCCAGCATTTCGGCTGAACAGATCGCCTTCGGCGCCGCTGGGTTGCCCGATCAAGTCGGGCAATGACGAAAGCTAGCGAAACTCCACCCGTCTCGCCTCCGCCGGGATCACCACCTCGCGGCCCTTCCATTCGCCGCGCCGGCCGTCGATGCGCGGGCGCGGCGGCAGATCGATGCCCTCGGGCCACTGCACCACGAACCCGCCCGGCGGCGTGACGCCCGGCTCGATGGTCAGCACCCGCACCGCGCCTTCCTTTTTGAAGCTGTAGCTCAGGGCTCCATAGGCGGTGCGCACCTCGCGTACTCCGACCCCGGTCGGGCTATCCACCCAGTCCAGCGGCAGGCCCGCCGCCAGCACCAGGGCGTGATCCGCATCCCGCTCATAGACGAACAGATCCAGCGCCGAGCGGATGTAGTCCGAGCTGATCCAGGCATGGGGCATGTCGCCGATGAAGCGCGGTTCGCGCAGGTCGCGGCCCACCACCTCGGCCCAGCCGTTCCAGGCCTGGGGCCTCCGGTCGGCGAAGAAGAAGTCCAGCGCCCGCATGGCCCGGTCCCTCTGGCCCAGCCGCACGAAGACCCCGACACTCCTCAGCTCATAGGGGGTGTAGTCCTTCCAGGCGTTGCGGTTCTCCTGCCGCGCGGTGAAGTTCTCCCAGTACTTCTCGAACGTCCGCTTCATCAGCCCCTGCGGCAGGTCGGCCTGCGCGCCGGCGGGCGACAGGGCGATGGTCGTCGAGGTGGCGTCGAAGTCGCCCCGGTCCGCCGCCCCGGCTATGAAGTCGATGTGATGGCGGATGGCCGTGCCGGTGATGGCGTTCCTGATGTCGATCTGGAACTCGTCGCGCGCCGCCGCGAACCGCTGGGCCGCCGCCGTGTCGCCCAGAGTCTCGGCGATGAAGACCGCGTCCTTGTAGCCCAGCAGACCCCAGAAATCGTCCCAGAAGGAATAGGCCGCCTTGTCCGAATAGCCCTCGTGGCTGATCGTCGGCGGCAGCAGGCCGTACAGATGCCGCGTCTCGCGCGTGCGGTTCTCGGGCGTCCGGGTCGAGGCGCGCAGCGTGTCCATATAGGCCACCGCCGCCTGCACCTGCGGCCAGACCGAGCGCAGCAGGGCCTCGTCATGGGTGTAGCGCCAGGTCTCGGCGGCCAGGAAGATGAACTCCCCGTGGCTGTCGTTCTCCGGCACCGGATCGGCGCCGCGCTGGTCGACGCAACAGGGCACCTTGCCGTCCGAGAACACGAACGGCGCATAGAAGCGCAGATAGTCCGCCGACAGATCGGCGTGGCCCAACCGGTCCAGCCCCTCGGCCATCATCGCCCCGTCGCGGATCCAGCTGCGGTTATAGGATCGCGTCCCCGGCTGCAGCCTCGGCCCCTGCCGCGACATCAGCATATGGGCCAAGGAGGTCTTCATCGTATCGGTGATCCGCTGCCCCTCGGGCGGAGTGATCAGGTCGAACCGGTCGAGCTTCTCGCGCCATGAGGCGGCGACGCGGGTCTGCAAGGCGTCGAAGGCCTGCGCACTGGCCATATCCACCACGCTGGTCGTCTCGCCCGCCAGTGACGCGGTCCAGCCGATCGAACGGCTCTCGCCCGGCTGCAAGGTGATCGTCCACTGGAGCGCGGCCGCGGCCAGTCCGGCGCTGTCCTCGATCTTCACCGCAGGGCTCGCAGAGGCGGCCTCCAGCGCCGACATGGTCCGCCGCGCGCCTGCGTTGGGCAGCCTGCTCCAGGACACGCGTCCGGAGCCGATCAGGGAATGCGGATCGGCTCCACCCTCGAAGGATGAAGCGGTGACCTGATCCGGCGTGCTCAGCGGATAGATGAAGTTGGTCTTGTCGAGGGCCAGGACATCCCCGGTCCAGTCAATCCGCGAGATCGGACTGGCCCCGCCCGGCACGGCCAGGAACTGCACCGGCCCGTTCACCTGCATCGGCCGCGCCGCCAGCGCCAGCGTCAGGGTGATCGGCCGATTGGAGGTGTTGGTCAGGTCATAGCGGCCATAGATCTGGGCCTTGTCCGGCGTCCCGTCCGCCAGCGCGGTCGTCTTCAGCGTCCAGCCCTCATGGGTCCAGGTCACCGTCGGGATCGGCAGATCGCCGTCCACCAGCCCCTGTTCGATCCGCACATCGGCCCAGGTGACCAGACGGCCGTTGTCCAGCACGAAGGGCTCGACCGACGGCCCGCCGCGCCTCAGCTCGATGGCGCCGTCCTCACTGATCAGCCCGCTCTCGCCGCCACCGTCGACGCCGACCAGGGTCCAGTAGGGCTGTTCGCCGACGAAACCGCGCGGATAGAGGCCCCGCCGGCTCTGCCGCGCCACCGCCGACAGGAAGGCCGTCTCGTCCTTGCCGAAGGCCAGCGGCTCGACGGTCACTTCCGACAGCGCATACGACGTCTGCGCTGCCTCCCGCCCCTGCCCCGCCCCCATCTGGGCTCCGGTTCGCGCCTGCATGGCGGGTGGCGCCAGAAGGTCGAACCGCAGGTATCGCGCGGAGGCTTCCGTCGTCCTCAGCCAGTCGGTCCCGCCGTCGCCCTGATCGACCCCGGCCAGCCCCGTCCAGACCTCGCCGTCCGACGACGCCATGACCCGGTACTTCGTCGCCGAGGACCGCTCGGCCCACTTCAGCGTCAGCCCGCCGAACTCGCGCTCATAGCCGAGGTCCAGCGTCAGGCTCTGCTCGCCTACGCCCGTGGAGCGCCACGCCGTCGCCGGGTCCCCGTCCACCGCACTGGCCGCCAGCGACGTCCCGTCTTCAGTCGTGGCGCTCGCCAGAGGATGCGGCGGGACCGCCGGCTCGGGCGGCAGTTCGCGTAAGCTCAGGTCGTCGACCTCGATGAAGCCCTTGCCGCCCTCGCCCGCCGTGACCACGAACTCGATCCGCTCGGCGCCGCGGAAGGCATGGTCGGGGTTCGGTCCCCAGGCCCAAGACACCTGCCGCTTCTTGATCACGAACTCGGTCCAGCCGTCGGGGAAGGTGTAGCGCGTGGTCTGGCGCCAGTGGACGTTCTCGGCGGATGCGTCCGTGAACTTGACCTCGAAGGTGTTCGACGGCCCCGCGCCCCTGACCCGGAAGCGGATCTCATAGTTGGCTGGCGCCGTGAACGACAGCGCCCGGGCCGCGAAGGCGTATCCCGACTTGCCGTTGAAATCGTAGTCCAGCCGCATGGCCTTGCCGCCGTCGGGACCCGCGACCGACGAGATCGCCGACGACACATCCGTCGAGGCGTCGGCCTTCCACGGCGTCAGATCCTCGAAGTCGTCCAGCACCACCGGCGCGGGCGGGGCGGGCTCGGCGGGGGCGACCACAACGACGGGCGTCTCGACGGGAGCCGGCGTCTGGGCGAGCGACGGCCCGGCCAGCAGCGCCAGAATCCCGAAAACCATCGCCAGACGCATCATCTCAAACCTCGAACTCATAATCCTCCCCCGTCGGGGGAGGTGG
>DBBK01000048.1 GCA_002292165.1 Brevundimonas sp. UBA986
GGGCGCGGTCGGCCGACCGCGCCCCCTTTGCTTGTGGCCTGCGACCGCCCCTATTGGGCCGGCGTCAGATATTTGTTCAGCCAGCCGAACACCTCATTGTGCCATTGCAGGCTGTTGGCCGGCTTCAGCACCCAATGGTTCTCGTTGGGGAAGACGATCAGGCGGCTGTCGATGCCGCGACGCTGCAGCGCCGTGAAGGTCGACAGGCCCTGGGCGGTCGGGATGCGGAAGTCACGGTCGCCCTGGATCACCAGCATCGGGGTCTTCCACTGGTCGACGTGGTTGGCCGGGTTGAACTTCTGATAGCCCTCGGGATGATCCCACGGCGTGCCGCCGTATTCCCACTCGGTGAACCACAGTTCCTCGGTCGAATAGCCCATGGCGAAGGTGTCGAAGACGCCGTCATGGTTGACCAGGCACTTGAATTCGTTCGGCCAGTTGCCGGCGATCCAGTTGATCATATAGCCGCCGTAGGAGGCGCCCAGGGCGCAGGCGTTGGAGCCGTCGAGGAAGCTGTACTTCGCTTGAGCCGCCGCCCAGCCCTTTTGCAGGTCCTCGAACGGACGGTCGCCCCAGTGCTGGCTGATCGCGTCGGTGAAGGCCTGGCCGTAGCCGGTCGAGCCGTGGAAATCGATCATGACGACGGCATAGCCGGCGCCCGCGTAGGTCTCGGGGTTCCAGCGGTAGGACCAGCCGTTGCCGAACGAACCCTGCGGCCCGCCGTGGATCAGGAAGGCGACCGGATACTTCTGGCCTTCGACATAGCCGGCGGGCTTGATGACATAGCCGTGGACCTCTTCGCCGTTCCAGCCGGCGAAGGTGAACTGCTCGGCGGCGCCGAAGACCTTCTCGTCCAGCGACGGATTCACATGGGTCAGGCGGCGCGGCATCTCGCGGCCGCGGAAGGTCTTGGCGTACAGGTCGCCCGGCTCGGTCAGGCTGTCCTGCTGGAAGATGAAGCCCGAGGGGGTCTGGACGAAGGCCGAGACGTGGCCCGCGCCGGTGATCGGCACGACCTGGCCCGAACGGACATTGATTGAGAACAGACGCGTCTGACCGACGTCGCCGGCGGTGGTGTAGAGGGTCGAGCCGTCGGCCGACCATTGCAGGCCATCGGCCGAGCGATCCCAGTCGGCGGCCAGCTGGCGGGTCTGGCCGGTGGCGACGTCACGCAGGAAGATCGAATATTTGTCGGCCTCGAAGCCCGGGCGGGCCATGGCGCGATAGGCTAGGGTCTTGCCGTCCGGCGAGAAGACCGCGCCGGTGTCCCAGGCCTTGTTGCCCTCGGTCAGGTTGGTGAAGTTCCCGTCGCCGGTGGTCAGGCCTTGGGTCTGGTAGAGGTCGAAATTGGTGCTCCACGGCTCGGAATGACCGGCATGGCGGGCCGAGAAGACGATGGCCGAGCTGTCCGGGGTGAAGGTGAACTCGCTCTCGTCGCCGAAAGGTTTGGACGGGTTGTCGCCGTCGAAGCCCTTGGTCACCCAGACGGCGTCGCCACCGGCGGTCGGAACGACGAAGAGGTGGTTCTGGGTGCCGTCGGCCCAGGTGTCCCAGTGGCGTACGAACATCCGGTCATAGACCTGACCCGTCGACTTCTTCCCGGCATTGGCCTTGAAGCGGTCGACCGAGCACTGCAGGTCGGCGCAGTCGCCGAAGACGGCCAGGGAGACGACGATCTTCGAACCGTCGGGGCTGAGTTTGTAGGCGTTGACGTCCAGCGGCAGGCTGGTGAGCTGTTTCGCGCCCGTGCCGTCGGCGGCGGCGCTCCACACCTGGCTGGTCCCGGACTTGGACGACAGGAAATACAGGCGGCCGTCGGCGCCCCAGCGGGCCGAGTTGGCGCCGTCGTCGGAGATGGCCAGGCGGCGCGCTTCGCCGTCGGTCTGCAGGTCCTTGATCCACAGGCTGCCCGAACGCTTGTTGGCGGCGACGTCGGTCGCGGTCAGGGCATAGACCAGCCAGCGGCCGTCGGCAGAGACCTGCGGATCGCCGATCCGGTTCAGCCCGATCATGTCGTTATAGGTGAAGGCGTCGCTGGGAGCCGGGGCCGTCGCGGTCGCCGCGGGGGCAGGGGGCGCTTCCGCCATCGCCATGGTGGCGCTTGAAAGGGCGAGAGCGGCGCAGGCGCCGGACAACAGCGAGCGGTAAGACATCGAGCGGGTCCTTCAGGACAGAGGCGTCCAGTATCGAGGACGGCAGGCGTAGCACCGTCGCCTTCGGTGCGAAAGTTGCTGTTACGGTGGAACGCTCAACGTCGCCGCGCTTGCTCCCGCGCCCCGATCCGGCGACAACCGGCGCGCATGGATTCCTCCGTTCCCGCTTCCAATGAGCCGCATATCTGCGATGTCCTGATCGCCGAGCGCGCGCCGCGTCTGACCCGGTCCTGGGCCTGGCCGATCGTGCGACCCGCCCTCTACAAGCTTTTGAACTACAAGGCTGCACGCCGGATGGCCGAGGGGGTCAAGGGGCTCTCGGGACAGGGAGCGTTCGACTATATGTCCGACCTGCTGGACCTGAAGGTCTCGACCCTGAACCTGGAGCGGATCCCGGCGACCGGGCGCTGCGTCATCGTCTGCAACCACCCGACCGGCATCGCCGACGGGGTCGCCGTCTATGATGCGATCAAGCAGCGGCGCTCCGACGCCATCTTCTTCGCCAACGCCGACGCCCTGCGCGTCTCGCCCCGGCTGGGTGAGATCGTCATCCCGGTCGAATGGGTGGTCGAGAAGCGCACGCGTGAGAAGACCCGCGCCACCCTCGACGCCGCGAAGCAGGCCTTCGAGGGCGAGCGCTGCGTGGTCATGTTCCCGGCCGGTCGTCTGGCCCGGGTCGGCAAGGACGGTTCGGTCACCGATCCGGAATGGGCTCCGACGGCGGCCTCGATGGCGCGTAAGTACAATGCGCCGGTGATCCCCATCCATGTGGCGGGCCCGACCTCGACCCTGTTCCATCTGTTCGACAAGGTCTCGCAGGAGCTGCGCGACATCACCCTGTTCCACGAGCTGCTCAACAAGCGGAAGAAGGCCTTCCAGCTGAAGGTCGGCCTGCCGATCCCGCCGACCCGCCTCGACATCGACGCGGCCCGGGCGACTTACGGGCTGAAGGCCTTCACCGAGCGGGTCCTGCCCAGCCAGCCCGACGCGGAGTTCGCGTGAGCGCTTCCCACACGATCGAACTCGCCGACGCCGGGGCCACGGCGGCGCTGGGCGCGCGCATCGCCCCCCTGCTTCAGCCGGGCGACGCCGTCCTGCTGTACGGGCCGCTGGGCATGGGCAAGTCGACCCTGGCGCGCGGCCTGATCCGGGCCCTGACCGGACCGCATGAAGACGTGCCGTCCCCGACCTTCACCCTGGTCCAGTTCTATGAGACCACGCCGCCGGTGGCCCATTTCGACCTCTATCGCCTGAGACGCGCCGACGAGGCCTTCGAGATCGGGCTGGACGAGGCGCTGGACGACGGGGTCGCCATCGTCGAATGGCCCGAACGGCTGGGCGAGGACGTCAGCTGGCTGATCGGCGAGAACCGCCTTTGCATCACGCTCTCCGAGGAGGGCGACGATCCCGAAACCGCCGGTCGTCTTGCGACCGTTCTTGCCGCAGGATCGTGGGAAACGAGAATCGACCATGTCTTCGCCTGATCGTGAGCTTCAGCGTCTCGACTTCCTCAAGGCCGCCGGCCTTCAGGACGCCGCGCGTGCGCCCCTGCCGGGCGACGCCTCGACGCGGCGCTATGAGCGGCTGACCGCGACCGACGGGACCTCCCTGATGCTGATGGATCAGGTCGCGGCGGCCGAGAGCCCGCCGTGCGATCCGGCGTGGACGCCAGAGGAGCGCAAGGCGAAAGGCTGGAACGCCGTGGCCCGGCTGTCGGCTGGACGGGTCGAGGCCTTCGCGGCGGTGGCCGACCACCTGCGCGGTCTGGGCCTGTCGGCGCCCGCCATGCCGGCGCTCGATGCGCCCGAGGGTCTGGCGGTACTGGAGGATTTCGGAGACGCCCTCTTCGCCCGGGTGATCGAGGCCGGAGAGGACGAGACGCCGCTGTATCTGGCCGCCATCGAGGCTCTGGTCCGGCTGCACGAGGCGGGCAATCCGCCGGAGGTCCTGACCGGCGCGGGCGGAGACTGGCCCCTGCTGACCTATGACGCCACGGCCCTGCAGGGCGGGGCGGATCTGTTCGTCGAATGGCTGCCGAAGCTCGCTCCGGCCCTGTCGTTCGACGAGGCGGCCATCGCGGAATGGCATGAGGCCTGGGCCCCGATCACGGGGGCGGGGGAGGCGGGCGCCGTCGTCATGGCGCACCGCGATTATCACGCCGAGAACCTGATCTGGCTGCCCGAGCGCGGGGGCGCCGCCCGGGTCGGGATGATCGACTTCCAGGACGCCGTTCGCGCCCACCCCTCGTGGGACCTGCATTCCCTGCTTCAGGACGCGCGCCGCGATGTCTCGCCGGAGCTGGAAGCGCTCGCGCTCGACCGCTATTTCGCCCTCCGGCCCGAGCTGGATCGAGGCGAGTTCATGAAGGCCTATGCCGGTCTGGCGGCCCTGAACGAGGCGCGGATTCTGGGCATCTTCGCGCGGCTGATCGTGCGGGATCACAAGCCGAAATACGCCGCCTTCATGCCGCGCATGTGGGCCCATCTGAACGCCAATCTGAAACAGCCGGGGCTGGAGACGGTCGCCGCCTGGTTCGACAGATACGTCCCGGCGGAGAGCCGCAAATGAGCGTGGTTCCGAAGACCGCCATGGTGCTGGCCGCCGGGCTCGGCACCCGGATGCGGCCCCTGACCGACGACCGGCCCAAGGCTCTGGTCGAGGTGGGCGGCAAGGCCCTGATCGACCACACCCTGGCCCGGCTGGCCGAGGCGGGAGTGGAGCGGGCCGTTGTCAACGCCCACGCCTTCGCCGACCGGCTGATCGCCCATCTGGGCGGCTATGACGGCCCGCTGGAGATCGTCATCTCCGATGAGCGTCAGCATGCCCTGCCGCTGGAGACCGGCGGCGGGATCAAGGCCGCAGCGAGCCAATTGGGCGAGGCCCCGATCCTCGTGGCCAATATCGACAGCGTCTGGATCGAGGACCAGGAGCCGCCGGCCAAGGCGATCCACGACCTCTGCGCGGGCTTCGATCCCGAACGGATGAGTTGCCGCCTGCTGCTGGCCCATATGGCGCGCACGACCGGCTTCGACGGCGCCGGGGACTTCATGCAGGCCGAAGACGGGAAGCTGACGGCGCGGCGCACGGCGAAGGCGGCCAGCGCCCCGCTCAACTATATGGGCGTCCACATCGTCGATCCGCGTCCGATCTTCGCCTGGCCCGAGACCGAGTTCGGCCTGTTCCCGGCGGGCGGCGGCCTGTGGGGCGGCTGGGAGGCGGAGGGACGTCTGTACGGCCTCGTCATGGAGGGCGACTGGATGCACGTCGGCGACCCCGAGGCTCGCGACGTCGCCGAGGCGCGTCTTTCGCGAGACAAATGACAGGTCGCTTTGATCCCTTCGCGGGCGTCGGGTCGCGCTGGCTGACCATCCCGGCCCACCGGCCCTTCCTTGAGGATCTGGCGGCGGGGGTGCTGGACTGGCTGGGCGNNTGGGCGACGCCCCGCCCGAGACGCTCAGCGACGCCGTCATCCTGTTGCCCAACCGGCGCGCGGCCCGGGCCTTCGGCGCGGCCCTGTCGCGGCTGAGCGGGGACAGGCCTATCCTGCTGCCCCAGGTGCGCCCGCTCGGCGATCTGGAGGAGGACGAACCGCCCTTCGCGCCCGGCGAGATCGGCCTCGACCTGCCGCCCGCCATAACCCCCCTGACGCGCCGGTTCGAGATGGCGCGGATGATCGCCGAGGACCTGAAGAACGAGTTCGAGGACGCCCTGACGCCGTTGCGGGCGCTGGAGCTGGCCGACGCCTTCGCCGGCTTCCTCGATTCCTGCCAGATCGAGGAAATCCATGACCTGTCGGCGATCGGCGGGCTCGTTCAGGCCGATCTGGCCGAGCATTGGCAGGTGTCGGCGAAATTCCTCGGGCTCGCCGCTCAGGCCTGGCCCGACCGGCTGGCTCGGCTCGGGCTGATGGATCCGGCCGAGCGGCGCGCGAAGCTGCTGCGGCTGCTGGCCCAGCGCTGGGAGGAGGCCCCGCCGACCGGTCCGGTCATCGCCGCCGGTTCGACCGGCTCGGCCCCGGCCGCCGCCGCCGTGCTGAACGCGGTGGCCAAGGCGCCGCAAGGCTGTGTGGTCATCCCGGGACTGGACAGGGACCTCGATCCCGCCGTCTGGGCGACCCTGGGCGAAGAGGAACAGCATCCGCAGAACGCTTTGTGGCGGCTGCTCGATTTCGCGGAAGTGGAGCGCGAGGCCGTGCGGCCGTGGTTCCAGCCGCCGACCGCCCCCGCCATTCAGGCGCGCGGTCTGGCCCGGGCGCGGCTGATCAACGAGGCCCTGCGTCCCGCCCGCGCGACCAGTGACTGGCGCGACGAGATCCGCCGTATCCGCGAGGCCGCAGCCCCGGTGCAGGGCGCCGATCCGATCGCCCTGGGGCTCGAAAACCTTAGCGTCATGACCCTGCGCGCCGAGGAGGATGCGGCGGCGACCCTCGCCCTGATGATGCGGGAGACGCTGGAGGTTCCGGGCAAGACCTGCGCCCTCGTCACCCCCGATCTCGATCTCGGGCGACGCGTGGCGGCGCGGCTGGAGCGCTGGGGGATCGTGCCCGACTCCTCGTCCGGGGCGCCGCTCAGCCGGATGTCGGCGGGGGTGCTGATCGACCTCGCCGCGCGCTGGATCGCCGATCCACTCAAGCCCCAGACGATCCTCGCCCTGCTCAAGCATCCGCTGGTCCGGATCGAGATGGAGGAGGCGGGCGCCGCCGTCCGGTCTTTCGAGAAGTACGCCCTGCGCGGTCCGCGCGGCCGCCGCTGGACCGATCTGCATCGCAATCTGCAACGTGCCGCCGAACCGCGAGAAGGGCAGGCGCCGCCGTCGGAACATCGACTGAAACGACTGGGGCAGGCCCGCGCGCTCTGCGACCGGCTGGAGGCCCTGTCGGCGGAGGCGGTCGCCGTCTTCACCCCCGCCGCTTCGCTGGAGGCCGCCGCCGTCGCCCTGACCCGGCTGGTCGAGGCTCTGGCCGGCCAGAACGCATGGGCCGGTCCGGACGGCGAAGAGGCCGCCATGGTTCTTTCGGGCCTGATCGAGGGTGGTGCCGCGCTGGGTGCGGTTCGACCCGCCGAACTGGCCGAACTGGTGCAGTCGCTACTGGCCGACGCCACGGTCCGGACCGGCGGCGCGACCCATCCGTCTCTGCGCATTCTCGGGGCCATCGAAGCTCGTCTGGTGCGGGCCGACCGGATGATCCTGGCGGGGCTGGAGGAGGGGGTCTGGCCCGGACCGGCGCCGACCGATCCCTTCCTGTCGCGGCCGATGCGCAAGGCGCTGGGCCTGCCGCCGCCCGAGCGGCGTCTGGGTCAGACGGCGCAGGACTTCGTCCAGGCCGCCTGCGCCGACGAGGCCATCCTCGTCCATGTCGACCGGCGCGGCGGCCAGCCGGCGGTCAAGTCGCGCTGGCTGTGGCGACTTGAGATGCTGACGCGCGGCGCCCACAGCGAGGCGACCCCCGTGGTGCTGGAACGCCCCGTGGCCGCCGCCGGAATCGCCCGGGCGCTGGACGCCCCGCCGCCCGGTCCGGCCCGCTATGCTCGCCGTCCGGCCCCGACGCCGCCCGTCGATCGTCGTCCGCGCGAGATGCCGGTGACCGGCGTCGAACGCTGGGTCCGCGACCCCTATGCCGTCTATGCCCAGCGCATTCTCGGCCTGAGGAAGCTCGACCGGCCCGGCGCCGACGCCGAGGCCATGGCGCGCGGCAACGCCATCCACGCGGCCATCGAGCGCATCGTCGTGACCTGGCCCGAGGCCCTGCCGCCCGACTGCGCCGTCCAGATCGAGGGCTTCATCCGCGAGGCCATGACCGAGGCCGGGTTCGAGGACCACGCCATGGCCCGCGAGGCGCCGCTGGCCCGCAACTGCGCCCTGTGGCTGGCCGACTGGGAGCGCGAGCGGCGGTCGCGCGGCGCAACCCTGCTGATCGAACAGTCGGGGCGGGTGAGCTTCCCCGCGCCCGGCGGCGACTTCGTCCTGACCGCCCGCGCCGACCGGATCGAGTTGGACGCGACCGGCGCCGCCGTCATCGATTTCAAGACCGGCGGCACGCCCAGTGTGAAGCAGGTGGCGCAAGGCTATTCGCCCCAGCTGACCCTGACGGCCGCCATCCTCGCCGGCGGCGGCTTCGCCGAGGCCCCGCCGACGGAGGCGACCGAACTCCTCTATGTCCGGGTCACGGGCCGCAAGGTTCCGGGCGTGGTGGTCGAGGCCTCGAAGACCTCGAAGAACCAGCCGCTGGAGGCCGCCGCCCTCGCCGACGAGGCGTTCGAGAAGCTCAAGGAATGGGTCGCCCACTTCGATGAGGAGACGACGCCCTACGCCTCCTGGCTGGCGCCCCAGTTCATGGGGACCTTCGGCGGCAACTACGACCATCTGGCCCGGGTCTGGGAATGGCACGTGGTCGGCGGCGAGGAAGGGGAGGCGTCGGAATGACCGATCTCCTCGCTGAAGCCCGCGCCCATCAGGTCACGGCGGCCGATCCCGACCTGTCGGTCTTCGTCACCGCCAACGCCGGGTCGGGAAAGACCACCACCCTGGTCGACCGGGTGGCGCGGCTGCTGCTGCGTCAGGTCGAGCCGGGCGAGATCCTGTGCGTCACCTACACCAAGGCCGCCGCCGCCGAGATGCAGGCGCGGCTGTTCGAAAAGCTGGGCGCCTGGGCCGTCGCCGATGACCGCAAACTCAGCGAGGAGTTGGCGAAGCTGGACGGCCGCGATCCGGCGGTCCTGACCAGCGCCAATCTGTCCGATGCGCGCCGCCTGTTCGCCCGCGCCCTGGAGACGCCGGGCGGGCTGAAGATCCAGACCATCCACGCCTTCTGCGAAAAGCTGTTGAAGCGCTTTCCGCTCGAGGCCGGGGTCTCGCCGGGCTTCCGCGTGCTGGAGAACGAGGCGGCGATCGCCCTGTCGCACGAGGCGCGCGAGGATCTGGCGCGCGAGGCGCTCAAGGATCCCGAAGGCCGTCTGGGGCAGGCCTATGCCCATTTCGCGGTCGAGCTGGACTGGGGTTCGTTCCACGACCTGCTGGGCAAGATCGAGGCCGAGCGGGGGGCTTTGACCGACTATGTGGCGCGCTGGCTCGCGGGCGAGGCGCCCGGGCCGCACGCCCTGACCGGCGCCGATCCGGAACGGACGCCGGACGATATAGAGGGCGACTTCCTCGACTGGATCGACGGCTCGGAGTGGGAGCGGGTCGCCGACGGCATGGCCACGGGCTCGGCCAACGACCAGAAGGTGGCGGCTTCGATGGACGCCGTCTCCCCGGCCAACTGGTCGGTCGCGGCCATGGCGTCGGTGTTCCTGACCACGGCGGGCGAACCGCGAAAGAGCATGGGTACGAAGTCGGCGCCGCCCTGGGCCGTCGAGTTCCTCGTCGATCTGCAGCTGAAATATCTGTCGGTGCGCGACGCGCTGCGGGCCGCCCGGGTGGCGGACGACACGGTCAAGGCCCTGACCCTGGCCCAGGCCCATGCGGCCCTCTACGACATCGCCAAGCGGCGGCGCGGGGCGCTCGACTTCTCCGATCTGGTGGTGAAGACGGTCGAGCTGCTGACGAAGAAGGCCAACGCCGCCTGGGTGCTGTTCAAGCTGGACGGCGGCATCGAACACGTCCTGATCGACGAGGCCCAGGACACGGCGCCCGAGCAGTGGGACATCTTCAAGGCCCTGACCGAGGAGTTCTTCGTCGGCGCCGGAGCCGAGCGGCGCGGGCCTGTGCCGAAGGATGCGCCCGTCCGCAGCGTCTTCGTCGTCGGCGACCAGAAGCAGTCGATCTATTCCTTCCAGGGCGCCCGGCCCGAGCGGCTTCTGATCGAGGCCCAGGCCTATGCGTCCCAGATCGAGGGGGCGGGCGGGGCCTTCCGGCAGGTCCCGCTGGAGACCTCCTTCCGCTCGACCGAGGACGTCCTCGCCTTCGTCGATGCGGCCTTCGTGGGACCGGAGCGCACCCGGGCGCTGGCGGGCGAGACCGGCGACATCACCGTCCACAGCGCCGCCCGCGTGGGTCAGCGCGGCAGCGTCGATCTCTGGCCCCTGTTCGAGGATCCGGCGGCCGAGGATCGGCCCGCCTGGAATGCCCCGGTCGACAAGGAGGGCAACTTCAGCGGCAGGAAACGCCTCGCCCAGGCCCTGGCGCGGGAGGTCAAGCGGCAGGTCGAAACCGGCGTCGCCGTCCACGATCGCGGCGCGACCCTGAGGCCGGCGAGATACGGCGACTTCCTCGTCCTCGTCCGCCGCCGCGACGCGACCTTCGAGGAGATCATCCGGGCGCTCAAGACCGAGGGCGTGCCCGTGGCGGGCGCCGACCGGCTGAAGCTGTCCAGCCACATCGTCTTCGACGACCTGATCGCGCTCGGCCGGTTCGCCCTCTATCCGGAAGACGATCTGTCGCTGGCCGAGATTCTGCGCAGCCCCCTGTGTGACGTGACCGACTTCGGCGACGCCCATAGCCTCTATCCGCTGGCCGAGGCCAGGGGGCGGGAAGGGCGCGGCCTGTGGAACGAGCTGAAGCGCCGGGCACATGAGCATCCGCAATGGACCCGCGCGCGCGACCTGCTGCAGGCCGCGCTCGACGACCGCGACCGCGATCCCTTCGCCTTCTTCTCGGGCGTGCTCAACCGGGTCGACGCCACAGGCCAGTCGGGCCGCGCCCGCATCCTGGCCCGGCTGGGGCGCGAGGCCGAGGAGGCCATCGACGAAACCCTGGCCCAGGTGCTGAACGCTGAACAGCGCGGCGGGACGGACCTCGAGACCTGCCTGTCCCTGCTCGAGGCGGCGGACGTCGAGGTCAAGCGCGAGATGGAGGGGGCGAGGAACGAGGTCCGCGTCATGACCGTCCACGGCGCCAAGGGGCTGGAGGCGCCGGTGGTGGTCCTGCCGGACACGACGTCGCGCTCCAAGCCGCAGGGGCCGACCCTGATGCCGGCCCTGTTCGATCAGAACCGACCTGAACTGGGCGAAGGCTGGCTGATGTGCCCCGGCCGGGCGGGCGACGACTGCGAGGCCTCGGCCCGGGCGCGGCAGGCGCGGATCGACCGCACCGACGCCGAGGCGCTGCGCCTGCTCTATGTCGCCCTGACCCGGGCCCGCGACCGGCTGATCGTCATGGGCCGCGCCCTGAAGCGGCCGGAGGTCGGCTATGAGGACAAGAGCTGGTGGAGCGTGATCGCCGAGACGGTCCAGCGGCTGGGCGAGACGCAGCCCGGATCGGTTCGCGATGTCGCCGGTCTCGGGGGCGAGACGGTCCTGCGTTATGGCGTCGATCCGGAGACGGTTCCGTTGACCGCGGCCGAACAGACCGCAGCCGCCATCGTGCCCGACTGGGCCCGAACCGCGCCACCGCCCGAGCCCGGCGCGCGGCTGGCCGCGCCGTCGAAGATGGATGAGGCCCTGCGCATCCCCGCGCCCTCGCCCCTGGCCGAGACAGGCGGTCTGGGCCGGTTCCGGCGCGGCGACCTGATCCACCGGCTGCTGGAGCGGCTGCCCGAGATCGCGCCCGCCGACCGGCCCGACGCCGCCCTGCGCATGCTGGCCCGCGAGCGCGGCGTGGACGACGGACAGCGCGCCGAGATGATCGCCGCGGCCTTCGGGGTGCTGGACGACGCCCGCTTCGCCCCGGTCTTCGGCCCGGGCTCGCGGGCCGAGGTGGCTCTGACCGGATCGGCGCCCGGCCTCAACGGGGTGTCGATATCTGGCCGGATCGACCGGCTGGTGATCACGCCCGAGCGGGTGCTGGTCGTGGACTACAAGTCCAACCGCCCGGCGCCGCAGGCCATCGAAGGCGCCGATCCGGCCTATGTGCTGCAGCTGGCGGTCTATGCGGCCGTCCTGAAGCGGCTCTATCCTGACCGCGCGGTCGAGGCGGCTCTCGTCTGGACGGACGGTCCCAAGCTGATGCCGGTTCCGGAAGCGATGATGGCAGCGGCTCTGGCCGGGGCGAACACCCGTTGAACTCTCGGGGAATCACCCCACATCATCCCTGAACGGCCAATCGGCCGAAGCCACACCAACCCCGCGCTCAAGCGGCGAGGTCCCGCGGACCGAGCGCTAGCGCCCCAAGGAGCCATAAAATGGCGACGGTAAAAGTCACCGACGAAAGCTTCGACGCCGACGTCCTGAAATCCTCCACCCCCGTCCTCGTGGACTTCTGGGCGGAGTGGTGCGGCCCCTGCAAGCAGATCGGCCCGGCCCTGGAGCAGATCGCCGACGAGCTGAACGGTCAGGTGACCATCGCCAAGGTCAATATCGACGACAGCCCGATGACCCCGTCCAAGCTGGGCGTGAAGGGCATCCCGACCCTGATGCTGTTCCGCGACGGCCAGCTGTCCTCGCTGAAGGTCGGCGCCATGCCCAAGGGCAAGATCGTCGAATGGCTGGCCGAGAGCGGCATCAAGGCCTCGACCGCCGCCTGAAGCCTGCGGTCCATTGAGTGCGAACGCCCGGCGGTCCCGCGACCGCCGGGCGTTTTGCTATGTGGGCCAGGTTTCCGGCGCGGCGCCCAGAACCTCGCCGGCCAGATAGAGGGAGCCGCAGATCACCACGCGGCCGGCGCCGAGCCGGAGCGCCCGCTCCAGCGCCGCCTCGACGGACGGGGCCGCCTGGGCGCCCAGGCCGTGACCGCGCGCCACGGCCGCCAGGGCCTCGGGCTCGGCCGCGGCTCCCTCGAAGCCCACCGTGAAGACATGGGCGCCCGAGCCCTTGAGCGCCGCGAAGAAGCCGGCGGAATCCTTGTTGGCCAGGATGCCGACGATCAGGGCCAGCGGCATCGGCGCCCGGGCCTCGCGCGCGGCGATGGCGGCGGCCAGGGCCTCCGCCGCATGGGGGTTGTGTCCGCCGTCCAGCCAGAGCTCGGCCTCCGACGCCCTGGCCATCTCGCCATAGGGGCCGGCCGTCAGCCTCTGCATCCGCGCGGGCCAGACGACGCGGCGCAGACCTTCGGCGATGGCGGTTTCAGGCAGGTCCAGCTCCAGGGCGGCGGCGATGGCCAGGCCGGCATTGTCGATCTGATGCGCGCCCGGAAGGGCGGGGGCGGGCAGGTCGAGGAAGCGCTCCTGATCCTGATAGACCATGCCGCCTCGCTCGGCCCAGGCGTCGAAGTCCACCCCCATGACGGTCAGGGGCGACGGGGTTCGTCCGTTCACGGAGGATGCGGCGACGGCCTCGATGACGGCCATGGCCTCTTCGGACTGTCGCGCCACGATGCCGCGGGCCCCGGCCTTGAGAATTCCGGCCTTTTCGGCGGCGATGCCGGCGATGGAGGTCCCCAGAAACTCCGCATGGTCCAGGTCGACGGGGGCGATGACGCTGAGCAGGGGGCGCTCGATGACGTTGGTGGCGTCGAGGGTTCCGCCCAGACCGACCTCGATGATCGCCAGATCGGCCGGGGTCTCGGCCATGGCGACGAAGGCGGCGGCGGTGGTGCTTTCGAAGACGGTGGCCTCGACCCCGCGCACGGCCTCGATGCGGTCGAGGATGGGGCCAAGCTGGTCGTCCTCGATCAGCCGGCCGGCCAGGCGGATGCGCTCATTGAAGCGGACGAGATGAGGGGAGGTGTAGGCATGAACCCTGAGGCCCGCCGCCTCGGCCATGGCGCGGATGAAGGCCACGGTCGAGCCCTTGCCGTTGGTGCCGGCCACATGGATGACGGGGGGCAGGCGCAGCTGGGGGTCGCCGAGCACGGCGCACAGGGTGCGCATCCGGTCCAGCGACAGGTCGATCTTCTGCGGGTGGCGCAGGCGCAGGCGTTCGGAAATCGGGTCCATGGCTCACCCTAGCGCAATTCGCGCCTGGATGGCCTACGCCTGAAGGTCGGTATTAGCCGAGGATGAGCTTGAAGACGCCGACCCAGACGGCGACCGAGCCGAGGGCGGCGGCGCCGAAGGCGATCAGGGGCGAGGTCAGGGCGATGCGCGGACGGCGCTTTGCGACGACCGCCGGAGCGGCCTCGAACCCGACATGCAGCTTTTCGGCGGATGCCCGCATCAGACAGAACTCCCCAACACGAGGTCATCCTGGGGTCACGACATTGAGATATTCGTAAAGGGCGTGGTTAAGCTCGCGACCGGTCGACGTTAACCTTTTCCGGCCTCTTCAACTGGTTGGAGAAGCATTCCAAAAATGGGACGGCAAGGCTGAAAATGCGTGTTTTTTCAGAGGCTTTGCTGTTCGCGGACTGTGCTCCAATTGTAACATACCCTCGTTCTTTTCGTCGCCTGCGGGATTCGTCTTGCACTGCACCATCGGGCGCCGCTTAACATGTCGGTAACTGGTTTTGGCGCGTGAGGGGTTTAGCGAGGGGCATGTTCGACACTGTGTCGTCCGATCTGCGTCCCACCTCCCGGTCGGCTCCTTCGGGGCCGGGCGTCATCGCCGTTTCCGTCGCTCCCGTGATCACCGCCCGCCGCCGGCTGTCGATGGTGCTCAAGCGCCTGTTCGACGTGTTCTGCGCCCTGTCGGCCCTGATCGTCCTGGCGCCGGCCCTGATCGCCATCGCCGTCGCCGTCGCCCTTGAATCGCCGGGCCCGGTCCTGTTCCGCCAGCGCCGCACCGGCCAGGGCGGCAAGGTGTTCCGGATCATGAAGTTCCGCACCATGACGGTGACCGAGGACGGCGACGTCATCAAACACGCCAGCAAGAACGACAAGCGCGTCACCCGCATCGGCGGCTTCCTGCGCGAGACCAGCCTCGACGAACTGCCGCAGCTGTTCAACATCGTGCTCGGCGACATGTCGGTGGTGGGGCCACGCCCGCACGCCCTGGCCCACGACGCCCACTACGGCGCCCTTCTGCCGCGCTACACCGACCGCTTCGCCGTGCGTCCGGGCCTGACCGGCTTCGCCCAGGTTCAGGGCCTGCGCGGCGAGATCCACGATCTGGACTGCATGGCCCGCCGGATCGACGCCGACTGCCACTATGCCGCCAGCTGGTCGTTCCGCAGCGACCTGATGCTGATCGTGCGCACCGTTCCCATGCTGGTGAAGCGCGTCAACGCCTACTGAGGCGGTCCGCCGGGGATTTCCGGCGATGATTTTTTCGACCGATGGATCAACGGCCAAGTTGAACGGCCACGGTCGTCTTCCCAATTGAACGTCTCCTTCCCGGAGATCTCCCATGACCGATAGCGCTTCCCCCGTCTGGTTCATCACCGGCTGTTCGACCGGCTTCGGCCGCGAACTGGCCGTCGCCCTGATCGACAGGGGCTATCGGGTGGTCGCCACCGCCCGAAATCCCGACGACCTGACCGATCTGGCCGCATCGGGCGGCGACAATGTCCTGACCCTGAAGCTGGACGTCACAGACGCCGGTCAGGCCGAGGCGGCGGTCAAGGCGGCCGAGGCGCGCTTCGGCCGCATCGACGTCCTCGTGAACAATGCCGGCATCGGCTATTTCGCGGCCATCGAGGAGGCGGAGGAGGCCGAGGTCCGCCGCATGTTCGAGATCAACGTCTGGGGTCTGATCCGCATGACCCAGCTGGTCCTGCCGGGCATGCGGGCGCAACGCTCGGGCACGGTGGTCAATGTCTCCTCCATGGGCGGGCTGCGCGGCTTCCCGGCGGTGGGCCACTACAACGGCACCAAATTCGCGGTCGAAGGCCTGTCCGAGGCCCTGTCGGCCGAGGTGGCGCCGCTGGGCATCAAGGTCCTGATCGTCGAGCCCTCGGGCTTCCGCACCGACTGGGCCGGGCGTTCGGCCAATGAATCGAGCATCACCATCGACGACTACGCCGAGACCGCCGGCGCCCGCCGCGCCGCCATCCGGGGCTATTCCGGCGCCCAGCCGGGCGATCCCAAGCGCGCCGTCGCGGCCATCATCCAGGCGGTCGAGACGGAGGACCCGCCGCTGCGCCTGCTGCTGGGCAAGACGGCGCTGGCCATGGGCCGCCAGAAGATCGAGATGATGCAGAAGGACTTCGACGCCTGGGCCGAGGTCACCGAGGGCGCGGACTTCCCCGAGGGGCAGTAGGCGCCCCCGGACATCATCCCCGTCCTGTGCGGCCGATCCCCTTTCTTTGAGTCGCTTCCACCGGGGCGTTCGCGGTAGGTTCGCCGCATGAGCGATGTCGACCTTGATTCCGGTTCCCCCTGGGAAGAGGACCTGCCCGAGCGGGACGAAAACACCGACGACATGTTCGGCGCGCCGGCGGCTGTGCCTGCGCCCGTCGCGGCCCCGGCCGCCGCTGTCCCCGCTCCGACGCCTGTTCCCGTCAGCATCCCGGTTCCCGTCGAGGGCGAGGGTGAGGCCTATACGGTTCTGGCCCGCAAATACCGGCCGCGCACCTTCGAGGACCTGATCGGTCAGGAGGCCATGGTCCGGACCCTGACCAACGCCTTCGCCACGGGCCGGATCGCTCATGCCTTCATGCTGACCGGGGTCCGGGGGGTCGGCAAGACCACGACCGCGCGCCTGCTGGCCCGGGCCCTGAACAACCAGACCGACGTCATCGACCGCCCGTCGCTGGAGCTCAGCGCCCACGGCGTCCACGACGCCGCCATCATGGCCGGCCAGCATATGGACGTGATGGAGATGGACGCGGCGTCCCATACGGGCGTCAACGACATCCGCGACATCCTCGAGAGCGTCCGCTACGGCCCCGTCGAGGCCCGCTACAAGGTCTATGTGCTCGACGAGGTGCACATGCTGTCCAACCAGGCCTTCAACGCCCTGCTGAAGACCCTGGAAGAGCCGCCGCCGCACGCGAAGTTCATCTTCGCCACCACCGAGATTCGCAAGGTGCCGGTGACCATCCTCAGCCGTTGCCAGCGCTTCGACCTGCGCCGCGTCGAGCCCGAGGTTCTGGTCGAACATCTGGGCCGGATCGCGGTGAAGGAGGGGATGAAGGTCGAGGACGACGCCCTGGCCCTGATCGCCCGCGCCGCCGAGGGTTCGGTTCGCGACGGCCTGTCGCTGCTGGATCAGGCCCTGGTCCAGGGCGAGCGTGGTGAGACGGTGAAGACCGAGATCGTGCGCGACATGCTCGGTCTGGCCGACCGGTCCCAGACCATCGCCCTGTTCGAACAGATCATGGGCGGCCGCACGCCCGAGGCGCTGGAAACCTTCCGGACGCTGTACGGCTATGGCGCGGATCCCATTCAGGTGACCAACGACCTGCTGGAGCACTGCCACGCCGCTTCGGTGGCCAAGATGCTGGGCCCGAACGCGACGCGCCTGCCCGCTGATCAGGCCAAGACCCTGGCGGCCATGGGCGCCGCGATCTCGGCCGGGACCCTGTCGCGCACCTGGCAGATGCTTCTGAAAGGTCTGGAAGAAGTGCGGCGCGCGCCGAGCCCGGCCGATGCGGTCGAGATGATCATCGTCCGCCTCGCCTATGCCGCCGACCTGCCGGCGCCCGAGGATGCGCTGAAGAAGCTGCAGAACGGCGAGCCTCTGTCGCCCGGTTCGGGTGGCGGCGCTCCGCGCGGCGGCGGGGGAGGCGGNNCAGAGCTTCGAGGACGTGGTCAAACTGGTCGGGGAGAAGCGTGAGATCGCTCTGCAGATGGAGATCGAACGCTATGTTCGCCCGGTCTCCTTCGCACCCGGCCGCCTGACGTTCGAGCCTGTCACCGGCATGTCGGCCAATCTGGCCAACAAGCTGTCCTCGCGGCTGAAGGAATGGACCGGGCGGCAGTGGTTCGTGATCGCCAACGGCGAAGGCGGCGGCGAGACGGTCATCGAGGTCAACCGGCGTCAGGTCGCCGCCGTCCGCGCCGAGGTCGAGGCCGATCCCTTCGTCGCTTCCATCATGGCCGCCTTCCCGGGAACGGTGATCGCCAACATCGTCGAGGCCCCCAAGGTCGCCCTGCCCTCGATCCCGGACGAGCCGGGTGACGAGGACGACGACGACTGAGGTGATCCTCCCCCAACGGGGGAGGATTAGATCAGAGGATCTTCGCGGCGGTGTCGAAGTCGAGACGCGGCGAGCGCGGGAACAGGTTCTCGTCGGTGCCGTAGCCCAGGTTGATCACGAAGGACGGGACCCAGCTGCTGTCGGCCAGGAACTCGCCCTTCACGCCGGCGGCGTCAAAGCCGATCATCGGGCCGACGTCGAGGCCCAGGGCGCGGGCGGCGATCATGAAATAGCCGGCCTGCAGCGAGCTGTTGAGCACGCCCGGTCCCTTGCGGGCCTCGGTGTCGCCGAACCAGTCCCTGGCGCCCGGGTTGTGCGGGAACAGCAGGGGCATGTGTTCATGGAAGTCGTTGTCGAAGGCGACCACGACATTGACCGGCGCCGACAGCGTCTTGGCGCGG
Organism: Brevundimonas sp. UBA986; assembly: GCA_002292165.1. Classification (GTDB taxonomy): domain Bacteria; phylum Pseudomonadota; class Alphaproteobacteria; order Caulobacterales; family Caulobacteraceae; genus Brevundimonas. Next base: position 18,386 of record DBBK01000048.1, read on the forward strand.
TTGGCTTCCGACATGAAGGGCTCCAGGCGCGCCTTGGCCTCGGGCGAGGTGATGAACAGGAAGCGGGCCGGGGTGCTGTTGGCGGCTGTCGGACCGTACTTGGTCAGCTCATAGAGTTTCTGCAGCTGCTCGGTCGTGACCGGGCGGTCGCTGAAGGCGTTGCGGGTGCGGGCTTCGGTGAACAGTTGGGCGAGCGCGGTCTCGTCGAGCGCGGCGTCGCGGGTGGAGGCGTCATAGGCCATTGGAAGGCGTCCTGATCTAAACAGCAACAATCGTGGTTGCAAAATAGGCCTCCTTGTCCGCACTGCAAGCAAGGATTTGGCAATTCTGGGTTTCGCTGGGCGAACGCCGCCGATTTGGCAAGAGCGGAGGCTCCGGTCTGCACCCCTCTGTCGCTATGGCCGGCTTCGTCCTATCTAGGGGCCATGACTGACCTCAACGCCCTCATGCAACAGGCCCAGGCGATGCAGCAGAAGCTGCAGGACGCCCAGGCCAAAATGACCGAAACCACCGCCGAGGGGACCTCGGGCGGCGGCCTCGTGACGATCGCCCTCAAGGGCGCCGGCGAGATCACCTCGGTGAAGATCGACGACAGCCTGCTGGTCCCCGGCGAGGGCGAGATCCTGGCTGACCTGATCGTCGCCGCCCACGCCGACGCCAAGCGCAGGCTGG
>DBBK01000218.1:0-16447 GCA_002292165.1 Brevundimonas sp. UBA986
CTCCTTCATCTTCTCGACCATGCCGCGGCCGCGGGTCTCGGCGCGGGCGCGGTGGACCAGCATACTAAGGGCGTCGACGGGCTCGGCGTTGACGAGGATCGACATCTTGACCAGGTCGCCGACCTTGTAGTCGGTCAGTTCATAGTCGAACGAGGCATAGCCCTTGGAGATGGATTTCAGCCGGTCGTAGAAGTCGAAGACGACCTCGTTGAGCGGCAGTTCGTAGACGACGAGGGCGCGGCTGCCGACGTAGGACAGTTCGACCTGTGAGCCGCGGCGGTCCTGACACAGCTTGATGACGCCGCCGAGGTAGTCGTCGGGGGTCAGGATGGTGGCCTTGATCCACGGCTCGGCGATGGATTCGATGGCCATGACGTCGGGCAGGTCGGCCGGGTTGTGCAGATCGATCTCGGTCCCGTCGCGCAGCTGGATCTTGTAGACCACCGAGGGGGCGGTCGCGATCAGGTCGAGGTTGAACTCGCGGCTGAGGCGCTCCTGGATGATCTCCAGATGCAGCAGGCCGAGGAAGCCGCAGCGGAAGCCGAAGCCGAGGGCGGCGCTGGATTCCATCTCATAGGTGAAGGAGGCGTCGTTCAGGCGCAGCTTGCCGATGGCGGCGCGCAGGTCCTCGAAGTCGGCGGCGTCGACCGGGAAGAGGCCGCAGAAGACCACCGACTGGACCTCCTTGAAGCCCTTGAGCGGCTCGGCGGTCGGCTTCTTCTCGTCGGTGATGGTGTCGCCGACGGCGGCGTGGGCGACTTCCTTGATCTGGGCCGTGATGAAGCCGACCTCGCCCGGGCCCAGCTGGTCGACCGGGGTGTTCTTGGGCAGGAAGACGCCGACGCGGTCGACGAGGTGGGTCGAGCCGGACTGCATCATCTTGATGCGCTGCCCGGCCTTGAGCACGCCGTCGAAGACGCGGACCAGAAGGACGACGCCGAGGTAGGGATCGTACCAGGCGTCGACCAGCATGGCCTTCAGCGGGGCGTCGATATCGCCCTTCGGCGCCGGCAGGCGGGTGACGATGGCTTCCAGCACATCCTCGATGCCGATGCCCGACTTGGCCGAGGCCATGACGGCGTCCGAGGCGTCGATGCCGATGACGTCCTCGATCTGTTGCCGCACGCGGTCAGGCTCGGCCGCCGGCAGGTCGATCTTGTTCAGGACCGGAACGATTTCGTGATTATTATCAATGGCTTGATAGACGTTCGCGAGGGTTTGCGCCTCCACGCCCTGCGACGCGTCGACGACCAGCAGCGAGCCCTCGCAGGCGGCCAGCGACCTTGAAACTTCGTAGGCGAAGTCCACATGTCCAGGCGTGTCCATCAGGTTCAGGACATAGTCGAGCCCGTCCTTGGCCTTGTAGTTCAGGCGCACGGTCTGCGCCTTGATGGTGATCCCCCGCTCCTTCTCGATCTCCATATTATCGAGAACCTGAGCCGACATTTCCCGCGCGGTCAGGCCGCCGGTGAATTGAATCAAGCGGTCGGACAGGGTCGATTTGCCGTGGTCGATATGGGCGACCACGGAGAAGTTGCGGATTCGGGAAATCGGGGGCGTCGTCATTGTGCGGCGCGGTTAGCATGGAGGGCGCCGGAACGCCAATCTCGGGCTGCACGACGGCTGATCTGGAACCGGTTCCGGCACGGATTACAATCCGGTAATGGCGAAGCTGGCGTTTGAGAACGGGCCGCGAACGCGGTAAGGCGAGTGAACCCGGAACGTCAGCTCGACGTTCTCGCCTCGCTTCCCCCGGGCGGGCGCTTATCGACAGGACGACTGACCCATGGCCCTCACGACCATGACCCGGACCCGCAGCGCCTATGCGGGCGTGGCCCTGACGGCGGTGCTGACGCTTTTGGCGGCCTGCGGCGGCGGCAAGGAAGACGCGGCCAAGAAGGCGCAGCAGGCGCAGTCAGCGGCCGGCCAGACGGTGACGGCGGCGACCGCGACCCTGACCAGTTTGCGCCGCAAGGTCTCGGCCTCGGGGAGCGTCTCGGCCTGGGAAGAGGTGCCGGTCGGTGCCGAGACCGGGGGCCTGACGGCGGTCGGCCTCTATGTCGATGAGGGATCGTACGTCCGGCAGGGCCAGCCCCTGGTGCAGATGAACGACGTCCTGCTGCGCGCCCAGCTGCGCCAGCAGCAGGCGGCGGTGCAGACGGCGGAGGCCAACGTCGCCCGCGACGACGCCGCCCTGTCGCGGGCCCAGCAGTTGAAGGAGAAGGGTTTCCTCAGCCAGGCCTCGCTCGACACCTCGCTCGCCAACCAACGCGCTTCGGCGGCCAATCTGGCCTCGGCCCGCGCGGCTCTGTCGGAGACCCAGACCCGGGTCAATCAGGCCACCATCCGCGCACCCGTCTCGGGCCTGATCATCAGCCGCAGCGTGACCAAGGGTCAGATCATTTCGGCCGGCAGCGAACTGTTTCGCATGGTGCGCGACGGCCGCCTCGAACTCGACGCCCAGGTGCCCGAGACCGAACTGCCGCTGGTCCGGGCCGGCCAGGGCGCGGTCGTCACCTCCGAACAGGCCAACGGCCCGGTCAGCGGCAGCGTGCGCATCGTCACGCCGCAGGTCGACGCCCAGACCCGCCTCGGCGTCGCTCGCGTCACCCTGAGCCCCGGCAGCGGGCTGCGTCCGGGCATGTTCGCCCGCGCCGAGATCGACGTCGGCGACAACCCGGCCCTGACCATCCCGGCGTCGGCCGTGGTGTTCCGCGAAGGCAAGCCCGGCGTCTATCTGATCGCGGCCAACAACACCGTCCGCTTCACTCCGGTGACCACCGGCGAACGCTCCGGCCAGACGGTGGTGATCACCGCCGGGCTGCAGGCCGGCGCGCGCGTCGTGGTCCAGGGCGCCGGCTTCCTCGGCGACGGCGACCATGTGACGGTCAGCGCGGCGCCTGCCGCCGCTCCCGCCGCCGCCCGCTAAGGACTCCGGCCATGGGCTTCCAGAACATCTCTTCCTGGGCGATCAAGAACCCGATCCCCATCGTGCTCATGTTCATCGTCCTGACGGTGGCGGGGCTGACCAGCTACTTCAAGCTCAGGACCAACAACTTCCCCGACATCGACCTGCCGGTCGTGGCGGTGACGGTGATCCAGTCGGGCGCGGCCCCGACCGAGATGGAGACCCAGGTCACACGGCTGGTCGAGGACTCGGTCGCGGGCCTGGGCCAGGTCAAGCACATCCAGTCGGTGGTCAATGAGGGCGTCTCCACGACCTCAATCGAATTCCAGCTGGGCGTGAACCTGGAGAAGGCCACCAACGACGTGCGCAACGCCGTCGCCGGGGTGCGTCAGAACCTGCCCGCCGACGTGCTGGAACCCATCGTCCAGCGCATCGAATTCAGCGCCATTCCCTTCGCCAACTATGTCGTCCGCGCGCCGGGGATGAGTCCCGAGGAGCTCAGCTGGTTCGTCGACAACACCGTGGCCAAACGCCTGTTGTCGGTGAAGGGCGTCAGCCAGATCAGCCGTGACGGCGGCGTCAGCCGCGAGATCCGCATCAAGCTGGATCCCGACCGCCTTGAGGCCGCCGGCGTCACCGCCGCCGCCGTCTCCAACCAGCTGCGCGCCCAGAACATCAACCTGCCCGGCGGGCGGGGCGAGCTGGGCGGCGCCGAACAGGCCATCCGGACCGTGGGTTCGGCCAAGACCGTCGAGCAACTGCGTGAGACCCTGATCCCTGTCGGAAGCCGCTCCGTGCGTTTGGGCGATCTGGGCGAGATCACCGACGAATGGTCCGAACAGCGCGGTCGCGCCCGGTTCAACGGCAAGGAAGTCGTCGGCTTCGGCATCGCCCGCGCCATCGGCTCGTCCGAAGTCGATGTCTATCAGCGCACGATGAAGGAGATCGAAGCGCTCGATAAGGAGCGGGACGATGTCACCATTGAACAGGTGGCCAACACCACCGACGATGTGATCAACAATTTCCACGCCTCGGTCGAGGCCCTGCTGCTGGGCGCGCTGCTGGCCATCGCCGTGGTCTTCGTCTTCCTGCGTGACTGGCGTGCGACCCTGATCGCCGCCATCGCCATGCCGCTGTCGCTGATCCCGACCTTCTGGGTCATGGATCTGGCCGGACAGTCGCTGAACGTCGTCTCCCTGCTGGCCCTGTCGCTGACCGTGGGCATCCTCGTCGACGACGCCATCGTCGAGATCGAGAACATCGTCCGCCACATCCGCGACGGCAAACCGCCCTACCCGGCCGCCATCGAGGCCGCTGACGAGATCGGCCTGGCCGTCATGGCCACGACCGCGACCCTGGTGGCGGTGTTCGCCCCGACCGGCTTCATGCCCGGCATCGTCGGCCAGTTTTTCGTCAGCTTCGCCATCGCCGCCTGCGTGAGCGTCCTGTTCTCCCTGCTGGTCGCCCGGACCCTGACGCCACTGATGGGCGCCTATCTGCTCAAGCGCGACCAGGGCAAGGAGCACAAGGATCCGTTCTGGATGGGCCCCTATCTGCACGCCCTGGAATGGGCGCTGGGCGACCGTGGCAAGACGGTTCCCGAGGACGGCGCGCCGAGCGTCGCGGGCCGTTCGACCAGCCCCGACTTCGACCTCGGCCGTTCCGCGCGCAAACCGCCCTTCCTGAAGCGGGTTCGCGCCCGCTTCTGCGATCACCGCCTGTGGGTGATGGGGATGGGCTTCGCCTTCTTCATCCTGTCCCTCTTCCTGGCCGCCAGCCTGCCCGGCGAGTTCATCCCGGTCGAGGACCAGTCGCGCTCCAGCCTGACCATCCAGCTGCCGCCCGGCACGACGCTGGACGAAACCGACGCCGCCGTTCAGCGGATCAACACCGAGCTCATGAAGCGGCCCGAGGTCGAGTCCGTCTATTCGTCCATTGGCTCGGCGACCACCAGCTTCGGTCCCGGCGGCGGGTCCGGCGCCGGCGAGGTCCGCAAGGCCAATCTGACGGTCAATCTGGTCCCGCGCGGCAAGCGCAAGATGAGCCAGCAGGAGTTCGAGAAGGACTTCGGCCCGACCCTGCGTCAGACGCCCGGCGCCCGGGTGCAGTTCGGCGGCTCCGGCAACGGCGGCGCGGGCATCATGCAGGTGGCGCTGGTCAGCGATAATCCGACCCTGCTCGAGCCCGCCGCGGCCCGTCTGGAGCGCGAAATGCGCGGCGTGGACGGCCTGTCCAACGTCGTCTCATCTTCCGCCCTCGTCCGGCCCGAACTGCTGATCACCCCCAAGGCCGATGTCGCCGCCCTGCAGGGCGTCTCGACCCAGGACATCAGCCAGGTGGCGCGCGTCGCCACCCTGGGCGACGCCGACCAGCTGCTGCCCAAGTTCAACCTCGGCGACCGTCAGGTGCCGATCCGGGTCATGCTGGCCGAAGAATCCCGCACCAAACTCGGCGTGCTGGAGAACCTGAAGGTGCCGACGGCCTCGGGCGCCGTGGTGCCCCTGTCCGCCGTCGCCGACATCAGCTTCGGCGCCGGTCCCAACCAGATCGACCGTCTGGACCGGCTGCGCGTCGCCAACATCTCGGCCGAGACCTCGGGCACGACGCTCAGCGTCGCGACCAAGGCGATCAATGAGCTGCCGGCGATGAAGGAGCTGCCTCAAGGGGTCCGCCAGCAGCTGACCGGCGACGCCGAAAGCAACGCCGAACTGGGCGCGGGCTTCGCCTTCGCCATCTTCACCGGCATCCTGCTGATGTACGTCGTGCTGGTGCTGCTGTTCGGCAGCTTCTTCCACCCGGTCACCATCCTGGCGGCCCTGCCGGTGTCGTTCGGCGGCGCCTTCTTCGCCCTGCTGATCACCGGCAAGTCGATGTCCATGCCCGCCCTGATCGGCATCATCATGCTGACCGGGATCGCGGCCAAGAACTCCATCCTGCTGGTCGACTACGCCATCATGGCCATGCGCGGCGGCATGCCCAAGCGCGAGGCCCTGATCGACGCCGCCCACAAGCGGGCCCGGCCGATCATCATGACCACCTTCGCCATGGGTCTGGGGATGCTGCCCATCGCCGCCGCCGTCGGCGAGGGCACGGCCTTCCGCTCGCCCATGGCCATCGCGGTCATCGGCGGCCTGATCACCTCGACCGCGCTGAGCCTGCTCTTCGTGCCGGTGGTGTTCAGCCTGATCGACGGGGTCAAGACCCGGCTGGAGCGCCGCATGGACCGCTGGTTCGGCGGTCAACACCACCACCATCCGGCCGAAGAGGCCGAGACGCCGGCGGAGTAGGCAAACGGACCTTCTCCCCTAGGGAGAAGGGGGGGCCGCGCCGTCAGGCGTGGGAGGATTAAGGGTTGCGGCGTGGACGATCGGACGCCGCGCTCCCTCACCCTTTCGCGCGAGGACGACGGCTTCGCCGCCATGCGCTCAAGCCCTCTCCCGCAAGGAGAGGGATGTCATCAGCTTCCGCCCCCTCCCCACCCGCGAAGACGCGGGCGGTCGATGGCTCCCCGTCGCGAAGCAATGGAGAGGATATAAAAAAGCCGGCCGGGGTTTCCCCCGGCCGGCCTCTGAGTTCCGTCCTCTTTTCGGGACGATCAGTATTTGACTTTGAAGGTCAGGCCGTAGGTGCGGGGCTGGCCGAGGTAGGCGTCGTAGGTCGCCGTATCGAGGGCCGGGTTGTAGTAGGTGCCCGCATAGGCGCCCGTGGTCTGGACCGACGACTGGAAGGCGGTGCCCTGCAGCGGCGCGGCGTAACCGACCTGGATGTACTCCTTGTCGGTCAGGTTCTGACCCCACAGTTCGAAGGTCCAGCGATCGTCTTCCGAACCGAAGGTGATGCGGCCGTTGACCAGGGTCATGGCGTCCTGCTGCTTGTAGGGAAGCAGGTCGGAGCCGGTGTTGTACTCGCTGGTGTATTTGGCGGTCAGGCTGGCGCCCAGACGCAGGCCATGACCGATCGAGCGCTCGAAGTTGGCCGAGGCGGTGCCCGACCATTCCGGCGCGAACGAGGGGGTGCGGCCCGGCAGCAGCGACAGCTGCGGGAAGTTGGCCGAGTTGGCCAGATCCGCGGCGACGAAGTTGCCGTACTGGGCATCGGTGTAGGTCAGGCCGCTCGACAGGCTCAGGCCCTCGATCGGGGTGAACCACAGGAAGTCGGCGTCGAAGCCGCGGCTCTTCAGCTCGGGGATGGATTCCACCACGAAGGCGGTGCCGAGGAAGGTGTTGAGCTGGAAGTCCGAAACCTTCTGATCGAAGTAGCTGACGTTGAACAGGACCTTGCGGTCGAACAGGGTCGCCTTGAAGCCGGCTTCATAGTTGTCGACCAGTTCCGAGGGGAAGAAGGTCGAGGCCAGCGGAGTGACGCCGCTCTGCACGCGGTCGAGGTTGTAGCCGAAGCTCTTGTAACCGCGCGCATAGGACACATAGGTCATCAGCGAGGGGTTGAAGCGATAGGCGGCCTTGACCGTGCCGCTGAACTGGCCGTCGTTCTCTTCCTGATGGGTGATGCGGTCGTTGAACGCGCTGTTGGCCCAGGGCAGGCACATGGTGCCGAGGATCGACGAACCCGAGGCGCCCAGGACGCCGACGATGGCCGCCGAGTTGGCCAGGGCCGCGTTACAGGTGTTGGAGTTGCCGTTGATGTTCGTCTGGTGCGCGTCCATCGACTTGGAGTCGTAGGTGTAGCGCAGACCCAGGGTGATATCGAACTTGTCGGTGACGTGGAACGTATTGTTGGTGAACAGGGCGACGGAGTCGGAGCCCTGGCTGTAGACGTCGCGGACGCCCTGGCCGACGATATAGCCGATGCCGCCGCCCGAGACCGCGCCGCCGGTGCCCAGGCACTGCTGCAGGCCCAGGGCCGTCTGGGCGGTGCGGGTGAAGCAGCCGATGTCATTGGGGCTGACCGGGAAGGCCGGAACCGCACGGTTCAGGTTGGCCGACAGCAGGAAGGACAGGAAGGGCGTGTAGTCGGAGCCGAAGCTGTAGCTGTCGGTGCGGTCGATGTTCTCACGCGTGGCGAAGAGGCCGACGAGCCAGTCCAGCTTCTCGTTCTGGCCGGCCAGACGGATTTCCTGGGTCACGTTCTCGACGGAATAGCCGTAGTCGCCGTCCGGGTTGCGGTACAGGATGTCGGCGCCGGTGTAGTCGATGTCCTGGCCGTTGACCGAGTCCCACTTGCGCCACGAGGTGACGGTGGTCAGGGTCGCGCCGCCCAGGGCGTTGAGGTCGAAATTGCCCTCGGCGGAGATGCCGCGGTCGGTGATCTGCTGTTCGGTGCCGCGGTTGGCGAAGCCGGTGCGCGAGAAGGGCAGGGCCGAATAGGTCGCGTTCGGCGGACGCTGGCCCGTCCCGTTCGAGAGGCCGTCGATGAAGGGATAGGTCTGGCCGGTACGGACCTGGGTGCCGGTGCAGCAGTATTCATCGCGGCTGGAGTAGTCGGCGATCAGGCGGATCGAGGCGTTGTCGCTGGGCAGGAACAGCAGTTGGCCGCGGGCGGTCCAGAAATCCTGGTTCTGGTCGTCGGTCTGGGCGCGCGGGCCGTCGCCGGTGTCCACCGGGTTGAAGCCGTCGCGGACGCGGCGGGCGGCGTACAGGCGGAAGGCGACCTGGTCGTTGATCGGGCCGGTGACCGAACCCGAGGCGCCCAGGGCGTTGTAGTTGCCCCAGGTCAGTTCGGCGTTGTAGCCGGGGGTGAAGGACGGGGCCTCGGTGATGATGTTGACGACGCCGGCCGAGGTGTTCTTGCCGAACAGGGTGCCCTGCGGCCCCTTCAGGACCTCGATGCGCTCCAGCTCGCCCAGGTCGCCGAAGCCGACGCCGTTGCGCGAACGATAGACGCCGTCGATCACGACGCCGACCGAGCTTTCCAGACCGGGGTTGTCGCCGACGGTGCCGACGCCGCGGATGCGGACCGTGGTCGAGGCTTCCGAGGTGGTCGAGGTGACGGTCATGCCGGGCGTCAGGATCTGCAGATCCTTGATGTCCTTCACGCCCGCGTTGTTCAGGGCTTCCTGGTTCAGCGACGTGACCACGATCGGCACGTCCTGCAGGCTCTGCTCGCGCTTCTGGGCGGTGACGATGATGTCGTCGACCGAGGAGGCGGGGCCGTCCTGGTCCTGGGCGTGGGCGACCCCGGCGAGGCCGAAGACGGCGGCGCCGACGACGGCGGCGGACGTGGTGGTGCGAAGAATCTGCGTCAGACGCATGTGGCGGCTCCCGGCTCAATGGCGCGACAACCCGCTTTGGGGACAGCCGCGGCGTTTCCTGTTCCCGATCCTCGTCCTCTTTGTGGGGCGATGGAGTCTTGAACCCTTGGCCTAGTCCAAGCCGGGTAAAGCAACAAGAAGCTGTGGCCCCGCCGCGCCGCCTTTCAGGCGAATTTCATCTCGCAAGCCAGTGTCGTGTGACGCAAAAGCGACAAATATCCATGACGCTAGGTCAATATTCGGATCGCCTCATGCAGTATCCCCGTCGGTTTCGGCCAAAACCTTGCGCGACGTAAGGTTGGCGATCGACAATACGACGGCGCCGGCCAGGGCCGAGAGCAGCGAGCCGCCGAGAACGCCCAGCTTAACCTCGACCTGTTCGGGGGAATCAACCGCGCCGGGAAAGGCCAGGGCACCGATGAACAGGCTCATGGTGAAGCCGACGCCGCACAGCAGGCTGACGCCGTAGATCTGTAGCCAGGTCGCGTCGGTCGGCCGGGCGCCGACCCTGAGTTTTGCCGCCAGCCAGGCCGCGCCGAAGACGCCGATCTGCTTGCCGAGGAACAGGCCCAGCGCAATCCCGAGCACCAGAGGCGCCGCCGCCTGTTCCAGCGACAGGCCGGCGAAGGAGACCCCCGCCTTGGCGAAGGCGAACAGGGGCAGGACCAGCCAGGAGACGTAGGGATGCAGGTCGTGCATGGCCTCCTTGAGCGGGCTCTGATGATCCTCGCTGCGCGGCTTGATCGGCACGATGACGGCGAAGGCCACGGCGGTCAGGGAGGTGCTGATCCCCGCCTCGACCGTGAGCAGCCAGACGCCGAAGAAGCCCATGACCCAGTAGGGCGCAGGGATGCGGCCCACGCCTGACCAGATCGCGCCGGTGACAAGCAGGCCGAGCACGCCCAGAAGGGGGATCAACTGCACGCCCGAACTGAACAGGGCCGCGATCAGGGCGATGGCGCCGAGGTCGTCGACGATGGCCAGGGTCAGGAGGAAGACCCTGAGCGACGGCGGCAGCCCCTTGCCGACCAGGGCGAAGACGGCGAGCGCGAAGGCGATGTCCGTGGCCAGCGGCACGGGCCAGCCCGCGTGCGGCCCGCCCAGAAGCCCCGCGACGGCCAGATAGACGAGGGCCGGGGCGACCATGCCGCCCAGCGCCGCCAGCACCGGTGTCGCCAGCTTGCGGGGATCGCTGAGCTCGCCCTTCAGGATCTCGTATTTGATCTCCAGCCCGACCACGAGGAAGAAGATCGCCATCAGACCTTCCTTGATCCAGTCCGAGACCGTCTCCTCCAGGCGCAGCGGACCGAGCTGGAGGACCTGATAACTCTTCAGCCAGTGGAAGTAGTCCGCCGCCCAGGGCGAGTTGGCGACGATCAGGGCCGCCACGGCGGCGAGGCCGAGGGCCACGCCCGAGGCGGTCTCGGTCTTGAGGAAATCGAGGGTCAGTTTGCTCGCCACGGGGGCCTCCTGCGAAGGGGTCTGTTCCGTGGCGCCAGGTTATCGACGGGCGCCGGACCGGATGCTTCCGTCCCTCAGATAGTGAAGTGGGGCGGCGCCGGCCTGACCCGCGCGGCGGGCCTGATCTCTGGGAACAGGAATACCCACGGCAGCGGTTCGGTTCAACGCAAACCGTAAGACGCCGCTTGCAGCCCGGCCGATCAGCCGCTAACACTGAACCAAATGGTGCAGTATTCCACATCCCGCCTCGACGCCTCGTTCGCCGCCCTCTCGGACGCCACCCGCCGCGGCGTGCTGGAGCAGCTCGGGCGCTCGGACGCCTCGATCACGGAGCTGGCCGACAGGTTCCACATGACCCTCACCGGCATGAAGAAGCATGTCGGCGTTCTGGAGCAGGCGGGGCTGGTCACGACCGAGAAGGTCGGGCGCGTGCGGACCTGCAGGCTGGGCCGGCGCCGCCTCGAGGAGGAGGCAGCCTGGATCGAGGGGCACCACCGGCTTTGGGACGCCCGCTTCGACGCCCTGGATCAGGTCGTCGAGGATTTGAAACGGAAGGAAGAAGACAGATGATCAGCCGCACGACCGTCGAACGGACCTCCGACCGGGAGCTCGTGGTGACACGAACCCTCGACGCCCCCGCGCGCCTGGTGTTCGAGGCGTGGACGACGCCCGAGCTGATCATGCGATGGTGGGCGCCAGAGTCGTTCGGGATCACCTTCCTGTCCTGCGAGACCGATGTCCGGACGGGGGGCTCGTACCGCTATGTGTTCGGCCACCCGGCCTCGGAACAGCCCATGGCCTTTTTTGGCCGCTACCTCGAGGTCGTACCGCCCTCCCGCATCGTCTGGACCAATGAGGAAGGCGAGGACGGCGCCGTGACCACGGCGACCTTCACCGAAAAGGACGGCAAGACCACGGTCGTGGTGCACGACCTCTATCCCTCGAAGGAAGCGCTCGACGAAGCCCTCGCCTCCGGAAGCACCGGCGCCTGGCCCGAGCAGTTCGAGGCGCTGGACGGTCTGCTCGAGGCCGGAGTCGCGAGCGCCTGACGCCCCGGCATTGCGCCCCACGCCGGCAGCGTCCATCTGGGCGCCATGCCCGTGACCTCCGCCTATCGCCCCGAACCGCGCTTCTTCGATCTGGGCGCCGAGTTTGGCGATCCGGTTCAGGCGGCAGACTTTCCCGAGACCCGGCTGCGCTATCGCAACGACCGGGCGGCGGCCTCGGTCGGGCTGGAGGGACTGTCGGACGCCGAATGGATCGCGGCTTTCGGGCGGTTCCAGCCTCTGCCCGGCCAACCGGGGCCTCTGGCCATGCGCTATCACGGCCATCAGTTCCGCACCTACAACCCCGACCTCGGCGACGGGCGGGGGTTCCTCGCCGGGCAGCTTCGCGACGACCGCGCCCGGCTTCTTGATCTAGGCACCAAGGGCTCCGGAACGACGCCGTGGTCGCGCGCCGGCGATGGGCGGCTGACGCTCAAGGGCGGGGTGCGCGAGGTGCTGGCGGCGACCATGCTGGAAAGCCTCGGCGTCCCGACCTCGAAGGCGCTGAGCCTGATCGAGACCGGGGAGGCGCTGGAGCGCGGCGACGAGCCCTCCCCCACCCGGTCTGCGGTTCTGGTCCGGCTGCAGCACAGCCACGTCCGCTTCGGGACCTTCCAGCGCGCGGCCTGGTTCCAGCGCACCGCACTGATCGAACAGCTGGTCGAGCATGTCCGCGCCCTCTACCACCCGGAGGTCGCGCAAGGGGACGCGCCGGGCCTGCTGGCCGCCATCGTGGAGGCCTCGGCCCGGCTGACGGCGCGCTGGATCGCCGCCGGCTTCGTCCATGGGGTGCTCAACACCGATAATCTGAACGTCACGGGCGAGAGCTTCGACTACGGCCCCTGGCGGTTCCTGCCCTCGTACCAGCCGGGCTTCACCGCCGCCTATTTCGACCAGACGGGTCTTTATGCCTTCGCGCGCCAGCCGGAGGCGGTGTTCTGGAACCTGACCCAGTTGGCCGGCTGCCTGAAGCTGGTCGCCGACGCCGGGCCGCTGACGGACGTGCTGAACGGCTTCGGCCCCGCCTATATCCGCCACCTGCGCGCCGCCTTCCTGATGCGACTGGGGGTGAAGTCGCTGGGCGAGGCGGCGGACCAGCGCCTGACCGACTGCACCCTGGCCCTGCTGCGCGAGGGCGCCCAGCAGCCGGGCGCGCCCCTGCGCTGGGAGCCGCTCTTCTTCGACTGGTTCACCGGCTTCAGTTCCTCGGCCCGGGCCTTGGCCGGACCGCGCGCCGCGATCTATCAGGGCGAGGCCTTCGACGCCTTCCGCTTCGCCCTGTTCGAGCACGAGCCGGACCGACCCGAGCGGCTGGAACATCCAATGTTCGCCGCCGCCGAACCGGAAGAGATGCTGATCGACGAGGTCGAGACCCTGTGGGCCGACATCGCCATGGGCGACGACTGGTCGGGGTTCGAGACGAAACTGGCCCGGCTGGAGACGGCGCGTCAGGCCTGGGGCTTCACAACGCCCTGAGCGTCACCATATCCGGCTCCTATCCGGATCGGACCGTAGGCCAGCGTAAAGCCTACATTACGAATCCTTATGCATACTGTCACGGTTCGGCCCCGGAGAGGGTCGATGAAGCCGCCTGTTCAGTAAGCGTACGACCGGATCGAGACCGCGTCTCTGGCCCCCGATCTGTCGCCTGAAACACACGTTGATCGGCTAAGTCATCAGCTGATGTCTACGGCTGATGACATTTCTCGGTATCTGCGCCATATACCCCTTGCGCAAGCAGGACGGCGATCCGATATCGCGACTGTTGCAGATTACCAGTTCGCTTTCGCGTACGCATTCCTCCCCCCGTTACCTCTCTCTCCACACCAGGTCCCGCTATGGCCGCCACCTTCACGACCGCCTCCGTTTCGCGCCCGCTGACCGCGCGCGAACGCACTGCAGCCACCTACCGTAACCTCGCGCTCTGGACGCTGCAGGGCTGGATCGCGATGTTCTTCATCGCCGCCGGCTACGCCAAGATCACCGAGCCGATGGACAACCTCGTCGCCCTGATGAACTGGCCGGCTTTCGTCAGCGAGAGCTTCGTGCGCGGCCTCGGCCTCGCCGAGATCGTCCTGGCGATCGGCGTCCTTGCCCCCCTGGCCTCGTGGAAGATCGGCCGCCCGATCCTGATGGTCGCCACGGCCGGTCTGGTCGCGCTGGAGACCGTCATGCTGGGCGTCCACGCCTTCGGCATGGATATCGGCCTGGCCCTGGTCAACGTCTTCCTGCTGGCCATCACCGTGCCGGTGCTGCTGGGTCGTCGCGCCCGCTGATCCCTGTCGATCGGCAACGGTCCGAACAGAACTTCACCTGATCCCAATCGCGCGCCCATTTTCGGCGCCAGACAAACGGTTTGCCGCAGGAGACGCAGGTCTTCTGCGGCAAATTGCGTTTGGCCACACCCGCGTCGTTGACGTGCTTTCGCGCCATCGAAACGAAAAACCTTCCCTTTACGTGCGCGTCAAGTTATGACGCTTCCCATGTCGACCGCCGACGATCATCGCACCTATTCCATTCGCCAGCTGTGCCGCGAGTTCGGGGCCACGGCGCGCGCCTTGCGCTTCTATGAAGACAAGGGCCTGCTGACCCCTGCACGCAAGGGCCAGACCCGCGTCTATGACGCACGGGACCGCGCCCGGCTCAAGCTGATCCTGAGGGGCCGCCGCATCGGCTTCACCCTTCAGGAGATCCAGGACATGCTGGATCTGTACGACCGCAACGACGGCAACATCCATCAGATGGCCATCGCCCTGCGTCGCCACCGGGCCCAGATCGAGGCCCTGAAGCAGCAGCGCGAAGACCTCGACGGCGCCATCGAGATGGCCGAGGCCGCCTGCGCGGCCATGGAGGAGCGGCTGAAGAACATCCGCCCCGACCTTCTGCCGGGCGCCGAGGAGTACGAGTCCATCGTCTCGGCGCGGATCGACCACGACCACCACCACTCCGACTTCGCGGGCCACCCCGCGCGTCACCCCTTCAAAGCAAGAGTGTAATCCATGGCCTACAAGGCGCCTGTCCGCGACCTCATGTTCATCCTGAACGAGGTCCTGGAGATCGATCGCTATACGAACCAGAACGGTTTCGAGGACATCTCCTCGGATCTGGTTCAGCAGATCCTCGAGGAAGGCGGCAAGTTCGCCGAGGAAGTCATCGCCCCGATCAACAACCCGGGCGACAAGGAAGGCTGCCACTGGAACGACGGCGTCGTCACCGGTCCGAAGGGCTGGAAGGAAGCCTATAAGGCGATGGTCGAGGCCGGCTGGCCCGCCCTGTCGGCGGATCCGGCCTACGGCGGTCAGGGCATGCCCGCCGTCGTCGGCATGGCCTTCGGCCAGTTCACCGCCGGCGCCTCGGCGGCCTTCTCGATGTATCCGGGCCTGACCGCCGGCGCCCACGCGGGCATCCACGCCAACGCCTCGGAAGAGCTGAAGGCCAAATACCTGCCCAAGATGACCACCGGCGAGTGGGGCGGCACGATGAACCTGACGGAGCCCCAGTGCGGCACCGATCTGGGCATGGTGCGCACCAAGGCCGTTCCGCAGGGCGACGGCACCTACAAGATCACCGGCCAGAAGATCTGGATCTCGGCCGGCGAGCACGACTTCGCCGACAACATCATCCACACGGTTCTGGCCCGCGTCGAAGGCGCTCCGGCCGGCATCAAGGGCCTGTCGCTCTTCCTGGTGCCCAAGATCCTCGTCAACGAGGACGGCTCGCTGGGCGAGCGCAACGGCGTCCGCTGCGGCGGCCTCGAGCACAAGATGGGCATCCACGGCAACGCCACCTGCGTCATGGACTATGACGAGGCGACCGGCTGGCTGATCGGCGAAGAAGGTCGCGGCATGAACAACATGTTCGTCGTCATGAACGAGGCCCGCCTCGGCACCGGCCTGCAGGGTCTGGCCATCGGCGCCGCCGCCTATCAGGGCGCCGTGGCCTTCGCCAAGGACCGTCTGCAGGGCCGCGCCCTGACCGGTCCGCAGAACCCGAACGGCCCGGCCGACTCGATCATGGTCCACCCCGACGTGCGCCGTATGCTGCTGGAAGCCCGCGCCTTCGTCGAAGGCGGCCAGGCCTTCATCCTGTGGACCGCGCTCCAGGCCGACCTGCAGGAATCCGCCGACGAAGCCACCGCCCAGAAGGCCAAGGACTACATGGGTCTGCTGACCCCGGTGCTGAAGGCCTATCTGACCGACAAGGGCTTCCACGTCGCCTCGCTGTCGATGCAGGTCCACGGCGGTTCGGGCTACACCGAGGAGTTCACGGCCAGCCAGTATCTGCGCGATGCGCGGATCACCATGATCTATGAGGGCACCAACGGCATCCAGGCCCTGGACCTCGTCGGCCGCAAGCTGCCGTCGCAGGGCGGGCGCGCCATCATGAGCTGGTTCGGCGACATCGACGCCTTCGTGGCCGAGAACGGTACGGACAACGCCGTGAAGCCCTTCGTCGACGGCCTGGCCGACGCCAAGGCCAAGCTGCAGGACGGCACCATGTGGCTGATGCAGAACGGCCTGGCCAATCCGGACAACGCCGCCGCCGCCTCGACCGACTATCTGAACCTGTTCGGCATCACCGCCCTGGCCTTCCTCTGGGCCCAGATGGCCAAGGCCGCCCAGGCGAAGATCGACGCCGGCGACACCGACCCGTTCTACGTCACCAAGCTGCAGACCGGCCGCTACTTCGTCGAGCGCATCCTGCCCGACGCGGCGGCCCACCTGACCAAGATGAAGACCGGCGCCGACGTCCTGATGGCCATGCCGGCCGAAGCGTTCTGACGACACACGTCTCCTCCCCGTCGCACAGCGATGGGGAGGTGGC
>DBBK01000218.1:16543-16852 GCA_002292165.1 Brevundimonas sp. UBA986
CGCTTCGCGGTCCCCCTCCCCATCTCAAGGGATGGGGAGGAGATTGAAATGAACGTCATCACCACCCCCTCCCCCGACTTCATGCTGGAAGAGGAAATCACCCTCTTCTCGGACAGCGTCGGCAAGTGGATCGACGAACATGCGCCGCCCGAGAAGGTCCAGCAGTGGATCGCTGACTCCAGCGTCCCGCGCCAGCTGTGGAACGACGCCGGGGATGCGGGCCTGCTGACCCTCGCCATGCCCGAGGAAGACGGCGGCTTCGGCGGCGACTATCGCCACGAGGTCGTGCTGATGCGCCAGCTGGGCTGG
>DBBK01000014.1 GCA_002292165.1 Brevundimonas sp. UBA986
ATCCGGCGCGCATAGATCTCCATCGCGCGCCGCGACGCCGCCCCAACCACGGTCACGTCCTCGACGGCCGAGGCGCCGGGATCGGCTGATTGAGGAGGAGTCCGGGCGTAAGCGGCGCTGGAGAGGACAAGGCCCGCCAAAGCCCAGAGCGGTAGTCGTCCCGGCCTCATCAGTCCCTCCTCCGCATGCCACTCCGGGATGATACGTCAGGGACATCCCGCATCAAGACGGCTTGCGGCCTCCGGTGCTTACAGCCCTTTGAGGAACGCCAGCAGGGCCGCGCTGATCTCCTCCGGCCGTTCCTGCTGCAGCCAGTGGCCCGCGCCGGGCAGGACGGTCTGGCCCCGCAGATCGGTCAGCCATTTTGACAGCCCCGTCTCGTGCTGGCCCGCATAGCAGCGCACCGGGTCCCGCTCGCCGACGAGAAACAGCGACGGCTGGTCGATGGTCTTGCCCTGCATGAAGGCGGTCAGGCTCCAGTTCAGATCGATGCAGCGATACCAGTCGATCGGGCCGCGGAAGCCGCCCGAGGAGAAGGCGGCGACGTATTCGGCGAAATGGGCCTCGCTGAGCCAGGGCGGCAGGGTCGCGTCGTCGTCTATGCTCTCCAGCAGGGAGACGCCGGGCGCGAGGAAACCGGTCGACAGGCCCTCATCCGGCGTGGCGCCGTCATAGGACCAGAACATCTTCCTGAGCGCCGTCGCCGGATCGGCGTCGAAGTCGGCATGGGCGTCGTCCGGCTGGAAACGGCTGATATAGAGGTCGCCGAGACCCGCCCGTTTGGCCAGGGCCGCCATCATCGGCGTCGGCGCCCCCTTGGGGATGCGCGGCTGGAACGGCACCGAAAGCCCCGCCACCGCCCTGAAGATGTCGGGCCGCAGCAGGGCGCAGTGCCAGGCGACGGGCGCGCCCCAGTCGTGGCCGACGACGACGCAGGTTTTCTCGCCGAGCGCCCGGACCAGATCGACCATGTCCCCGACCAGTTTGAGGATCGAATAGTCCTCGCGCCGCTCCGGCCTGTCGGTCCCGCCATAGCCGCGCATGTCGGGCGCCACGGCGTGATAGCCGGCTGCCGCCAGGGCCTGAACCTGCGCCCGCCAGCTGACGCCCAGCTCGGGGAAGCCATGGATCAGCAGAACCAATGGGCCTTCGCCGGCCTCGACGATCTGCTGGTTCAGGCCGTCGGTCCTGATGATCCGGGTTTGCATGGCGCCTCTCCCGCGGCCCGGTCGGCGCCGCCCTTTGCACCCTTGGCGGGCGTCGTGCATTGAAGGGTCATGACCCGCATGACCTCGCTTCCGGACGGTACCCTGCTCCCCGTGCTCGGCCAAGGCACATGGGAGATCGGCGACGATCCGAAGACCGCCGACGCCGAACAGGCGGCCCTGTCGCGCGGGCTCGACCTGGGCCTGACCCTGATCGACACCGCCGAACTCTATGGAAACGGCAGGTCCGAGCGGCTGGTGGGCGAGGTCATCAGGGATCGCCGCGAGGAGGTCTTCCTCGTCTCCAAGGTCCGGCCCGAGAACGCCGGCGAGATGTCGATGATGCTGGCGTGCGAAAAGAGCCTCGAGCGCCTCGGCGTGGACCGGCTCGATCTCTATCTTCTGCACTGGGAAAGCCGCTTCCCGATGGACGAGATCATCGCCGGCTTCGAGGAGCTGATCGACGAGGGGCTGATCGCGCGCTGGGGCGTCTCCAACCTCGACCTCAGGGCCATGGACCGGATCGAGGCCCTGGACGGCGGGACCGGCTGCCAGACCGATCAGGTCCTCTATCATCTGGGCTCGCGCGGCATCGAGTTCGACCTCCTGCCCTGGGCGCAGGAGCGGACCATGCCCCTGATGGCCTATTCGCCGCTGGGACGCGGGGGAAAGGGGGGTCTGTTGGAGCATCCGGCCCTGGTCGCGGTCGCCGACCGGCACGACGTCTCCACCGCCCAGATCGCCCTGGCCTCCATCCTGCGCCAGGAGGGGATCATCGCCATCCCCAAGGCCTCGACCGTCGCCCATGTCGAGGCCAATGCGGAGGCGCTGGAGATCGAATTGGACGCCGAGGACATGGCCGTCCTGGAGCACGCCTTCCCGCCCCCGACCACGGCCCAGCCGCTGGACATCATCTGAGATGTGAACGTCGGCGAGCGGAGACGGCGACATTCGCCTTGAGGGCGAAAAGCCGAGCTTGATTTCGTCCCAAACTTGAAACACGCCACCGTTAAGGTAAAGCTTGTGCTTCCGTTCGGGGGATCATCACGCGATGATTTCCGTTCGCGCCGGCCTGACTCCCGTTCAACGGGAGGCGCCGGACGCGTCGAGATCGGTCGGTGACTGGCGGCGTCGGGGGACGCGGCCGCCGCTCCTGTAACCCCAAAATCAGAACGGCCCCGGGATCGCTCCCGGGGCCGTATTGCATTTCAGGCCTGATCCCTCGCGCTTTGCTCGGGAGTCCGCACAGGGCCGCCCCGGCTTGAAATGGCGTCAAGGGCGAGTTTTGGCCAACGCTTCACGCGCATCCACTTCGGGAAACGCCGGCGCCGAAGGACAACCACGTCCTGGTGTCCCAGTGCGCCGGGCACGAAATCGATGACATCGAACCAACGGCTCCACTCGCGGCGAACATAGGGCTTCAGATGATAGGCGATGCCGTAATAGGTGTCCTGACCGACGATCTGGCCGATTTCGTGAACTTCCTCAATAAATTGAAAGCCATAGGCACCCAACGCATAGGCGTCGGTCAGAAGCCAGGGGATTTTCGCCTGGGCCTGAACGCCGAGAATGGACAGCAGACATATTCCGCCCGGCCGGGTGATCCGCCGCAGCTCCGCCAGCCATTTGAACTGGTTTTGCTCGTTGAGGTGGGTCAGGACCGAAATGCCGAAAACGACGTCGAAACTCGACTTCTTCAGCGGCGTAGGCGGTTCGGTATCGATCGCGATGAAGCGATCAGGATCGATATGCTGGCGGCACCATGCGATGTTGTCGATGTCGATGTCGGCGCCCGTATAGTCGAGCTGCGGATCGACGATCGCATAGCGCCCGACGGAACCCGCTCCGCAGCCCCAGTCCAGAATGCGGATCGGCCTCCGCTTCCGGGGTGCGAACCGGGCGATCAGCGCCTTGATCCGACGATAGTTGCTGTGACCGGTGCGAAGGAAGTTCTGTTCGGCCGCGGTGCCGTGCACGCGTTCGCGGCGTGTGCCTTCGGGCACGGAAAACCGCTCGTCCTGCGCCTGGGACCAACCGTTCAGGGGGCGAATGACCCCATCGCATCTCAGCTCGAACTCAATGACGCCCGCCGGGACAGGGGCGAAGGCAGTGAAGCTGAGCGGCTCGACCTGCTCAAGGGCGATCCAGGCGTCCTTGACGTCAAGCCGCGCTTCCCGGAGCTGAAGTTCCGCAGGTTCTCCGTTGACCAGAACCTCGATGTCGGCGGCGTTGCGCGGTGGAAGAATCCACCCTTCAATCTCGACCCGCCCATCCACGATGACAACATGGTCTATCGACCAGTCCGGCAGCGCCAGAGCCATTGAATCCCTCTCGGTTGCTGTAGCCGGAACCAGACTCTCCCATGCCAGGGGGTCTGCAAGTTCGGGTAGAGGGGACCTTATCCGTGGGCGTATGGACAACCAAGCCCAATCTCGCCTGCCAAGGGAGCTCGGCAGACGAGACGACAGCCGGCCCCTGCCCGCGAACGCGCGGGGGCCGGCCTCGCATCCTCAGGCGGCGGCCTTCTGGGCGCCGGCGAAGTTTCCGTAGAAGGTCTCGCCCTTGGCGGCCATGTCACGCAGCAGCTGCGGGACCTTGAAGCGGTCGCCGTAAGTCGCGGCCAGACGGTCGGCCGTTTCCACGAATTTCGCCAGGCCGGTCTGATCGATCAGGGTGATCGGGCCGCCGGTCCAGGGCGCGAAGCCCCAGCCCAGGATGGCGCCGAGGTCGGCCTCGCGCGGGTCGTCGATCACGCCCTCTTCCCAGCAACGGGCGACTTCGACGGCCTGACGGTACAGCAGGCGAGTCTTCAACTCGTCGATCTGGGCGAAGGCGCCGGGCTCTTCCGGGCCGTCGATGTGCCTGGTGACCGGCGCCAGTTCGGCGAGGCCCGCCCACAGGGTCTTGGGCTTGGTGGCGTAGTCGTAGAAGCCCATGCCGTTCTTGCGACCGAAGCGGCCGCCTTCGACCATCTTCGCCACGATGTCGGCGCCCTCTGCCGGGACGTATTTGTCGCCCAGATCCAGAGCCGTCTGTTTGGCGATCTTGTAGGAGAGGTCCAGCGCGACGTCGTCGTGCATCTCCAGCGGACCGCGCGGCATGCCGGTCATACGGCCGACGTTGTCGATCAGGGCCGGGGCCCAGCCCTCTTCCAGCATCGCCATGCCTTCCATGAGGAAGGTGGAGAAACAGCGCGAGGTGTAGAAGCCGCGGCTGTCGTT
>DBBK01000006.1 GCA_002292165.1 Brevundimonas sp. UBA986
GTGCCGATGTCCTTGTGGTTGGTGGACAGGAACCAGCGGGTGAAGAAGCCGGGCTTGTGGTCGTGCGCGTCGTGAGCGGCGTCGTGCCCGTGCGCGTGGTCGTCGGCGGTGATGTCGGTGGCCATGATCTCTTCCAGGCTCGCGATTACTGGGCGGCCGGCGCGGCGGGAGCCGCGGCAGGAGCGGTTGCGGGGGCGCCGGTCGTGGCGCCGACAGGGGCGGCGCCGGCGGCGGCCGCGGGAACGGCGGCGTCAGCGGCGGCGGCGGNNGCGGCCGCCGCGTCATCCTTCTTCGTCATCGAGCCGCCCTTGGACACGACCCACTTCTCGAACTCGGCCTGGGAGACCACGCGGATCTCGATGGGCATGAAGGCATGGTCGTCGCCGCACAGTTCCGAGCACTGGCCGTAGAAGATGCCCTCGCGCTCGGCGCGGAACCAGGTCTCGTTGACCCGGCCCGGGACGGCGTCGGTCTTCAGACCAAAGGCCGGCAGGGCGAAGGCGTGGATCACGTCGGCGCCGGTCACCAGAACACGGACCACCTTGCCGACCGGCACCACCAGCGGCTCGTCGGCGGCCAGGCGGTAGAGGTCGTGCGGCATGCCGCGCTTGGCCAGTTCG
Organism: Brevundimonas sp. UBA986; assembly: GCA_002292165.1. Classification (GTDB taxonomy): domain Bacteria; phylum Pseudomonadota; class Alphaproteobacteria; order Caulobacterales; family Caulobacteraceae; genus Brevundimonas. The sequence goes on from DBBK01000006.1 coordinate 621, forward strand.
GCCTCGGGCAGGACGTTGGAGACGTACTCCGCGATGCCCTGGTCCGGATATTCATAGGCCCAGTTCCACTGGTTGCCGGTCGCCTTGATGGTCAGATCGACCGGCGGGGTGTTGTGGTAGGCGAACAGAAGCTTGAACGAGAACATCGAGATGACCAGCAGGATGGCCACCGGGGCCAGGGTCCAGATGACCTCGATCAGGGTGTTGTGGCTCCAGCGCGCCGGGACCGGATTGGCCTTCTTGTTGTAGCGGACGGCGATCCAGATGATCAGCGCCAGAACGAAAAGGCTGATCACGGTGATGATCGGCAGCAGGATGACGTTGTGGAACCAGATGGCGTCATGCTTCAGGGCGGAGGCGGCCGGCTGCAGGTCGATCGCGCCCGGCGTCGGCTGACCCAGACGATCCTGCGCCCAGGCCGGCGCGGACATGAAGGCCAAGGTCGCCGAGGCCATCAGCCCGCCGACGGTCCTGCGCATGCGCACCATGTTCTGCCCCAGCCCCAATCCCATGCGGACCCCCATAATCCCATTTGCAACAGGCCTTTGCGAGCGACTCGCAACGCCCGCCGCGCTCTCTGAACACGGCGCTCTGCCGGTCCTTATCGGCTCGTTTCACGCTTGCCAAGCGGTCCGCGCCGCGAAGAAGCCACACAGTCATCAGGGTCGATCATTAAATCGCAGTCATGTTTAGACAGCTACCTTGCGACGCACGATACCTTGCCATAGTCTCCCTTCATCGAAGGAGGACACGCCGTGCCCGAAACCATAGAGATTCAGTTGAAGAAGGGAGTGCTGGGACTGTGCGTCCTGGCCCTCCTCAAGCGAGGCGACAGCTACGCCTATGAGATCGCCAGCCGCCTGTCGGACGCGATCGACATGGGCGAGGGGACCATCTACCCGCTGATGCGGCGGATGCAGTCCGACGGACTCGTCGAGACCTATCTGGTCGAATCCAGCGCCGGCCCCTCGCGCAAATACTATCGTCTGTCCGACGCCGGGCGCGAGGCGCTCGCCGTCCAGACCGCCGACTGGAAGACCTTCACCGACGCGGTCGACGCGGTCCTCAACGAGGCCCCGCTCAGCCCTGTCCCCGAAACAGCCACCACGACTGGAGACGTCCAATGACGCGCGCCGACTTTCTCGCCCGATTGAAGCGGGGCCTTGTCGGACTGCCGACCTCGACCGCCGCCGACATCCTCAATGACTACGAGGCTCATTTCGACGACGGCAAGGCCGCCGGGCGCTCCGAGGCCGAGGTGGCCTCCGCCCTGGGCGATCCCGACCGTCTGGCGCGCGAACTCAAGGCCGAGGCCGGGGTCAAGCGCTGGACCCAGGAACAAACCCCGTCGGCCGCGGCCGGCGCCGTCTTCGCGGTGCTGGGTCTGGGCGCGATCGACATCATCATCCTGCTGCCGATCCTGATGGGCGTCATCGGGACCCTGTTCGGCTGCTTCGTCGCGGTCGTGGCCCTGTTCGGCTCGGGCATCGCGGTCATGGTCGCCGGTCCCTTCGCGGGCTTCCCCGGCGGCGGCGTCGCGGCCTTCTTCATCGGCCTGGGCCTGATGGCCTGCGCCGTCACCGTCGGAGCCCTGCTGTCGGTCGCGACCGTCCTGCTGGTGAACGGCCTGATCTGGTTCGCCCGCCTGCACTACCGGCTGCTCAAGCCGGCCCTTGAACCCCACGCCGTCGCCAGCTCGGGAGACCCGGCATGATCCGCACCCTTCTCATCATCGCCGGGGCCGCCTTCGTGCTGGCCCTGGCCTCCATGGCCGGCGGCGTCGCCATCGGCGGTCGCGACATGGCCGCCCACGGCTGGAACTGGACCTTCCCCAATCACGGCGACGGCGGCGACCTGACCATCACCCGTCAGGACGGGACCCAGGCGGCGGAAGTCACCCGCACCCTGGCCTGGGCAGGCGGCGACAAGCTGGTGGTCGATCTCTCGGCCGACGTCGAATACGTCCAGGGCGACACTCCCGGCATCACCGTCCGGGGGCCGGCCGACCGGGTCGACAAGGTCCGCATCGAGGGCGATCGTCTGGTCTGGACCGGCGAAGACAGCCACCACGGCGAGACGATCGTCTTCGGGCGCCGCGCCAACGGCAAGGGCATCTGGGTCGACAGCGGCGAGGTCCACATCGTGGTCACCGCCCCGGCCGTGCACATCTTCGACCTGCGCGGCTCCTCGGACCTGACCGTCAAGGCCTATGACCAGCCAAGCCTGACCATCGACTCTTCGGGCAGCGGCGACTTCAGCGTCTCGGGCGTGACCAAGGCCCTGGACCTGACCATGACCGGCTCGGGCGACGGCGATCTGGAAAATCTTCTGACCACCGACGCCAATGTCGACATCTCCGGCTCCGGCGACGCCCGCGTCGCCCCGACCGGAGCGGTAGTCGCCGACCTCTCGGGCTCCGGCGATCTGGAGCTCCTCACCCCGCCGGCGACCCTGCGCCAGTCCATCACCGGTTCGGGCGACGTCCGCCAGGAATAGGCCGCACCGAAACTGACCTGCTGATCCCCCTTCCGCCCTGCGGGAGGGGGATTTTCTTTTGCACGTCACCCCACTCCGCCGCCTCCCATTACGAACCGCCCGTGACGAACCGTCCTCCGCGTCCTATCTATCGCCCATGACTGTCCACACCTCCCCGCCCCCCATCCTCGAAACCGCCGGGGTCGACCCGTCCGAGGCCCTGTCGATCCTCGAAGGCGCCCTCGTCGGCGCCGACGATGGGGAGCTGTTCCTTGAGCGCTCGGAATCGGAATCCCTGGTGTTCGACGACGGCCGGCTGAAGTCCGCCGCCTATGACGCCTCCGAAGGCTTCGGCCTGCGCGTCGTCGCTGGAGAGACGGCCGGATACGCCCACGCCAACGAGATTTCCGCCGCCTCCCTGCGCCGCGCCGCCGACAGCGCCGCCCTGGCCAAGGCCGGCCATGCCGGCGTGACCGCCGAAGGACCCTGCGCCACCAACCAGAAACTCTACGACGAGGTCGACCCGCTCGCCTCGCCCGCCTTCTCCGACAAGATCGCCCTTCTGGCCGAGATCGACGCCTGGGCCCGGGCCCGCGATCCGCGCGTGGTCCAGGTCTCGGCCTCCCTGATCGGCGAGCGCCGCGCCATCGAGATCCTGCGCGCCGACGCCATGACGGTGCGCGACATCCGCCCCCTGGTCCGGCTGAACGTCTCGATCACTGTCGAGAAGAACGGCCGCCGCGAGAGCGCCTCCGCCGGCGCCGGTGGCCGCGCCGGCTTCGAGGCCTGGGTCGCGCCCGAACGCTGGCAGGCCCAGGTCGACGAGGCCCTGCGTCAGGCCCTGGTCAACCTCGACGCCGTCGACTGCCCGGCCGGCGAGATGGACGTGGTTCTCGGCGCCGGCTGGCCCGGGGTCCTGCTGCACGAAGCCATCGGCCACGGCTTCGAGGGCGACTTCCACCGCAAGGGCTCCTCGGTCTTCACCGGCATGATGGGCAAGCGGGTCGCGGCTCCGGGCGTGACCGTGGTCGACGACGGTTCCATCGCCGGCCGCCGGGGCTCGCTCAGCGTCGACGACGAAGGCACCCCGACCTCACGCACCGTCCTGATCGAGGACGGCATCATGGTCGGGCTGATGAACGACCGCCTCTCGGCCCGCCAGCTGGGCCAGCGCGCCACCGGCAACGGCCGCCGCCAGTCCTTCGCCCACATGCCCATGCCGCGCATGACCAACACCTTCATGGAAGGGGGCAAGGACAAACAGGCCGACATGATCGCCTCGACGAAGCGCGGCCTCTACGCGGCCAATTTCGGCGGCGGCCAAGTGGACATCACCAACGGCAAGTTCGTCTTCCAGTGCACCGAGGCCTATCTGATCGAGGACGGCAGGATCACCGCCCCGGTGCGTGGCGCGACCCTGATCGGCGACGGCGCCACGGCCCTGCAGAACGTCACCATGATCGGCGACGACTTCGCCTTCGATCCGGGCGTGGGCGTCTGTGGCAAGGCCGGACAGGGCGTCCCCGTCGGCATCGGCCAGCCCTCGCTCAAGATCGGCGGCCTGACCGTCGGCGGGACCGCGGTCTAGGGGCGGTCTGAAGGGACGCCGGCCAGGCCCCGGTTACGCTCCGGAGTCCGACAGAGCCGCGGGGGCTTAAGACCACGGCGCCGGGAAACGCGCCTTGAGCCGCAGCCAGGCGGCTTCAAGCTTCTTGAGGGGCTCACGCAACCCGGCGGCCGGCTTTTCGACCAGATGCCAGGACACGACGCCGCACAGCAGGCTCAAGGGAACGGCGAACAGCAGATTCAGATACCAGACGCGGGTGAAAGGCAGGGCGTAGGCGACGAACTGCTGAACCACGAAGCCGTACAGATAGACGCCGTAGGAATAGTCCGCGACCCCCGCGAACCGGTGCCGCCTGGGATTGCAGAGCCCAAGGAACACCGTCGCATAGCCGATCGGCAGGATGGACAGATATTGGCCGGCCGGCGCGAACTGCAGCAGCAAGACCGACAGCGCCAGCGCCGCGAGGCCCCACCACCGGTTCCAGGGCAGGACGTCACGGTAAAGATAGATGGTGACGCCGCACAGGAAGTTGAGCACCAGCTCCGGCCCCCAGACGTGACCGGTCAACGGCACGAAGGTGTCGGCGCCCTTCAGGGCCGGAAGCACGACCCGCACCACGATCCCGGCCACGAAGGCGAAAGCGAGGCCGGCCAGTACGATATGCCGCGACCGCTTTCCTCCGACCAGGATCAGGGCGGTCAGCGACAGGTAGCAGATCAGCTCCCACGGCACGGTCCAGAGCTGCAGATTGACGATGTCCGGCTTGGGATTGGTCGTGAAAACGCCGGGCAAATAATAGGTGATGTGTCCGGTGACGTTGACCAGATAGTGGAAGAATTTCGGGTCGGTGAAGTAGTCGCCGAGCGGCAGCGTCGTGACGAAGGGGCCGATCAACAGGGCCGACAGGATCACCTCGACCATGAGGGCGGGATAGATGCGGATGACACGCAGACCCAGGAAGGTCACCAGCGTCTTGCTGCGCTCCATACTGCCCGCGACCAGGAAGCCGCTCAGTGCGAAGAAGGCGGGGAGGATAAGCTTGAAATAGGGTGCGCCCGCCGCAAAGAACCAGACCCCGTAGGCCTCGCCCTGGGCCACCAGCGCGGAATGGGGAATGAGAACCGACAGCGCCAGGATCAGGCGCATATAGTCGAAACCGGACGGTCGGAATCTATCGATCTCGAGCTTCCTGCCCAGCGAAATCTGGCCCACGGATTCGTTCACTGGATGCCCATCCTCAGCTCAAGGCCGGACACGGGAAGTGGCCGGACGCCGGACCCCAAACCGATCCAGTCCAAATCCGAAAAGCCCCGAAGCCGCCAACCTTCCCCCGGGGATCATTCGATTTTTCAATGCTTAGCAAACGCCATTTTTTGGGAATAGTGCAGCGCACCCAAAAATGCTGCACTGCGGTTGAACGGCCACAGTCAGGAGTTGCGACAGGGTCGAAGGACCCCCCTCCTCGCATTGCCGTTCCGCTCTGATCTCTGCGGCGCTGGAACCCCGCTGGCGAGCCCGGGGTTTGAGCGTTAGAAACGACCGCCTGGACCGAAAGGAACACGCCGATGACCGGCAAGGACGTGCTCGACTATCTCAGCCAGCCGAGGGCCCGGTGGATCATCGCCGGGGTCGTCGTCGTCGCCGCCCTCGGTCTCGGCGGCTTGATGCTGGCCGGCGGCGATGACGAAGCCAGAGCCGGAAGCGGCGCGGACCTCAGCGTCGCCGTGGTGGCCCCGGTCGAGCCCGACGTGGCGCCCGGCGGCGTCATGGAGGTGGGTCAGCTGAACAACGGCTTCGACGGCAAGCTGCCGGAGGCGCAACCGGCCTCGACCGACGGCGCTCCCATCGACGACTACCACGCCGAACAGCCCGCCTACACCGAGACCGGCCCGGCCCCGATGCCGCCGCCCCGACCTGGTGAGGAGGTCCATCCTTATCTGGACCGCAACGCCGTCCCGCCGCCGGTGAAGACGCCCGCGCCGTCCAATTCGAACACCGGCCTGTTCTACTGAAGCCTCAGCGTTGATCGGGGCGCCAGATCGGGCCCTCGACGTCCAGCCCCTGGGCTTCCAGCTGGTCCAGCACCCCGCCGGGCTCGGCAAGGACGCGCAAGGGGGCCACCCCCATGGTCACGCCGGGCCGGGTCAGGGCCAGCTTGGCCGCATCGGCCCACTGGCCGCGCAGCACGGGCGCGATCTCGGGGTCGCCCCAGGGCCAGCACAGGCTGACCGCCTGATCCAACGGCGTCGCCAGCACCTCGGGGACCTTCAGCGAACGCCAGGCGTCCAGCCGCGCCGCGGCGCCCGCCGGCCCCGCCTCGGCCGCCCGGATCGAGGCCTGGAGACAGGGCAGATAGGTCTGGGGCGGCTGGGTGATCAGATTGTCGATCATCTCGTCGCCGCGCACGATCCCGACCGGCTCGCCGCCGATCCGGCCCTGCCGCGCGGCGCCCCGGACCGCGTCGACGGCGCCCCGGTTGCGGCCCCGCGCATAGCCGGCCTGTTCCATCAGGTCGAAGCTCAGGCCGACGAAGCTCTGGGTGCGCCATTTCTGATCGCGCTCACCGGCCTTGAGCGCCTCCAGCCGGGCCTGCCACTCCGGCGACAGATAGTCGGCCGTGGTCTTGCCCTCGGGCAGGCGGGCGATGGTGCGGATGCGCCAGATCAGCCGGAAGACGTCGCTGAGCGAGGCCCGGCCCTCCTGCGGATAGAGGATTCGCTGCGACCGCGCCGTCGCCGCCTCCAGCGCCTCGGGCCGCCATTCGAAATCGCGCGGCACCCCGCTGAGGGCGCCGATCAGAATGACCGTGCTCGCCCCGTCGGAAATCTCCCACATCGGCGCCCCGGCCCGGCGGGCGGTGACGACCACGTCCTCGACGCGATCCGCAGACTCGTCCTGAGACGGGGTCTGGGCCACGGCCATGGGCGCAACGGCAAGGCCGGCGCAGAGCGCGAACACTGAAATCAGGCGGCGGAATGTCATCATGTTCGAATAATGGCCTGACGATTACAGAACATCCACATGACTTTCCTGTAATGATGGAGGCGATTTAATCCACCTTTCAGCCTTGTAACTGGAGACAGACCGCCTGTCCCTCCAAAACCCTCATCACGAAAGAGGGGAACCCCAAGGCGATGACCAAGACAATCCTGCTGGCCTCCACGGCCCTGATCCTGAGCGCCGCCGGCGCTCCGACTCTGGCGTTCGCCGGAACCGATCCCCAGGTCGCCCAGGCTCCGGTTCCGACCGGCCCGACCCAGGCGGGTCCCGGCGTCGCCCCCCTGGCCGACGCGACCCAGCGCGGCGTTCTGGTCTTCACCCCCGACTTCTTCGCCGAACAGCGGCCCAATACGGCGCTGGACATGGTCAACCGCGTTCCAGGTTTCTCGGTCGAGGACGGCTCCGGCAGCCGGGGCTTCGAGGGCTCGGTCGGCAACGTCCTGATCAACAACGCCCGCCCGGCGTCCAAGAACGACACCGGCTCCAACGTCCTGTCGCGCACCCCGGCCAACCGGGTCGAGCGCATCGAACTGGTCCGCGGCGGCGCCGCCGGCATCGACATGCAGGGCTATTCAGTCGTCGTGAACGTGATCCTGAAGAGCGGGACCAGCCACCAGTCGATCCTGACCTGGAACTCGACCCTGTTCGAGGGCGGCCATGACATCTACGGCGGCAGCTACCAGTTCACCGCCACCAACGGCGACCGCAGCTGGGGCGTGACCCTCAGCGACGGCATGGGGATGAGCGATTCCAACGGCGTCGGCCGCGTGATCCGCCGCGACGCCAATGGCAACGTCACCCGCGACGAGCACGTCTTCACCGACGGCTACGGCGGCGGTAACGGCATTCGCGGCAACTATTCGGGGCCCTTCGCCGGCGGCAAGATCGACCTGACCGCACGCATCGGGATCAACGACTGGCACGGCATCCAGACCCAGACCTCCCCGACCGTCCTGCGCGACAGCCGCGACGAGCAGGACAGCACCTCGGGCGAGCTGGGCATCGTCTACACCCGCCCGCTGAACGCCCGCTGGACGGCCGAGGCCCGACTGATCCATCAGTACGAGGACTTCGACAACACCTCGACCAGCAACGCCCGATTCAATGGCGTCGCCGACCCGGAACAGGCCTTCAACGCCAGCGGCAACTCGTCCGAGAGCATCCTGCGCGGCCTGGTCCGCAACGAGCGCTCGCCCGCCCTGACCTTCGAGGCCGGAGCCGAGATCGCCTACAATATGCTGGAGGTCGAACAGGCCTTCACCATCGGCGGGACCAACATCCCCCTGCCCTCGGCCTCGGTGAAGGTCGAGGAGACGCGCGGCGAGGCCTTCGGCAAGGCGACCTGGCGCATCCACCCCGACCTGACCCTGGAGGGCGGCCTGCGCATGGAGGCCTCGACCATCAGCCAGTCGGGCGACGCCAATCAGGAGAAGAGCTTCTTCTTCGCCAAGCCGCGCTTCCTGGCGACCTGGACGCCCCGGCCCAACAACCAGTTGCGCTTCCGCTTCGAGCGCGAGCTGGGTCAGCTGGACTTCGGCGACTTCGCCGCCTCGGCCGACCTGAACGACGGCAATGTCTATGGCGGCAACGTCGATCTGGAGCCGGAACAGCGCTGGATCTCGGAACTGACCTATGAGCGCCGGTTCTGGGGCGAGGGCATCGTCTCCATCGGCTATCGCCACGACAAGATCATCGATGTGATCGACAGCCTGCCCCTGCCCGGCGGCCTGTCGGCGACCGGCAACATCGGCGACGGCACGCTCGATCAGCTGTCGCTGAACGTGGTGGTCCCGACCGACAAGCTGCACATTCCCGGCGGCCGCTTCACCTTCCGCAACGACTGGAACAAGACCGAGGTCACCGACCCGACCACCCACGAGACCCGTCCCATCTCGGGCGTGCGTCCGACCCAGGTCAATGTCGGCTTCTCCCAGGACATCCATTCGTGGAAGACCCAGTGGGGCATCAACATCCTGCCGCTGCTGGGCCAGAAGCAGTTTTACCCGGACCAGGTCTCGGGCTGGCGTGGTGCGGAGTATTACGAAGCCTTCGTCGAGTACAAACCGACCACGACCCTGTCGATCCGCGGCCAGCTGAACATCTGGAACGACTTCCAGATCCGCCGCACCGTCTATTCCGACCGCGCGGCCGGGGCGGTGTCCTTCACCGAGGACCGCCAGATCGACCCGCGCACCTTCTGGTCGTTCCGCGTAAGAAAAACCTTCTGATCAGCCTTCGTTCGAGGCCGCTCACACGGTCGATAACGAAAAAGGGCGGCGCCGACGGCGCCGCCCTTTCTTTTTGAGCCGGGGATCAGACGCTACTTCACGCCCTTCATCATCCACTTGAGCACCGGCGAACCGAGCAGCAGCAGAACGCCGAAGCCGACGCCCCAGATGCCGATCTCCTGGAACACCTTGGCATAGGTCGCCAGGGCCAATTCCGGGTTGGTGACCACGCCGCCGACCGTCTCGGTCGAGGTCGACTTGGCGACCAGGCCCGCGATGATGTGGGCCAGGGCCGAGGCCATGAACCAGGCGCCCATCATCATCCCGACCATCCGCGGCACGGACAGTTTGGTGATCATGGACAGGCCGACCGGCGACAGCATCAGCTCGGCGATCGAGTGGAGGAAATAGGCCAGGAACAGCCAGATCAACGGCACCTTGAAGGCGCTGTCGGCCTGGGTGTGGGCGGCCCACACCAGCAGCAGGAAGCCGGCGCCGACGCCGACCAGGGCCATGCCGAACTTGACCGGCACATTGGGCTCCAGGCCCTTCTTGCCCAGCCACACCCACAGACCGGCCATGATCGGGCCGAAGATGATGATGGTGCCGGGGTTGAAGGTCTGGGTCATGGCCGCGTTGAACCAGCCGGGGATCTCGGTGGACTGGTCGGCGAACAGGGTCAGGCTGGAGCCCGCCTGTTCGAACAGGGCCCAGAAGACCACCGAGAACATGGTCAGCAGCAGGGCCGCCAGCATCTTCCAGCGGCCGTCGCCCTTGATGAAGATCACCGAATAGCCCAGCAGGCCGATGAAGACGGCCGGCACGAGGTAAAGCAGCGAAGCCTCGACCGCATCGTGCTGCTGCACGATCAGCCACATCGGCACGACGAACAGGATGCCCAGGATATAGATCCAGGCCTCGCGCGGGATGCCGAAGGTCTTTTTGTCCAGCTTGGCCGAGGCCGGCGGATCGGCGCGGTTGCCGAGCCATTTCTGGCCCACCCAGAAGGTGATCAGACCGGCCAGCATGCCGATGCCGGCCAGGCCGAAGCCGTACTTCCAGCCGTATTTGATGCCCAGCCAGGCGCAGACCGCCGAGGCCAGGACCGAGCCCAGGTTGATGCCGACGTAGAAGATGGTGAAGCCGGCGTCGCGACGCGGATCGCCCTGTTCGTAGAGCGAGCCCACAACGGTCGAGATGTTCGGCTTCAGGAAGCCGACGCCGACGATGATCAGGGCCAGGGCGAAGAACAGGGTCGCCTGACCGGTCAGGTCCACCTGGGTCTTCTTCTCATAGGCGCCGTTGGCGATCTCATTGGGGAAGCCCGCAGCGGCGTTGTCGGCCTGGGCCCGGGCCACGGCCGCCTCGGGCGAGGTGGCGGCGGCGGCGGCCGGACCGTCGGCCGGAACCGCGGCCGCGGCCGGATCGGTCACGGTGGCGGTCGCCGGAACGGCTTCGGGCGAAGGCGAGGCGGCGACGGCCTGGGCGCTCTCGACCGCCGTCGGCAGGTTGAGAACCCGGATGCCTTCCGGCCCGATCTTGATCGGAACCCGCTTCTCGCCGTCCATGATGAACAGCTGGCGGTTGGTGTCGCGACCCTCGACCACGATCGGATATTCACGACCCTGGTACTGGATGAACTCCTTGCCGCCCGAGCCCTCGAACGCCATCAGGAAGTGACCGGCGACCAGCAGCAGCGCGCCGATGGTCACGGCCTTGCGCGAGCCCAGGAAGCGGTCGGCGATGGCCCCGCCGATGACCGGCATCAGATACACCAGGGCGGCGTAGGCCGCGTAAATGCCCTGGGCGTTGTTCGCGTCGAACAGGAAATGCTGGGTCAGATACAGGACCAGCAAGGCCCGCATGCCGTAGAAGGAGAACCGTTCCCACATCTCGGTGAAGAACAGGATCACCAACCCCCGTGGGTGTCCCAGAAACTGTTTCTGAGGCGCTTCAACAGCCCCTCCCCCATCCGTCATACTCAAGCGACTGCTCCTTCAGGTGCGCCCATCCGGCGCGATTGGGCGCATAAGCAGCACGCCGGGAAAGACCGGACAAGTCTTAAGGATGAATCCGGACCGTCGCCGCAGTGTCGCATGCGGCCTGTCGGAGCCCTTCGCCTCAGTGGAAATCCCGCGATCCGGGCAGGATGCGCACGTCGCGCGGATGGCGGCGACGGTTGGGGTTGCTGGGCGAATGGCCCGATCCCGGGGCCGGATCGGGCGTGATCCGGTCGTCCTCGCTGATGTGGCCCAGCATCGGGGTCCAGTCGATCAGGTCCTCGACCACCAGATGGCTGACGCCCTCGGCGCACTGGATGCGGCCCTTCGCCAGGATCATGCGCGCGCCCATGGCGACGGGACGCAAGCGTTCGAAGACGTCCGGCCAGACGACCAGATTGGCGACCCCGGTCTCGTCTTCCAGCGTCAGGAAGACCACCCCCTTGGCCGAGCCCGGCCTCTGGCGCACCAGAACCACGCCACCGACCGCGACCCGCCGCCCCGCCCGGGCCGACTGATAGTCCAGCGCCGTCAGGGCGCCCGCCTGCGTCAGCCGATCGCGCAGGAAGGACACCGGATGACCCTTCAGCGACAGGCGGATGGTCTGATAGTCGCCGACCACCTCCTCGCCGGGGCTGAGTTCCGGCAAGGCCTCGGGCGGGCGGCCGTCGGCCTCGTCCAGCCCCATGGCTTCGAACAGGGGCGCGCTCGCGGCCGGGGGCGCGCCCTTCGCCGCCCACAGCCCCTGGCGCCGCGACAGTTTCAGCGACCCGAAGGCGTCGGCCTCCGCCAATCGGTCGAGCGCCGCGGGCGGCAGCTTCGCCCTGAGCCGCAGGTCCTCCAGATCGGCGAAGGGGGCCAGCGCCCGCTCATCCGCGATCCGCTCCGCCCAGGCCTCCCGGAAGCCGTCGATGGCGCGAAGGCCGAGACGCAGAGCGCGGCGCGTCTGGTCGTCTCGCGTCTCAAGGGTCGCATCCCAGTCGCTGGCGTTCACATCCGGATGTCGTACCTCGACCCCATGCTCCCGGGCGTCCCGCACGATCTGGGCGGGCGCATAGAACCCCATCGGCTGGCTGTTCAGCAGACAGGCCGCGAACACCTCGGGATAGACGCATTTCACCCAGGCCGAGACATAGACGATGTGGGCGAAGGAACAGGCGTGGCTCTCCGGGAATCCGTACTCCCCGAACCCCTTGATCTGATCGAAGCATCGCTGGGCGAAATCGGGCTCATAGCCGCGCGCGATCATCCGCTCGACCATCATCTTCTCGTATTCACCGATCGTGCCCATGTGCCGGAAGGTCGCCATGGCCCGGCGCAGGCCGTTGGCCTCCCCGCCGGTGAACTCGGCCGCGACCATGGCGATCCGCATCGCCTGCTCCTGGAACAGGGGCACGCCCAGCGTCTTGCGCAGCACATTGGCCAGTTCCTGCGGGTCTTCCCGGGAGCCAGGCATTTCGAACCGGTAGCTGCCCTTGCCATGTTCCGTCTCGTGGAGCCGACGCTCCAGCCGGCGTTTCAGATAGGGATGGACCATCCCGCCCTGGATCGGTCCCGGCCGGACGATCGCCACCTGCACGACCAGATCGTAGAAGACGCGGGGCTGGAGGCGCGGCAGCATGGCCATCTGCGCCCGGCTCTCGACCTGAAAGACGCCGAGGGAATCCGCCTTGCACAGCATCTCATAGACCTCGGGCGCCTCCCTGGGGACCGTGTCCAGCGCCCATGCCTCGCCATAGCTGCCCTCGATCAAGGCGAAGGCGCGCTTCATGGCTGTCAGCATACCCAGCGCGAGGACATCGACCTTCATCAGCTTCAGATGATCGATGTCGTCCTTATCCCATTCAATGAACGTGCGTTTTTCCATCGCCGCATTGCCGATGGGAACGATCTCGACCAGCGGACCCTGACTGAGAACGAAGCCGCCGACGTGCTGTGACAGATGACGGGGGAATTTGATCAGTTCCGCCGTCAGCTGGAGCGCCAGCGCCATACGGGCGTCGTCGCGATTGAGACCCGTCTGATCGACATGGTCGTCCTTCACCGCGTCGCCCCATGAGCCCCAGACGGTGTCGGCCATCCGGGCGGTCACGTCCTCGGTCAGGCCCAGCGCCTTGCCGACGTCACGGATCGCCGAGCGGGGCCGATAGTGGATAATGGTCGCCACGATGCCGGCCCGGTCGCGACCGTAGCGGTCATAGACATACTGCATGACCAGCTCGCGCCGCTCATGCTCGAAATCGACGTCGATATCGGGCGGCTCCGATCGCTCCGAAGAGATGAAGCGCTCGATCAGCATGTCCTGACGGGTCGGATCGACATTGGTGATCCCCAGACAGAAGCAGATGACGGAATTGGCCGCCGATCCTCGGCCCTGGCACAGGATGTTCCGTTCCGGATCGCGCGCCCAGGCGACGACGTCATGGACCGTCAGGAAATAGGGGGCGTAGTCACGCTCGCGGACCAACCTGAGTTCCTTGCGGATGGTCTCCACGACCTTTGTCGGGACCGGCCCGTTCTCCCGGGGCCATTTCGCTCTTGCGCCCTTGCAGGTCAGGCGGATCAACCAGCCCTGCGGCGACCACCCCGGCGGCACCGGCTCGTCCGGATATTGATAGCTGAGCTCGCGCAGGGAGAATTTGCACGCGGCGACCACCTCCATCGTCCGTTCCAGCGCCGTCTCATGGCCCCGGAACAGGCGGGCCATGGCGGCGGGGCTGCGCAGGTGGCGCTCGGCGTTGGACTGGAGGCGAACCCCGGCGACGTCGATGGTGGTCCCCTCACGGATGCAGGTCAGGACGTCCTGCAGAGGGCGACGGTCAGGCTTGTGATAGAGGACGGCGTTGGTGGCGATCAGGGGTGCGCCGGTGCGCTCGGCCATGGCCGCCAGCCGGTTCAGCCGCGCCCGGTCGTCGCCGCGCCACAGGGGCTGGGCCGCCAGATAGAGGGTATCCGGCCAGCGCGTGCGCCAGTCCGTCAGCCGCGCCTCGAAGGCGGCGTCGGGGACGATGGGCGCGACGGCCAGGGCGATCATTCCCTCCCCGAAGACGACCGCCTGATCGAAGGTCAGCCGGGTCTCGCCCTTGATGGTTCGGTCGACGGGATCAGGATCCGGCGCGGGATCAGCGGCTTCCGGGCGGGCCTCGCCGCCGGGGAAGTCGACCACGTTCGAGGCCGGCGCTCCGCATTCCGCCACGGCCGGACCATCCAGGATCTCGCTCTTGCCGAGGGTCAGCAGGCGGCACAGCCGGCCATAGGCGGCGCGGTCGCGCGGGAAGACGATCAGCTCGGTCCCATCGAGGAAGCCCAGCCGGCAACCGACCACCAGAGGGATATCCTGATCCTCGGCGCCCATCAGGGCGCGCACCATTCCCGCCAGCGTATTGCGATCGGCGACGCCGACGGCGGCGAGGCCCAGGGCCTTGGCCTGCATCATCTGCTCGCCCGGATGCGACGCCCCCTCCAGAAAGCTGAAGTTGGTCATGACGCCTAGCTCGGCGTATTCGCCCGACCATTGGGAAGACTGGCTCACGGAAACATCCCGTGCATCCACCAGGACGGGGCGCGCTCATTGTCCGCGCCGGTGTATTCGCGGCCGTAGAGCCCCTCGCGGAACAGCCAGTAGCGCAGGCCCTGATCGTCTTCGACGCGGTAATAGTCGCGGGTGCGGGCCTCGCGGTCCGGGGCCGGCGGCCGCCACCATTCGGGCGAAAGACGCTCGGGCCCGTCGGCGCGGGCGACGCGGCGCGCCAGCCTGCGCCAGGTGAACAGGGCCGGCGCCCCGTCGGGCAGTTCGGCGATGGCCTCGACCGGCTCGGGCGGATCCAGAAGCAGGATGGGGCGATGACGCGGATCGGCCTCGGCGACATCAGCATCCGGCCGCACCGTCTTCTTCATACCGAGGGCGGGCCGCCAGCGTTCGGCGCGTTCGGGCAGCCAGGATCCTTGCGGCTCCGCGACCCGCACCGCCCCCTCGCCCAGACGCGCCGAGAGCCGGTCGATCAGGGCGGTCAGACTTTCGGCATGACGGGCCGCCGCCTCATCCTCCAGCGAGACCTGATGCGCCTTCAGCGGTTCGGTCAGGTCGGCCGAGAGCATCAGGGCGTCGACGCCGAAGCCGAGATCCAGCCGCTCCACCCCCCGCTCGCGGAACAGCCGCAGCCAGACGGAGACCTCACGGCCCGGCAGGCCTGACTTGATGGTCAGTGACGTGGTCCGGCCATCGGTGCGGAAGCCGGTCAGGGTCAGGACGCGCGCACCCTGCCCGTCCTTTTCCAGCGCCGCGGCGAGGACGGCGGCCAGTTCCGGCAACCGCCCCTCGACCCCGGCGATGTCGCACAGGGGTTCGGCATGGGCCTCCCACGCGCGATATTTCGGCGGCGGGCGCGTCGGGATCAGGGCCTCGGCGGCCAGACCCAGGGCCTGATCCAGCCGCTGGACCAGACCGACCCCCGCC